>CAZHPV010000020.1:0-38326 GCA_964534845.1 uncultured Caulobacterales bacterium
CCCCCACCCGGTTGAGCCCCTGCCTCGGCCCCCATGATACGCGCCCATTCCCCGCGCCGTGCCAAATCATCATATTCGCCGTAATCATGGGTATATTGCATACGGGGTTGGGAGTAATAAACCGTATCAACATTATCGAATGCGGCAATCAGCTTTTTTAAATCCTCCAGTGCCGATTGCATATATTCCGACGCTGATAAGGGCTTTGAGCGGGGCTTAAAACCCGGAAACGCTGTGAGAGGACTAAGGATTGTTTTTTGGGCCGCTGTCCCCTTTAACCGAACATAAGCCAAATCCTGTGTCGGACCGGCTTTGAGAGTTTTAAAACCGCCTTGCGATAGAAGAAAAGCGGTTAAAGGTAATTGCGGATCAAAACCCGCCTTTACTTCGGCGACTGTAGCCGGCGTTCCTGTTTTATAATCGATAACGGCATAACCCAAGGCGGAGCGTTCGATGAGGTCGGCAATCCCCGTTATTGTGAAACCTGCCCCTTCAATAGTGTGTGATCCATAGGCTTCAATGTCGCCAACTTGCCACCCTTCGGCGCGGCGCGCGCGCGCCCAATCGGTAAAATCTTTCGCTATCGTGACAAGTCTGGAGCTTTCCTTGGCAATTTCAAAATCCGGAAACCCGGCCTCAAACAGGGCTGTGTTAAAGGCCTTGACCAGATCTTTATCCGCACGTTCAGGTAAAGATCTCTTATGGTCTCGCATAAACCGCTCAAGCCCTTTATGCATTGCTGAACCAAATTCGCGCACGCCCAAATCGGGTTCAATATCGGCCAAAGGTGATAAGCCTAAAATATACCGCGCATAAATCGAATACGGGTCTCTCACCCATTTTTTTATCTCGGTAATAGATAGTTTTCGCCCGTGCGGCCAGCGAGCGTTAAGCGGGGGCGCAGGCCTAGGCTCAGGCGCGGCCTTAACATCAACAGGATCGATGTGGTCCAAGGTCTGTGCCCATTGCAAAAAAGGTTTATCCGGCTCTAGCGCTCTGTGATTTTCACCCAATGCCCCGTTTATCAAAGTTTGCAAACGCCATATCCAGCGCGAGGCCACCATGGGACCTTCTTCAGACCTCTGGGCGCGGGTGAGGATGACATTGGGATGGGCCGCCAGTCCGGCAAAATCATGGGCGGCCAGCCCGTAACGACGCTCTGGCAATGACAAGCCGAGCGTTTGGCGCATTTTCCGTGACAAAAACGGCGCTTGGGTCGGGCGTGCTGGCCAAACCCCTTCATTTAAACCGCCTAATATAATGAGGTCCGCCGAGAGCATACGGGCCTCTAAAGGACCAAGAATTTGCAATCTCGGATGGGTTCCAAAACGCGGGCGCACCGCCTTGCCTCGCATCATTTTTGTTATAATTCTTGCAAATATCCCAAGCGGGACCGGCTCTAATATATCGCCGTAAGTTATGAGGTCTTCAATGAGCCTTGCAGCTTGCTCACCCGCATCACCCTGCCATAAACGCAGCGCGCCCTGTTGCGAGTCCGTTCCCGCCAGAATTTCCGCTGTCTCTGCCAAAGCCCGCGCCCAATCCGATATGTTAAGGCGTTTTTCTGTTCCAAGCCCCTCTGGCATAAAGGCGCTAAAGGCGGCGCATAAGTGCTTTAAAAATCCAGCCTGTTTTTCCAATTCCGCTTTTTTGTCTTTCTCTCGCCGGGCCCGAAAACCCGCCCGCTCTACCATCTCCCACTTTTCGCGAAAATAACCCGCTTTTTCCCGGTAGGCAAAAAGCGGATGCTTGCACAAAGCCGCAAATGCTAGCGCATTAGGAAAGGGGCGTTGAGGTTCCAAACCCATATCCTGACTGTGCGCTTGTGCGTCGAAGGCTGCAATTACCGCGTCTGCGCAATCAAGAATATGGGATATAAACCGCCCCGAAGCCGTCTCCTCCAAAGGTTCTCCCTGAGAATAATCAACTTCGACTTCCCAGCGCCGCAAAGCCGCGCGTACCCGACGAGCCAAACCCGGGTCAGGCGTAACAAGCGCCGCTCTTTTACCTGGTACTTCCAATAGATCACGAAAGATAACGGCAATGGTTTGCGCCTCAGTCTCTGCTGTCTCGGCTTCGATTAAGGACAGACCGCTCAAGCCTTGATCAAATGTACCGTTCGAGGCATTCGGTCCGCCGCCTGATATATCTTCTCGGGGATTTTTTTGGCCGCCTTGCGAGATCAAATTCGCAATACGACTGGGCCAATCTTGCGTTTCACCAACTGGCACGAGACTTTCAGATAGCAAGCTTCTGCGCGCCCTCGCCTTGTCATTATCAGTGTCTATCCAGTTAGGAATGTCACGGTGGGAACGACCTAAAATTCCCAAGAGATTTTTAAGCGCGCCCTGTGGATGGTCCGCCTCTATCTGGTCCCACGCCGTTTGCCGTAAATTTATATCCAGTCCGGGCAAAATAATCAGACCGTCCTTTAAACCGGAGACGCATTTCATAAGACGGGCTGTCGCACCCAGCGTTCCGGTTGAACCGGCAATAATAACCGGATGCTCGGGCGGGATTTCATACCATAAATCAGTCAGGGCATTTAATACCGCCACACGTCTTGCCATGGGCGACATCATCCCTAATTCTTTCAGGCGGCTTGGCCAATATTTTTGCAAAATATCATAAAACACAGCCGCATTTTGAAAATGTTCGGCGGCGAATTCGGAAATTTCCTGCAAGCCAGAAATTTTGTCCGCGCTGACTTCTTCCATATCCGCGTCATCGAGAATTTTAAGCAGAGGATCGACGAGAGCCAAAGCCCCGTCAATCTCAAGAGGAAGATCAGACGTCGCGTGATGAAAGCGCGAAACCAGCTTGGCGAGCTCAAACCGCCTTTGCGTGGCCGAGATGGCCGGCTGTACCAAAAGTCCAAGTTCCCCGGGTTCGAAAGGCGGCTCTTCGGGATCAATATCGGCCAAAGTTCTCAGGCGCGGTAAAATATCAGCACCGCCCTCCCCAATAAGCGCATCCCCTAAAACCCGTACGGCCCGGCGCGTAGGCAGCAAAATTAGGGCTTTTTGCAAATCCGGCCCAAACCGGCGTTTCAGTCCTTTTACAAGCGCAGGCATAAACTCATGGCCGGCCGGCAAATTATAGATAGATTTTTGGGTGTCTGATGCGCTCATATTTTGACCTGTCTCAGAACGGCTTGAGCCGCCAAGCGCGCTCGCGGATCACCAACATGCATCCAGTACCCAGGAAGTTCGCACCCAAAAATACGGTTACGACCTAAGCTCTCATCCCATATTTTATTACGCGAAAAAGGCTCTGCCTTATAGGGTTTGGCCAATACAGGTTTGAAAACCTGAACACCTGCATAAATATGCGCCGCCGTTTCACCGCGACGTCTAACAATTTGGCCTTTTTCGAGAAGGTCGAAATCCCCTGCTCCGTTATAGCCCAGACTGGCATCGCGCCGCGCCAGCAATAAAAGCTCGTCCATTTTTGCAGGGTTCCACGCTGACATTAAATGCGCGAGAACATCTTCAAACGCCGCCCAAATAGCGTCAATATTACAAATTAAAATCGGGGCCTGGCCTAATAAAGGCAAGGCTTTAACAAGACCGCCCCCCGTTTCAAGCAGGGCCTCACGTTCATCTGATATTAGAATATCAAAATCCCGATTCTGGCTTTTTAAATGGTCCTCCAAATGATTGGCAAAGGCATGGACATTCACAATCACCCGCTTAACGCCAGCCGCCTCTAAGCGGTCCAGCATATGATCAATCAAAGGCTGGCCGCCTAATTCCACCATAGCTTTGGCTTTGTCATTGGTTAGGGGCCGCATGCGTGTTCCGTGTCCAGCGGCCATTACCATTGCTGTCTTTATCATTTGCCGCCCACCTTCTAGACTTCAAGCGCTTCGGGTAAATGGTTTTCAAACCAGATATAGATATCGGTCATAATGTCATGTTGCAGACTATTTTTGAAATGTCGTTTTACCCGTGGCATGAGTGCCATATATTGCGGTTTGCCAAATTTAAGCTCGGCGCGAACCGGAAAGCCCAAAAGCTTGGTATTTCTTTGCCCCCCCATCACCGCATAAGCTGCGAGGAAATCTGCATCATAAGACAGACCGGATTTATCACAAAATTCTTCCAATAAAACCGCGCTAAGCTCGGATGAAACATCGCGCCTTATATCTTCTATCAGCGAGGCGACATCATAAGCAGGGTGCACAAAGAGGGCGTCCTGAAAATCAATCAGTCCCACACGGGCATTGCCGTCTCGTTCTGGAAGCCAAAACAGGTTTTCTGCATGAAAGTCGCGCAAGGCTAGACCGGGTTTGTGAGCCTCCAAAGCCTTGAAGGCGTCTCGCCAATGCAAAAAGAACTGCGAGCGCGCAGCAGGCTTGATCTCACGCCCTACACCTTTGGCGTACCAATCCAAACATAAATCCATTTCAGCACATAGGGCGGTCTCGTCATAATCGCGTACGCGCCATTCGCTTGACCCATAGTTTAAAACCGGCGGGAAACTGGAGCGGTAAATAGCTGCCAATGTGTCTATCGCCGCCTTGTATAAAGGCGCTTCTTGAGCAGGGTCCGCTTCAATTATAGGCGCAAAGACAGCCCGACCGAAATCTTCAAGCAATAAAAAGCCGCGGCCCAAATCAGCGGCTATAATTTTCGGGGCGGAAAACCCTCTGCGTATTAAAGCCTGCGACAGGGCCGCAAAGCTTGTCATATCACCCCCCGCCAAGCGCGCCGTTGCATTATAACCAAGCTTACGGCGGGTCTCTATTGTTGCCCCCACAGGCTCACTCGGGGCTTCGCTTGATTTGGGTGCATCCATTAAGACGGCAGGCTGGCCTTTATATGTCAGCCGTTCATATCGACGGGTCGACGCATCGCCCGGCACATTTTCACGTCGGGCGCCTCCCCATCCGCACGCGTCCAAAAAGGCCGCTATTTCCGCCTCCCGGTCATGGCTTTGGGCTTTAACTTGTTTTGACACTTTCGTTCCACCCTTTAAGTGTAAGTTCGCGCCCAGACCCGTCAAACTCAATCTTAACGCTCCGGTGTGAGGCTGGCGCATACGCCCCCATTCGCTCCGGCCATTCAACTAAACAGATACAGGTCTCGAAAGCCTCCAGTAATCCGAGCTCCAAAATATCGTCCGGCTGTTCAAGCCTGTAAAGATCGCAATGCCAAATTTCTACATTTGGTGTCTCGTAAGTTTGCACCAATGTATAAGTCGGTGACGGAACGTCGGTCTCTGCTATAAGCGATTGAATAAACCCTCTCGCTAAAGTCGTTTTACCCGCGCCCAAATCACCGCGCAAGAATATAACATCCCCTGCCCGGGAAGCTTTGGCAAGAGCCGCGCCAAAGGCGAGCATTTCGTTTTCAGAACCGAGTAATATCTTCTGCATATATTTACGTGATACGCGCTTGCAAAATCATGGCAAGTCCTTACATAGATTTTAAACACATCCATGGAGACATCATGCCAAAAATCATCTTTACGGACCATACTGGAACCAGTCGCGAGGTCGAAGCCAAAGCCGGGACATCAATTATGGAAGCCGCTGTGCAAAATATGATTCCCGGAATTGATGCCGATTGCGGCGGCGCCTGTGCCTGTGCGACCTGTCATGTCTATGTAAATGAGGCTTTTTTAGGCAAGTTAAAAGACAAGGACGATATGGAAGACAGCATGTTGGATTTTGCAGAAAATGTTCAAGACAATTCACGTCTGTCTTGTCAAATCCTCATCTCAGATGCGCTCGACGGCATAAAAGTCACAACGCCCGAAGTTCAGTAAACCACCGCCTCCCATCAGACCTCATATATTCTCCCCAGCAGTAAAATGCGGCGGTTTTATATGTCTCTCTGTCAGGATTTCGTCTTGGGTCTTGCTGGCAATTACGCCGAATGCCTAGCCATTTGCCGCAAATAACTCAGGATGCGCATTATCTATCGTCGCTTCGCGCGGCAGGTAACAGGTAACATGCGTCCCTTGGCCTTCCTCGGATTCGAGATCGACCCAACCGCCATGACGCTCAACAAATCTTTGTACCAAAGCCAGCCCAAGCCCCGCACCCCCGCGAGAAGACTGGAAGCTTTCAAACACTTTGGGCTGATGGTCAGAGGGAATGCCAACGCCGTCATCCTTGACCCAGATCATAACACCGCCGTCATCTGTGCGCTTTCCGCCCAGAACAATTTTCCCGCCCGGTTTTGTAAACCGTAAGGCATTTGACAATAAATTATAGACAACCTGTTTTAAGCGTGTTTCATCAGCGCGGATGATACCGGTTTTTTCATCGCAATCGAGGCTGAGTGAAATGCGCGTATCCTCTGCTTTCGTCGCCACATAATCGAGCGCATTAAACAGCATATCAAACACATTGACGTCGCCAAGATCAAGATTGAGAACATTGGCCTCAATAGCGGCTATATCAAGAATGTCATCAATCGTTTTCGTTAAGTCCTCAGACGCCGTTTGTATGGCAAAGACATGTTCGGCTTGTTTGTCGTTTAGCTCACCGGCGGCGTTGTTTTGGAGCAAATCTGCATAGCCGGCTATGGTCGTAAGCGGCGTTCGGAGCTGGTAGCTCACATGGCCGACAAATTCCGACTTAAGTCTATCGGCGGCCTCTACAGCCTCTGCCCGCTCTATCAAGGCCGCTTCCGCCCGGCGTTCATCCGTCACATCGTCCCAGGCAATGAGGGTCGCCCCGTCGGGCAAAGGCTTGGAAAGCCAGGTTAAGCTCGTATCATCGGACCGATTAATTTCACCTTGCATAGACCGCCTAACACGCGGGTTCGGGTCTGTGCATAAGGCCTTAAGCTCATCCCAGAAAACCTTATCATGATAAAGAGGTAAATGGTTTGGGATAAGCTTAGTAAAATGGGGATTATCTTTAAGCAAATCCTTGGGAAGATTCCATAACGTCTCAAAGGCCGCATTATGGATTCGCAACCGGCCATCCGTGCCAAAAACCGCAATGCCCTCTGTGAGCCTATCAAGGGTCGCACTTTGCACATTGATGAGCGTGTTAAACTTACTTTGCAGCGTCAGCTTATCCGTCATATCCCCGATCATAATCGAGATACCCCCTTCCGGGTCTCGCAGGCGCACAATGCGCAAAGACCGCCCATCGGGTAATGTCCAGACCTCATCAGGCATTTCTCCGGGCCAATCTGTATAAAGTGCGAGTTCACCGCTTTTCCAGCTTTGGTAATCCGTCTGTTCCGGTAATTGTCGCTTCTCCCTGAGATAATCCAACCATTCGGAATGGCTCGGGCGATCCCTGAACCAATTTTCTTCAATGCCGAATAATTTGGCAAAGGCCTTATTGTGGAATGTCATGCGTTTATCGCCGCCGAAAATAACCACAGCCTCGTCCAAGCGGTTAAGGGTTTCGTCATGGGCACGAATATGGCGCGTCAACGCATCGCGTAAACCTTCGGTTTCACTGGCATCCATAGCCAGACCCGCCGCCCCGCCGGAAATCGGAAAGACTATCAAAGAGGTTGAACGACGTTGTCCATCCAAAACAATATAGCGCGTATCTTCTATACGCTCATTGGAACTTAATGCCTGTTTGGCTTGCTGGGCGGCATGTTCATCAAGTTGAGTTTGCGCTTCCAAGACCTCTTGCATAGAGCCTGCGCCCACCGCACTGACATAGGCCTCATTCACCCATGTCAAACGTCCCACACCGGAAATACGCCACATGGGAAAAGGCGCACGGCTCATCATTTCGACAAAAGCAATGGGGTCTGTCGAGGCTGTAATCCGGTGCTTTTCGAAACGGCCAATCGCAGTTTTTTCATCTTCGCCGCGTATTGACGCATCCTCTAACCACATAACAACTTGGCGTCCGGCCACACGCCCGTCAGCCTCAATGACATTGCCTCTGGGTAAAACGATTGAAATTGAAAAGGCCTCGCCGTGACTTCTCAGCTTGCTCAAGTGACCGCGCAGAGAAAGCGAGTCCTCGCTCTCGCTTATCGTGTCCAGATCGGCAAGACCATCAAGGACACGCTTGGCAAAATCCGTACCCTTACCGGGTTCGGCAAAGCGTACAATAGAGGCCAAGGCTGCCGGAGACCCATATATGCGCGGGTCGCCCCAATCGGATTTCGGGTCGGGTATGTTTTCTTCCCAGACCAGTATAAGTCCCGGATAGCTGCCAAAAACAGAATCAATCCGCGTGAGCTGTTGATCTAATTGCTTACATTTCTCTTTCCAGTGCCCATCGGACCGCACACGGATGACAGAGTTTCTAAAAGCAATATAGCTGGCCAGTATCGCCACAAGCACAGCCGCTGAGGTTATCAGCAAACTAATGGTATCTATTGGCATGGACTGCAGCGACGCCACGTTTCTCCCCCGTCAGTCTTAAAGCCTTTAATGCCAACTGATTCGGTCATCAGATTTAATTGTGTGGAATATGTAACGTGAACTGCGTCGATATAAAAGATACTATTTGCGCAAATAGGCGCTAATTGGCCCCAAAGCTGTCAGGAATAGAGACTAAACAGTTTTAAGCTGCGACTTTACGGATAAGTTCGACAAGTTGGTCGGTAATTTTATCGACCTTTGAAATATCATCGCCTTCGGCCATAACCCGGATAAGCGGCTCCGTACCGGAAGCCCGGACAAGCACCCGGCCCGTATCGCCCAGATCAGATTTTGCATCTTCAATAGCCTGAATGACGTCTTTATGGGCCAAAGGTTTAACGCTCGGATTATAACGCACATTTTTGAGTTGCTGCGGGACGGGGTCAAACAGGTTTAACACTTCGCTGGCCGGTTTCCCGGAGCGAACAATCTCGGCTAAAACTTGTAAGGCCGCCATTGTCCCATCACCCGTAGGCGAGAAATCCGTCATCAACATATGACCGGATTGTTCCCCACCAAGATTATATCCTTTTTCGCGCATGGCTTCGGCGACATATCGGTCGCCCACGGCCGTCCGTACAAGCGAAAGGTCTTCATTTTGTAAAAACCTTTCAAGCCCCAGATTGGACATAACCGTCGCCACAATACCCGGTTGGGATAATTGCCCAGACGCTTTCCAGCCTCGACCCATAAGCGCCAGCAATTGATCGCCGTCAATAATCTTACCCTTCTCATCGCACATAATGAGCCGGTCAGCATCTCCGTCCAGCGCAATGCCGACATCTGCCCGCATTTCCAGAACGGTTTGCGACAACTTTTGCGTGGAGGTGGACCCGCAATCCTTGTTTATATTCGTTCCGTCAGGCGAAATACCAATTGGAATAACTTTCTCGGCACCAAGCTCCCAAAGCGTGGCGGGCGCGGTCTTATAGGCCGCTCCATTGGCGCAATCGACAACGATGCGCAAATCTGAGAGCCGCATACGCCGCGGAAATGTACTTTTCACGATTTCGATATAACGCGCCTGAACGTCCTCATAACGCTTGACGCGTCCGAGATCCTTGGCAGACGTTAAGGCCCCATCAAGATTACCTTGCATTAACGCCTCGATCGCATGTTCGGTATCATCATGAAGTTTACGCCCGTTCGGGCCAAAAAACTTTATACCATTATCTTCATATTTATTATGTGAGGCCGTTATCATCACGCCCAGATCAGCCCGTAATGTCCGTGTCATCAGGGCGACAGCCGGTGTCGGGATTGGCCCAAAAAGTTTAACATCCATGCCCACTGCCGCAAAGCCTGCAACAAGGGCGGGTTCAATCATATAACCTGAAAGCCGCGTATCTTTTCCAATAACGACACTATGGCGACGCGTCCCGCCATTTCTGAATATTTTACCGGTTGCCATACCCAGACGCATGACCATTTCAGGCGTCATTTTACCCGTATTGGCCAAACCACGCACTCCGTCGGTCCCGAAATAAGTTTTTGTCTGTCCCATTACACTCACCACTGCCCCGTACCGTAGGTATGCTCGCAAAATACGTGCGCAACCTTACCTACCCGAACTTTGATCATATTCCAAAAAAGTTATACATCATAGTTTCTATAGGAAGTATGAACATACGCGCCGCGCTACTTCCGGCTCCCCTAACTATAATATCTCTAAAGAGTCAATAATATTCCTAGCTTAAGGGATGTCTGCCTCCTTTTTTCATCTTTCTTTCTTTAACTTTTCTGCGTAGTATTTTGACGGAAAATACAGCAGGACGATACAGTTTTCCAACGCAATTTACGGTTCAAAAAACCTATCACCAGCATATGTGTCACCCGCACGCAATATTGAATTGAAAGCCTATGTCACAACGCCCGCCGCCAACAGATTTCAACACGTTTTTGCAAATAGATATTAGGACAGGCACTATTCTAGAGGCTGAACCTTTCCCGGAGGCCCGGAAACCTGCCATTAAAATGCGGATAGATTTCGGCTCTGAAATTGGCGTGAAAAAGTCCTCGGCGCAGATCACCAAGCGCTACACGCCCGAAGCCCTAATCGGAAAACAAATTGCAGCCGTTGTTAACTTCCCGCCGCGCCAAATCGGGCCTTTTATGTCTGAAGTCCTGACCTTGGGTTTCGCCAATGCAGACGGGGACATTATCCTCTTTTCTCCTGATAGCCCCACCCCAAATGGGAGTCGGCTATTATGAACCCTGATATTTGCCAGATTTATGCTATAACGCCGCCTGTTATCGAAGATAAAGCCGGATTTCTAAAAACACTGGATAAAACCTTAGGGGCCGCACCAAAAAACCAGCCCGTCGCCTGCCTGCAAATCCGTCTAAAAAACCTAAGCGATGACGCCCTTATCCAATTGGGCCGCTCTATCACCCATATTGCCCACAAGCACAAAACGCTCGTGCTAATGAATGATAATCCGACCCTTGCAAAGGCCATCGGGGCTGACGGCGCCCATATCGGCCAAGACGACATGGATTATTTTTCATCTCGTCAACTGCTAGGAAAGGATGCAATTATTGGTGTAACCTGTCATAATTCGAAGGAATTGGCTTTTAGCGCGGCAAATGCGGGGGCAGATTATGTGGCGTTTGGAGCTTTTTATGAAACCCAGACCAAAGCGGCTAAAACCCGCGCAGATTTGGAGATTTTAACATGGTGGAACCAAAATATCGAAATTCCGTGCGTCGCCATTGGCGGGATAAACCTAAGCAATGCAGCGGAGATCATATCCGCAGGCGCGGACTTCATCGCCGTCTCATCCGGGATTTGGGATCATCCTCAAGGGCCGGATATGGCTATCAAAGAGCTCTCAAAACTCTGTGCGGAGCATTCGCCGCCGCGCTCCTCATAAGCGCACCCGCGCCTCTGGCATGGGCCAGTCCCGCAGATATTAACATACCACAACGTTATGTGACCTACCAAGACGCGCTGAATGCCTATGAAGACGGTAATAAAACGCTCGCATTGATACATGCCAAAGCCGCAGGTACGCCGCGTGCAGACGGACTTTTTGGTGATGCCGACGCGCAGGTTCTGGCTGGGCATATTTTACGACGGGGTGAAACCGGTCTTATTGACACGGAAGACGCAGCCCGCTGGTTCAGGGCTGCGGCAGACCAGAACCATCCGGATGCGCTTGTAGCATTAGGTGAAATGGCTTTGCGTTCCCAAGCTGGCATGCATCCCGGCCAAGCCTTAGATTGGCTTACCCGAGCCGCAAATGCAGGGCGAGAAGACGCTATGCGGGTTCTGGCAGATATGTACCGCAAAGGGCACGGTGTAGAGGCCAATGTCGATAAATCGGCCGAATGGTTAAACAAGGCTTCGCGTAGCGGGGATAAACAATCAGCCCGTCGTATGGGCGATCTTTATTTTAACGCCAATGCCCCCCTTGCGCTAAGCTGGTATGAAAAAGCGGCCAGCGACGGAGATGCCGAGGCGGCTTATATTGCCGCCGTCATGTATGCGGAGAACTTCGATATAAAGCCAGATTCCGAAAAGGCGGCCGCCTTAATGCGACAAGCCGCAATAGGCGGTATAGCCGCAGCCCAAGCAGATTTCGGACTTCTGGTTTACCAAGGCGCAGGGGTGGAGCGCGATGTAGATGCAGCGGCTCGGTGGTTCGAAAAGTCTGCGCAAAATGGTGATAAGGAAGGCCAGTTCCTTTATGCCTTTACCTTGGCAAAAGGCGAAGGGGTAGCCCAATCCTATGAGGATGCTTATTATTGGCTCTTAAAGTCGGGCAATTCGGGTGTCGATGATTATGATAAAGACCGGGAAGCGCTTAAAAAACGCCTCGAGGACAATGTCGATCCTGCGACCCTTGAACGGGCGCGCAGACGCGCAGACCCGTAAATAATTGCAGTTAAATTAGTCTATCCGGTCAACGAACCGCTCAGCCAACTTTACCTGCGCTTAGCCCTATAAATTTTGACAGGTTTGGATCATACGTCACGCCCGATTGGCGGGGAAAGGCCTTTGATCCGATTACGCGAAAATAGATAAATTGACCTATTCGGGCTGTTAGCCGGTCAAAGACTGGCTTTTACTGCATTAACCTCACACATATTATTAACTTGCACATTTCATCCAACCCGCCCACATTACCCTTGGCGGTCACTGCGGGTTGCGTGAGAAACACTAATCCACCGGACCTTAAATTACTCCTCGGGAGTTGGCTCTGTTCGGATCGTGGTCCGTTTAATTCCGACGCCCACTTGAACACTAGGTTCACGAGGATTCTTAAGTTTCCACGGACTGTGTGGGACCGTCACATCACCGGCCAGCCTTAGGTCATCCGCCGCACTGTTTGGCGCGCAATGTATGGGTATAAGGGCTGGCTTCAAAATACCCCTTGATTTTAACGTCTCCCTGTGTCAAATGCGCGGTCTTAACCAGAGGCGGTCTGAATTTCCCTCTCGGCAGGTGCCGAAAATATCTTTCAGAGCCATCACATGGCCTTTTCCTTCAAAAAGGCTACGTGCCGCGTCTATATTATGAAGGACGATTATGTCTCTCTACGAGCACGTGATTATCTCACGACCGGATATTTCAACGGCACAGGTCGAAGAAATGCTCCAAAACCTTTCAAAAAAATTCAGCAATCTTGGCGGTTCCGTCGAGAAAATCGAATATTGGGGTCTGCGTAATCTGGCTTACCGTGTCAAAAAGAACCGGAAAGCCCATTACAGCCTCCTGCATGTCAATGCCCCCGCGGACGCCATACATGAAATAGAGCGTCAGCACCGCATTAACGAAGATATTTTGCGCTATATGAGCGTCAGAGTAGATGAATTTTCCGAAGACCCCTCACCTATTTTGGCAAAGCGTGAAGAGCGTAAACGCCGCGAAAAGAGAGATTAGATCATGGCTGCTAAAAACGCGATTAAAATAGAAAACCTTCCGTCACGCACATCCTTTAGCCGTCGTCGCAAGGTATGCCCGTTCTCAGGCGATAACGGGATTAAAATTGATTATAAAGATCCAAAAATGTTGCAAAGATATATGTCTGAAAAAGGCAAGATTGTGCCTTCACGTATCACGGCGGTATCGCATAAGAAGCAACGCGAACTCGCCCGGGCGATTAAGCGTGCGCGCTATCTCGCCCTTATTCCTTACGCTGCGAAATAGGAGATTTTGACATGGAAATTATTCTCCTTGAACGTGTAGAAAAACTGGGCGCCATGGGCGATGTTGTAAGAGTCAAACCCGGTTTTGCGCGAAATTACCTTCTACCTCAAGCCAAAGCGTTACGCGCAACAAAAGCGAATTTGGCACGGTTTGAAGCCGAGCGCGAATTTTTGGAAACACGCAATGCTGAAGCACGCGAAAGCGCCGCAGCCTCAGGCGCATCCCTTGACGGATCAACCTATATTGTTATCCGCAAAGCTGGCGAAACAGGTATTCTTTACGGGTCTGTTAGCTCACGCGATGTGGCTGAACTTGTGGGTGGTGAGATTAAACGCAATATGGTTGTTCTAGAGCAGCCGATTAAGAGCCTTGGTTTGCACGAGGTCAAAGTCAAACTTCACCCTGAAGTCTCTGTAAATGTTGTTGTCAATGTGGCCCGTTCGGAAGACGAAGCCGAGCGACAAGCTAAAGGTGAAGACGTGATTGCAGCCCAACTCGCGGCCAATAAAGCCGATGCCGAAGACGCCGCAGCAGAGCGTGCAGAAATTGCCGCTGAAATGTTTGAGGGCGATGCCGGTGAGGCCTTTATTGCTGGTGAGGATGAAGCTGTGGACGGCGCCGAGACTATCAAACCCCTACCTTCGGGGAAAGCCTCAAAAGGTGAAGAAGAATAAGTCTTCTTTCAGTAACGCACAAAAAACCCCTCTTAAAGAGGGGTTTTTTATTGTCTGCGGCGGATATTGTCTAACCTGATTTAGGTTTTTTCTTACCCAGATCGGCAATATCGCGCGCGCGTTTTTTGCTCTTCTCGAACGTCTTTTTACCCGTGGGTTTTTTGATATTCGGGTCTTCTATTTCTGGCTCAGGCTCAGGTTCGCGCCGCCGGAAAACACCTTGATGATCTGGCTCTGGATCAAAACCATAATTAATGCCGCTTAAACTCTCTTTTGAGCCTAACATGAGATAACCCAAAGGTTTAACGACTTTAGCCAAACCCCGCAAGACCCGCACCTGCGCCGGTGAAGAATAATGCGGCAGGACATTACGAAATAAAACAATGTGAAACTGCCCCAAGCTTTCGAGATTAGACAGGAGATGAAACTCCTTGAACTCCACGGCTTTCTGGATTTTATCTTTAATAACCCAGTCCTCGCCGCGTCGATCAAAATAAGTAATCAGATCACGTATAGGCAGGCCGCGCTGCACATCAAAATGGCTATAGCGTCCTTGGCGTGCGCGCTCTAGCGCCGAAGACGGATAGTCTATTCCGACAATTTTTATTGTCATGTCTTTAAATTGCGAACGGACTTTATCTAACGACATGGCTAGACCATAAGGCTCCTGACCACTTGAGCAGCCAAAGGATAAAAGCCGTATCTCCCCGCCTTTATAAACTTGATATAATTTCGGTATCAGAACATCAAATAAGGTCTGGTATCCAATTTTATCCGTATAGAAATGAGTATCACGTTCAAGCAAAGAAGATACGATTTGAATGGCCAGCCTGTTTTTGCCCTGCGAAAACAATTCCTCAATCATATCTGAGAGGCTCTCAAACCCCTCCTTACGGGCCAAGGTCGAAAGGCGGGTCTCTATCAAAAAAGCATGATCAGACCCCAGCTTCACACCCGCCAATTCTACTGTTAAGCGCTTTAGAGCCTCATAATAGCTAGGTTTTAAACTCAGCGCTGCACTCATGAAAGCAAGCCCGCTTCGAAGAATTTACTTTCAATAATATCTGAATCAAATGGCTTCATGACATACTCATCCGCGCCTGCATCTAGAGCAACAGAAATTTGGTCAACATCACGCTGCGCTGTACAAAAAACTACAACAGGCTTTTTACCGTCCGGCTCGCCTCGTAACTCTTTTAAAAAGGATAAGCCGTCCATGACCGGCATTTTCCAGTCCAGCAAAATCGCATCAGGCATTTTAACACGGCACTGTTCGATGGCGTCTTTACCATTTGCAGCCTCTTTAGACTCAAATTTCAGATCTTTTAATATCCGTCCGGCGATGCGGCGGATCATTTTGGAATCGTCAACAACAAGGCAGGTTTTCATATTACATTCTCTTTTGATCCGGACTGAGCCGGACGCGTTGCATTTTTTGCCCCTAGGGTGTGAGAGATATGACTATCTACAATCACCCGAATAATCGTAACATTGGCGCTTTCCAGACATTTGACCTGTATGAAGGCGTCCTCTTCACTGGAAACAGCAGCCTTTTGTAACCGGCTTAAGCCGCGCCCTTTACATTCCATATCAATTATAACGACCCCGTCCTTTTCCGTCGCCGTTATCAATATCTGTCCACTCTGGCTATCCCCGCGCGCCAGTCTGATATCGCGGCCCTCCGCTATATTATCGACAATAAATTGGCCAAGAGCCTGTAACTTTCTTTCAACAAACTTTACGTAATTTTTTGGGATATGCACATCATTGGCAGAATATCCGAGGCTGACCGTCTTATTATTGCGCCGCGCTGCAATCAGCACGCAATTGGTCAGGCTGGGCATTAAATCTTCAAAAGCCGTCTGGTTCAACTCCGTGGTACTTTTCCCAAGATTTTGAGCAACCTTAGGTGTCTGGGTTATTGGGGTGCCTAAAGGTAAGGATTTATCGTCTTCTTCTTTAAAGTTTGCAGATATGGTCTCCGCGCTATCCACCTCATCTGCTGACAGTCCAGCAAGAACACACAGGGCCTGTTTATGATTTACATTGCGCGAAAACTTCAAAACAGGTCTCAAGGTTTCCTTGGCGACCATGAACGCTTCATAATCGTGCGCAGAGCCCGCCACATCGATAAAAGACGGTAGGGTTTCGGCCTGTTCTATTTCTTCCAGACCTTGACGGTATTGAGCAACCAATTTGTTTAGGGCCAAATAGGCCCCGTCCATTTTAGGGTCAGACGCCTGTGCATCCAATAGCTCTAATGCGCGTTGTCCGCTCCGCATGATCGCCCGAGCCTGAAGAGGCAGGGCGGCGGTTCGAATATCGGCTATAGCTTTACGCGCCATAGCCTTATCAAAGCGTTTAGGGCTTAATAAGGTCTCAAGATGTATTTGCGCGTCTTGGACAAATGTCCGCGCAGCCAGCAAATTATCTCCCATTACGCACCTTTACTATCAGTTGAGCGCGACTCACCGCTACTCTCTGATGTTAAAGTGCCTAAAAATCGTTAAGAGGTTATAAAGCTTCGGCCTAATATGCGTTGATTTCTACGCGGTTTACAGCAAATCAAGCCGCGTTTTGAGCCCCAATCGCCGGACAAATAGCTTTAAAGACAACCTCGTCTTCTGTCGCCGTGGCAAAAACCTGTCCTTTGATTTCGCGCACGATCATGCCTGCATAAAATGGCTGTATCGTCCGACCGTCAAATCCGTCCTCGGGCGCGCGGCCTGCCAATGTCTTTTCCACCGCCTCATCCAGACGGGCTTTGCGACCCTGTGCCCGTAAGACCAATTCATCAGAGCCATTGATCGATTTGCAAATTATCGTGAGTTGCCCTCCGCGCGGTATCGCCTGAACCGCCAACATAACAAGATTGAGCAAAAGCCGCGCTCGGCTCTTCTCCAACTCCGCCAAATCTCCGTTCCAGCTTATCTCTATTTTGCCATCGCCGTACATTTCCCCGACAAGACTTTTCAATTCATCTACACCTACAGAACTTTTGGAAGACCCCGCCGCCCCAAAGGCCATACGTAAATATTGAAGTTTGGAAGACGCCTGTTTGGCTGACATTTTGACAAGCTCTAAAGCATCCCCATGCATGTCTACATTGCTATCATCACCCAAAACCTCAAGCGCGGTCCCCAGCGCTCCGACAGGGCTGATGAGGTCATGGCAAATTCGAGAACACATAAGAGCGGATAAATCAGATGGGGTGAGCTTGGATTGTGTTGTCATAATTAACTCGCATGTCGTTGTAGATGGATCGAGACTGTCAGCGTGACCCGTATATAAATGATAAGTGATTCGCTTAAAGCTATCAATCAAATGCTCTCTAAGTCGTTAACCCTTCTTAATTACGCCGTAACACGCATGCTCTTGGTTTAGACATATTTTACCATACCCCTTAGCGCGACCTTAAATCAGCCGATCTATAAGGTCTAAACGCCAAAATAAGGCGCACGGAAGTGAGAGGGATAGGCCATGCACATGGCAACTTATTTAAACGCAAATTATACCCCTGCCGGGCACTTCGTACCTGTTTTCGCCGCAAGTCCGGATTTAAAGACGCAAGCGCTAACCCTTGCACTGGCAAAATCTGCAGCAAAAACCGGTAAAACGGTGCTCATGCTGGATGGATGTAGCGGCGGGCTCATGAAAAAATCGGGCATTATTTATAACAAAACGCTAAGTGATGCTGTCCATGACGGCGTACCGCTTAATGACATTAAATATGTAACCTCCAATGAGCATTTTACGGCCATTCCCTGCGGAAACGCCCCGTTTGAAGATTTAATGGGCGCGATGCTCGCCTTATCGCTCAATTACGATTGGACATTTATCGCCCTGCCCGCTGGTTGCACACCGGCCCATGTCAGATTGGCGGCGGCTTCCGATATCAGCTTGCTAAACTTTAGCACACAGCGTGATCTCTTCATGCGGGCCTATTGGATGATGGAAGCCATCAGAGCGCGGGCTCCCAAATTCGATCCTTTATTGCTCTCATATGGACCGCAGGACGCGGCTGGCGAAACGACCGAAATGTTACGAGAAACACTACGCGAATTTCTAGGGGCCCCACCCGCCTATGCCGGCCACAGACCAAGTGTAACTAGCGGCGAAAACACCCAAAGCCCTACTTTTGAAGAGAGCCCCGTTTTTATTGAAAGGCTTTTACATCAATTGCGCGAGGTCGCACGAACAGACGCAGCGCAAAAAGGACGGAGTTTGAACATCAAAATAGGCTAAGCCTGATAGGCACTTGCACGCCGCGTTAAAGCCCGCCCTAACGCGATAAATCCAGCGCCTCCCAAAGCGTAAATGCAGACAAAGCCGAACATGATCAGAGTCACACGCCCAAGGCCGATTTCATCAATATTTAAAAAAGGATAGGGGTAAAATCCCGTCAAATGGCCGCGTATTATGACAAATAATCCGTAGACTATTGGATAGAGCGTCCACATGGGCAGGTGTTTAAAAGACATAGCGCCTTTCTTGGCAAAAACGACCCAATCCACAAGATAAAGCCCGGGCAAAATGAGATGTAAGCCCAGATTTAAAACTGTCGATAGACCTTCGGTTTCATGTATCTGCGCCAACACACCATAATAAACCAGACACACGACCAATATATAAAGGGCTATAGCGGCCCTCACAGACTGTCTTTGAAAAAATGTCTTCAAACGCCCCGTATCTTTAAAGAAGGGAACCGAAAAAGCCAAAGCCACTAATATATTGGTCAATATCGTAAAATAGCCCAAATATGTCAGCGTCGTTACACCCCAACCCCCAAATTCACCGCTTTGCAGCATTATAATATATTGCAAGACCAGAACCGTCCAAGCCAGTAAAGCGCAAGATTTGCGGTAGGTCATATTCATGAGCATATATGTGTTTCTGGGGTGTCTATGGTTCGGACTTCTATATATTCTTGGGGCTCAAACTCTTTGCTGCTGATAAAATCGCTTCCTTGGCCGGACGCGGAATGACCTTGGTAATATTGCTGACATAATTAGCATCGGCCTGATGGAAAACACCCAGATCCGGGATAATGGACTTTATCCTGTCATCAAATAATCCCACAAGACGGACCATGAAATTTGGTAAGCTCCCTTTGGGTATGTTTTTATCATCCGGATAGGCCGCCTTTAAAACAGAGGCGATTTCGTGCATCCATAAAGTCTGACCCGCCGCCATTAAGCGCCGCCCGCCCGCCTTCGGTGCCGTCATGGCCGCGATATGGATGGCCGCGACATCCCGAACATCAATAATAGGGTAGGAGACTTTGGGCATTTTCGGAAAGTCCCCGGCAAACATGGCCTTAATGAGACCGAGCGATGCCCCGCCATTACCGTAACTATCAGGACCAAAAACCAGTCCGGGACACACTGTGACCAATTTATCTTTAAGGTCTTGCGCCTCGACATAGGCCCATGCGGAAAGCTCAGCGCGGGTTTTAGAAACGGGATAGGCCGTCAAAGGTTTCCAATCCGGATCAGACCAGTCCGTTTCTTTAACCGTCATATGCTTCTTTCGCCCGGGCTGGCCCATCATAGCCACCATGGAGGACGTCATCACAATACGGTCGGCGCCAGCAGAAAAGCCATGTTCTAATACACGCTGCGCCCCTGCGCGCGCTTCGGGCACTAACGCCTCGCGATTATCCGGAGCCTCGAGCGGAAAAGGCGAAGCGATATGCTGGATATACCGACAGTCTTTAACCGCCTCTGGCCAGGCCTGATCGGAATCCAGATTGGCCTCTACCAATTCCAATTGGCTGACATCCGAACCAGAGGCTTTGAGCGTCTCGACGACACGTGCGCCCTTATCAAGATTTCGTACAGTACCGCGTACAGCATAGCCTTTTGCGAGAAGCTGCGCCGCTATGTGAGAGGCTATAAAGCCCGAAACACCTGTAACAAGAACTTTATCGACCATAAATCTATCCCCGCTTTATCATGCTCTTTAGCTTCTAGCGAAAATAACCCTAAAGGCTAATCTTATTTGGGCAGTTTTGGTTATAAATTTCTACCGCCATAGGCATCCAGCTTTTGAAATCATTGACCCGCGTTTCTGGCGAAGGGTGAGTGGATTGAAATTCCGGCGGATTTGCTCCGGCATTTGCGCCCATGCGTTCCCATAATTTCGGCGCTTCACGCGGATCATAACAGGCACGCGCTACCAATATCAGCCCGATATAATCAGCCTCAGATTCATGTTTACGTGAAAAGGGTAATGCAAAACCATATTGTGAAATACCGCCAAAAACCCCCATGACAGCGCGTTGTGCGCCAAAATCCAAACCGCCTGCGCCCAAGGATACACCGGCCCCGACAATGCGTTGAATATTTTGCTGAGCCATGCGTTCGGCGCCGTGATGGGCCAGCGCATGCGCGACCTCATGGCCCATAATAACCGCCAGACCGTCTTCATTTTCAGCAATAGGAATAAGGCCCGTATAGACAGCCGTATAACCGCCCGGCAAGGCAAAGGCATTAGCTTGTTCAGATTCTATGACGTTAAACGCCCATTCAAAACCGGGATCAGAATCAGACGCCGCACGGGCCAGCTTCACCCCGATTTCATTGACAGCGTCGACAACAGGACCGCTGGTGAGCACCTGACTATCCTGTAAAATTTGCTGATAGGACTGCAAACCCAGCTGCATTTCCTGAACCGGTTTCATCGTCCGTAATTGCTTACGCCCCGTATAGGGCACTGTCTTTTGATTGAGAAAATAATATCCCGCTGCACCAATCGCAAATAGCAACATGATCTGCCAGCGAAACCCGCCGCGCCGACGCATGGTTCCGCCCCCTAATGACTGCCGCCTGACGGATTGTCGTCTATTTACCATGGGTCCTCGCTGTGTTGGTTTCCCAATATTAACCTTATTTGAGTACAAAAAAAACAAGATTTTGTAGTAATTCCTATATTCACCCCTTTAGGACCCTCTATGCAAAATGGCGCGGTAAAAATTTTCTTATGTATAACCCTGTTAATAGGGAGCCTTTTTGCAATTCCGGGGCGCGCTGCCCAAACTCATGAGACAATCTCTGCACAAACCTCTGGGCAAAACAATCACTGCGACATCGTCGATAGAGAGCGGGTTTATTGGGCCATATTAAAGGAAGAGGTGACGCTGATTACACAGCTTAGATGGGACGCAATAGAAGGCTATCCCAAAGCCGTTCTGAAATTGGTACGCGCGAATGGCCAGAATATTGAACTGGGAGAGGGCGGCAAATATATCGACGAAGCACGAGAAGATTTCTCCGGCTGTAAGGCACATTTAGCCTTAGCAAAAGATGTGACAATAAAATCGCTGGCGGGAGAATTTCCAGCAGGCGGGTCACAGTCAGGCGAAAGTCAGAATAAAACGCTATATGTGAGAGATTTGATAGAGGGTTTTTCAGATACACATTTCGAAAACATTGTACCCAATGATTCAAATGTTGAATATTGTCTAGGCTTGCCAAAAGACAAAATGACATGGCCGGATATTAACGCCTGCTCAAACCATATGTATATTTTATCCCTCTATAAAGACCGGCCAGACAGTCTTCGCGATCTTATCGCGCAAAACTTACCCCTGATCAGCTATCGGTATTCCGCTTACGGCGCAAAAATTCTGGCCTATGACCCAAGTCAAAACCAGCTCTATGACCTCTCCGCTACGGGCTGCTAAATCATCGCTATATGTCTATAAATATATCACATTGCGCTTGTAACCCTGTGTCCAATTCTATAGGAGAGGACAATTTGCTTTTTCGAGGTCGATTCTCCTAAAGAATCGGCTCTTTTTTAGAACAGAGATAGGTCAGATAGGATAAATCATGGGTAAGCGAACGGATATAAAAAGCATTCTCATTATTGGCGCGGGTCCGATCATTATCGGACAAGCCTGTGAGTTTGATTATTCCGGCGTTCAGGCCTGTAAAGCCTTAAAGGATGAAGGCTACCGCGTTATCCTGATAAATTCCAATCCTGCCACAATTATGACAGACCCCGGCATGGCCGACGCCACCTATATCGAACCCATCACACCGGAAATGGTAGAAAAGGTCATCGCACTTGAAAAACCTGATGCGCTCCTACCGACTATGGGCGGGCAGACCGCGCTTAACACGGCCTTGAAATTAGAAGAAATGGGCGTGCTGGAAAAATACGGCGTGGAAATGATCGGTGCGAAAGCGGACGTCATTGACAAGGCGGAAAACCGGGAACGTTTTGCTGCCGCCATGACGAAAATCGGGCTGGAAAACCCGCGGGCGACAATTATCACCGCGCCGAAAGACAATATTGCCGCAGGCGTAGCAGATGCCCTCGATAAATTAGAGCTTACCGGCCTGCCCGCCATTATTCGCCCCGCCTTTACTCTTGGCGGCACAGGCGGCGGCATTGCCTATAATAAAGAAGAATTTGAACATTATGTCCGCTCCGGCTTAATGGCCTCGCCGACCAATCAGGTCCTCATTGATGAAAGCCTTTTGGGCTGGAAAGAATATGAAATGGAGGTCGTGCGCGATAAGGCGGATAATTGTATTATTATTTGCTCGATTGAGAACATAGATCCCATGGGCGTGCATACGGGCGATAGTATTACAGTGGCCCCTGCCCTAACCTTAACGGATAAGGAATATCAGCGCATGCGAGATGCCTCGATTGCCGTTTTACGCGAAATCGGGGTGGAAACAGGTGGCTCCAATGTACAATTTGCCGTTAACCCCGAAGATGGCCGCATGGTCGTTATCGAGATGAACCCACGCGTCTCGCGCTCATCGGCTCTAGCCTCAAAAGCGACAGGGTTTCCGATTGCAAAAATCGCAGCAAAGCTCGCTATTGGTTATACGCTGGACGAGCTCGACAATGACATTACGGGCGCCACACCCGCCGCCTTTGAGCCCACTATTGATTACGTCGTCACAAAAATTCCGCGTTTCGCCTTTGAAAAATTCCCTGGCTCAGAGGCTACACTCACCACCTCGATGAAATCTGTCGGCGAAGCCATGGCAATTGGCCGGACTTTTACCGAAAGCTTGCAAAAAGCCTTACGCTCGCTTGAAACCGGCCATAACGGTCTAGATCCGATAGAAATTGAAGGCGAAGGACGCGAGCGCGATAAGGCGCTTAAAGCCCGCTTGTCAATACAGGCCCCTGACCGGATTTTTGTTGTCGCTCAGGCTTTCCGCGAAGGTTTAAGCGTAGAAAAAATCTTCCAATATACCAGTATTGATCCATGGTTTTTGCGCCAGATAGACGCTTTGATCAAAGCCGAAAAATTCTTGGAAGATAAAGGCATGCCGCAGGATGCTAAAACCTGGCAAGCCATTAAAGCTGAAGGCTTTTCAGATGTACGGATTGCTGAACTGACCGGACAAACAGAAGAAAACATACGTAAGGCGCGCCAGTCACTCGGTGTGCGCCCGGTCTATAAACGTGTGGATAGCTGTGCTGCGGAATTCCAAGCCAAAACACCTTATATGTATTCGACTTATGAAGTGCCGTCTTTTGACGGCAAGGTGGATTGCGAATCCCACGTTTCTGATCGGAAGAAAGTTGTGATTTTGGGCGGCGGGCCAAACCGTATTGGCCAAGGTATTGAATTTGACTATTGTTGCTGCCACGCCGCTTTTGCTTTGGCTGATATCGGCATTGAGTCCATAATGGTCAATTGCAATCCTGAAACGGTTTCAACCGATTACGACACATCTGATCGCCTCTATTTTGAACCTCTAACCGAAGAAGACGTCCTTGAGCTTATTCAGAAAGAAGCCAGCCAAGGCGAGCTTTTGGGCGTAATTGTCCAGTTTGGCGGCCAGACACCGCTAAAACTCGCCAGCGCTCTGGAAGCCAATGGCATAAAGCTATTGGGAACTAACAGTGACGCGCTAGACCGGGCAGAGGACCGCGAGCGCTTTAAAGCCCTTGTTGACAAGCTCGGGTTAAAACAGCCTAAAAACGATATTGCCCGCACGGCCAAAGCCGCTGAAAAAGCCGCGATAGACGTCGGATATCCTGTCGTATTGCGGCCCTCAAATGTGTTAGGCGGACGCGGCATGGAAATCGTGGAAGATACAGACCATTTGCGGCGCTATATAAAAACCGCCGTGCAAGTCTCAGGCAAAGCCCCCTTGCTTGTCGATCAATATCTACGCGACGCAATTGAATTGGATGTGGATGCGATTTGTGACGGGGAAAATGTCTTTGTCGCCGGGGTGATGGAACATATTGAGGAGGCCGGTGTGCATTCTGGTGATAGTGCCTGTTCGCTCCCCCCTTACTCCCTATCTGATAAAATCATCCAAGAGTTAAAGCGACAAGCCCGGCTTTTGGCCTTAGAACTAGGCGTAATTGGTTTAATGAACATTCAATTTGCCGTTAAAGATGACGATATCTATCTCATCGAGGTTAATCCACGCGCCTCAAGAACTGTACCCTTTGTTGCAAAGGCCGTACATTTACCTGTCGCCAATATCGCCGCCAAAGTCATGGCCGGTATGAAACTCTCAGAATTTGACCTTACACAAAAACCCCATAATTATTTCGCAGTTAAAGAGGCGGTTTTCCCTTTTGCCCGTTTCCCCGGCGTCGATACCATATTAGGGCCGGAAATGCGTTCCACGGGCGAAGTTATGGGTGTCGCTCATAGTTTTGGAACCGCCTTTGCCAAAAGCCAACTCGGCGGGGGCACCGTTATTCCGACAAGCGGAAAAGTATTTATATCTGTACGTGATCACCACAAGCCGGTCATGGCCGATTTGGCCAAAAGGCTTATAAAGCAAGGTTTCGAAATCGTGGCAACGGGGGGAACGACTAAATATTTACGCGCACAGGGTATAAAAGTCGACTATATCCGAAAAGTCTCGGAAGGCCGCCCGCATATTGTCGATGCGATTAAAAACGGTGAAATTGGCATTGTGTTTAATACAACATCCGGCAAGCAATCTCTTAAAGACAGCTTTTCATTACGCCGGACTGCCCTAACCCAAAGCGTGCCTTATTTCACAACGGCCGCCGGAGCCAAAGCCTGTGTGGCGGCTATAGAAGACCTAGCGAAAAATGATTATACGGTTAAAAGCCTACAAGATATAGCCGCTGCGTAACACCGTCTTATCTTGGTTAATTATGTCGGTATTTTGAGAGAGGGTAGTCGTGATCTATGCGCCCACTTTTCATGATCACGACTATACGCCCCATACCTATTGATATTTAACCAGTAAGCCTAGAGCTATAGCAAATTTGGAATAGTGATTATAGTATTTTTAGTTAGGCCTTTTTCTGGCCTTTAAATTAATACTTTAAAAAACCGGACGGGGTAAAATAGGACATAGGTAAAAATAAGCTATGGGTAAAAATAAAGCATGGGTCGTTTGAGACTTGATTATTCATTAAACATCCTTATGTTTCTGGCGCTTGAGCATTTGCGGCCTTGGGCCACACACTGAGATAGGAATTTCCATGCAAAAAGTCCCCATGACAGTTCAGGGCCATGCTGCCCTTGAGACCGAGCTCAAACATTTAAAATCAGTTGAACGCCCCGAAGTCATTCAGGCAATTTCGGTCGCCAGAGAACATGGTGATCTGTCAGAAAATGCCGAATATCATGCCGCCAAAGAAAAACAGGGCTTCATCGAAGGCCGCATTCAGGAACTCGAAAGCAAACTCTCTTTAGCCCAGATTATTGACGTCTCCAAATTGACAGGCGATACGGTCAAATTCGGCGCAACTGTGACTATCGTAAATGAAGACACAGATGAAGAAAGCACCTATCAAATAGTCGGAGAGGACGAAGCCAATATCAAAGACGGTAAAATCTCGATCACAGCGCCTATGGCCCGTGCCATGATTTCAAAAGAAATCGGTGATGTTTTTGAAGTTATCGCGCCGGGCGGGTCTAAAGGCTATGAAATTTTGGATATCGCCTTCAAGTAATATTCGCGACCATGTCCAATCCCTCTCACCTTCCACCTGTTAATTGCTGGGTATTATTGGACGGGCGGCGTGGGCATGAAAATCAGGCCTTGGGTCTTGCCCAATCTCTGGCTCGGCTTCATGACATTACACTTAAAACACACCGACTAAACGTCAATCCGCTTCTTAGCGCCCTACCCGTGCCATTACAAAGGCCTTTAGGCGCACAGCTAACCCGTTATGGATTTGAAGCTGACATTAAAAAGGCAGACATTATAATTGGATGTGGGCGTCAGACCATTGCACCTCTGCGCCAGATAAAACGCGCTTATCCAGACTGTTTTACGGTCTATATACAAAACCCGCAAATTGCGGCCGAGCACTTCGATCTGGTCATTGCCCCGCGCCATGACGACTTGTCTGGCCCCAATGTAGAAGCCGCCATTGGCTCGCCCTCTAAAATCACGCCGCAAACCTTAAAGGATAGCGCTCAGTATTTTTCCGAACGACTTGAGGCCTTTCCCCGGCCACAGGCTGCCATATTGATTGGCGGGCCTTCGAAAATATATAGCTTGCCGCCTATTGCGGTAGACAATCATATACACCACGCCCAAAGATTATTGGATGCGGGATATAGCCTGCTAATATCGACCTCTCGGCGCACGCCTGCCCATGCGCGGCAAAAATGGAAAGCCTTAACGGAGCGCAACTCGGAACATATCTGGTTTTATGACGCCCTTGATAACCCCCACGAGACTAAGCCGGATATTATAACCAATCCTTACCCAGCCTTTTTGTCGAGCGCCGAAATTATTCTCGTGACACAAGAGAGTACAAATATGCTCACAGAGGCCTGCCTTACCGGCAAAACTGTGTTTACACTCGAAATGCATGAAAACCGCAAATATAGGCACAAAACCCATAAGTTCCGGGCCTTTCATCAAAGCCTAAACAATCGCTGCCATATCGCCCCTTTTACATATCCTTTCGAGCCTCGCTCTTATGAGCCACTGAATGAAACACCCCTGTTGGCATTGAAATTATGGCAGCGTTTTTTGTCACATAAATCAGCTTATCCCCAGACACCTCAAAAGGCTTGACCTTTTATATATATAGCCCTAAAGGGTTGCGACCAAGCGGGGGACGAACCAAAGCGAACCCGTGAACAGAGCCGGATGTCTGACCGGCAGGAGAAGAAAATGAAAAAAGACACACATCCAGATTATCACATGATCACCGTTCAAATGGTTGACGGAACAGAATATCAAACCCGGTCAACTTACGGCAAAGAGGGTGACCGCCTTGTGCTTGATATTGACAGTAAGAGCCATCCGGCCTGGACAGGCGGGGACCAGAGACTGATGGACCGCGGTGGTCGCGTCTCGCGCTTCAAGGATAAATTCAAAGGGTTTGTTTAAAACCGGTTATATTTTTAAGGGGCCCTCAGGCCCCTAAATTTTTGCAAAACATTAAAGCTAAAGCCTACAGTTCACCGAAAGCGGCTTGCAAACGACTAATCTGATCAGCGACCGTATTACCGCTTTGCGCGGCTATCGTACCGTATAAAGAGCGGTCAAGCCGGGAGATACGCTGATATAAAGCTTCGGAACGCGCCAATAAATCCAATAGCAAGGCTGGTAAAACCGAAGCGCTTTGAGCCAGGTCAGAAAAACTTAAATCGTCCTTATTTCTGTGAATTTCTACAAGCCTGTATTTTTCCATTCTTGCATCTGCAATCGTCATTTCGCCCTCTTTGAGAGCGCGCTGAACGAGCAACCAACTCGCGACCTGCATCAGCCGCGTGGTGAGTTGCATACTTTGGGAGGCATAAATCAGAGCTTTTTTCCGATCAAGCTTCTTGCTTTCATATCGGCCCGGCCCGTCAAGATAGGCGGCGACCTCTTCTACAAGCGCCATACCTTCTTTAAAAGTCTTCGTAAACAAATCCGATTTCGTAAACTCTAACAGTCTGGCTTCGGCCTGCGGCGTTAACGTGTCTGGTGAATTAGTGGCGATGTTTATATCCTCGCTCATTTTGTCTCCTATTTGCCGCAATAAACAGCTTGTTATCTGTATTGCGGCCAACCTTGCAAAGGTCGAGCCAATGAATGCTAGCGTCCAAATATTTTATGTGCAGCATCTAATTCAGCCTGTTTTTTGGTTAACTCTCGCTCGAGACGTGTTTTTTCTGTCTCCAACACCTTCAATCTGGTTTGTAAATCCTCAACAGAGACACCATATAAGTCTTCCCCCAAAACAAAATCAATCTCCATTTGGTTCACTTTGTCCTCACCCGCCATAGAAACTCCTCAAGAAACGCCAATCGATTTCGCTTGTCAAAATTGATTAATAACCCTATATAACGTCTCGTAACAGGCGAATTTTTCTGATTTTCCAGTTTTTTACCCGGCCGTGCCGGGTTTTTTGATGTTTAATTGCGGAGTAACTCGATGACGCAAATTTTAATGCCGAAGGCCACAGCCGTCTGGCTGATTGAAAACACGGCTCTGACGTTCAAACAAATCTCGGAGTTCTGTCAACTACACATCATAGAAATTGAAGGCATTGCCGACGGAGATGTTGCCAGCGGAATTCGCGGCGCCGACCCTATCGCCAGTGGACAATTAGCCCGTGAGGAAATTGAACGCGGTGAAAAAGACCCGAACTATGTTTTAGTCGCAACGCGCTTTGACCATGCTGTTGATAAAAAGAAAAAGAAAAGCCGAAAGGGGCCGCGCTATACACCGCTATCGCGTAGACAAGACAGGCCAGATGCCATTGCTTGGATGGTACGCAATCACCCGGAAATACCGGATTCCCAAATTTCCAAACTTATCGGCACCACAAAGCCAACCATTAACGCCATAAGAGAGCGAACCCATTGGAAAATGAGTACAATAAATCCAACCGATCCCGTCTCTTTAGGCCTTTGTACACAAACGGATCTTGACCGTGTCGTAAAAGTCGCAGCCGAGAAAAAAGCCAAGGCAGATGCCAAAGCGGGACTGGATGAAAGTACTGGGCTTAAACCTGTTGAGGAAGACAATCCGCCGACAGAAACCGTTAAGACAGAACATACGCTTGAAAGTCTCTTCAAGCCTTCATCGTCCTCTTAGCCTAAAGGCCCACTAAACCTCGTCTTTTTCTTTTAGAGGCATTGTGTAGTTGAGCGCGAGCCGTCCTCCGTCGACATAGATAGTCTCGCCGGTTATATAGCTGGCATTTTCCGAGGCCAGAAAAGCGGCAACACCTGCAATTTCGTCGGGCTGACCAACACGCCCCAACGGTGTCCGCATTCTGATTTTATCCATAGCATCAGAGTCAGAGACAACCGACCCCAGCATATCGGTCTTGATACTGCCCGGCCCAATCGCATTTACCCGTATGCCGTAAGGAGCCAGTTCAATCGCCATAGCCTTCGTCATTTGTTTCAAGCCGCCCTTAGAAACACTATAGGCCAGATAGTCCGGAATTGAGACGTTATCATTAATGGATGACATATTGATAATCGCATATGGGCGCTCAGAAAGGCGAGAGCGGTCTTCTCGTTTTTCGATCTCGTCTACCATATGTTTAACCGCAGCCTGAGATACCAGAAATGCGCCGCGCAAATTTACCGCCAAGACCCGGTCAAAATCCCGACCGGACAAATCCAGCGACCCGCCCTTAATCGCAACACCCGCATTATTGATAACAATATTAATATGGCCAAAAACACTGAGGGTCTCAGCTATGAGGTTATGGACATCCAGTTTATTAGACACATCGCAAGAGACGAAGATAGCCCGTTTTGGATCGGCGCCAAGATCGCGCATGGCCTGCTCTGCCGCGGCTTCATCGAAATCAGAAAGTACGACCTTATAACCGTCTTCATAAAAGCGCCGTGCACACGCATAGCCAATGCCTTTGGCTGCACCTGTTACTATGACAACTTGATCAGACATAATCACTCCCTCATTTATCAAAGTCCGAGCCTGCGAAATCTACTTTCAAAACCCGGCTTTTCAACAACACTTAGAGCGTAATTCCAGTCTTATTTAAAGATATTTTATTGTGATAGATTTTCTATTTTTTCTTTTAGATAAAGTTTTCGTTTTTTAAGATCTATCAAGCGTATGGTATCAGGCAAGGGGTTTTTGAGTTCATTTTTGATTTTTACATCCAATACAGAATGCTTCATTATCAGCTCTTTGACGTGCGCTGATTTAGCCATAAGCTCTCTCCTTTTTATATTTTAGGATGGTTTCGAATAGCATAAATTGGCATCCATGTCATCATAACTCTGGGCGGTTAGTTAATCAAATCGACAGAAATAAACGCGGTCTTGAAGATTACGGATGCATTTTTGCCCCATTCCTGTTACGATATCATATGCCCCACACGGATGATCCACATACTGATTCTATGGCCGATCATGATAGTGAAGGTGAATTGCAAGCCCAAAGGGCCAAGCTGAAAACCCAACTCGAAAGCTTAAAGAAACAGCACCGCGAATTAGACACTGAAATTACAGCTTTGAGAAATATCGGGTCAAACGACATTTTAAAAACGCAGCGTATGAAAAAACAGAAACTCGTTTTAAAAGACAAAATCGCCTATATAGAAAATCAATTAACGCCGGATATTATAGCTTAGCCCTAATAAAGGACTGGCCCGCTTAAGAAGACTTTTTATTAATATACATAGCCCGGTCAGCACGGGACAAAATTTGTTTAGCCGTATCATTCGGGTCGCAGGGGGCAACACCCCAAGCCGCTGTAACTCTAATATCGCCTGTCGGATGGTCAATTTTCTGTTCCGCAATCCGGCACGCTAAAGCTGAAGCCTTGGCTTCGGCAACTTTATGCGTCGTTTGAAATAGCAATACGCTAAATTCATCACCGCCAAGACGCGCAACAAGATCACAATTGCGCACACTTTCAAGAATAATCAGACCGACTTTCCTTAACAATTCATCCCCGATACTATGACCAAACCGGTCATTGATTTTCTTAAACCCGTTAAGGTCAAAAAAGATCAAGCTTGAGGGAATATCGTAACGGGCAAAGACAGCTTGGGCGCGCGCCAGTTCTCGCATAAAAGCCCTACGGTTGAAAATGGGGATTAACGGGTCCATATCGGCATCACGCTCAAGCTCCAACAAACGCAAACGCATTTGACTGAGCTCATAGGTCAGACGTTCATTTTCCTTTACAAGATCGGCCGTTTCCCCGTGATTTGGGAGTTGGGACGATTGTTGCAAGGCCATTGCGACTCGAGATACGGACATAAATTTCTTTAGTGACTGCGGTTAAATATGAGGTTGAGCTATCAGAATGTCGTTAAAAAACATTCAAACACTCCCTCAAAACCCTCAAAATAGCAGCCAGACCATTATCTTTTGAAAACTATAGTTAATTTTGTCTGATTATTACCCTCTACCGACCCGCCATTCGCCAAGCACAGCGCGAAAGCCTATTTGACCGCGCCACAAAAAGGGATTATGCAGTATCGCTTTCTAAACGAGATGAGAGAAAGCTATGTCTGCCTCGAATTTGATCGCTATTATAATGGGCTCCACATCGGATTGGCCAACAATGACGCATGCTGCCGACATGTTGGATGCCTTGGACATTGGCTATGATGCCAAAGTCATTTCAGCCCATCGTACGCCTGAGCGTCTGTATGATTTTGCAAAAACGGCCCGTAAGGTCGGTTATAAAGTCATTATTGCTGGCGCAGGCGGGGCGGCCCATTTGCCGGGCATGACGGCCTCGATGACGTCTCTGCCTGTCTTAGGCGTCCCTATAGAAAGCAAGGCTCTATCGGGTATGGATAGCCTATTATCCATAGCACAAATGCCAGGCGGCATACCTGTGGGCACTTTGGCGATTGGTAAATCCGGGGCTAAAAATGCAGCCCTTTTGGCAACGTCTATTTTAGCATTAAGCGATAAATCTATTGCGAAACGTCTCGATAAGTGGCGCGCGGCCCAAACAGACTCGGTTGCCTTGCACCCGCAAAGTCCGCCTGCCTAATGCCTAATCCCAAAAACCAAAATATCGTCGCACCCGGCGGCATGATAGGTATTCTGGGCGGAGGCCAACTCGGACGTATGTTGAGCCTCGCTGCGTCGCGCCTTGGCCTAAATTGTCATATTTATTGCCCCGAAACGAACGGTCCCGCAGCAAAGATAAGTACGCAGAATACCGTCGGCGCCTATGAGGACGTGGAGGCCGTATTTGCCTTTGCTCAAAACTGTGATGTCGTGACATATGAATTTGAAAACGTCCCCGCCCAAACCGCCAAGGCGGCCAATAATGCTGCCCCTTTACGTCCGCCGGCCTTGGCTTTGGATGTTGCGCAGGATCGTTTACGAGAAAAAACATTTATACGCGATAAGGCCGGTGTTGGTGTTACATTATTTGAACCTGTCGACTCCGTATATGATTTGGAGCGTGCCATACGAAAAATAGGTTTGCCCTCTGTCCTTAAAACCCGCCGACTCGGATATGATGGTAAAGGCCAATATGTCATACGAAGCGAAGCTGATATAAGGCTGGCTTGGGACAAGATGAAGGACACACCCTCTATATTAGAGAAATTTGTTGATTTCTCCCGAGAGGTATCTGTCATTGCCGCGCGCAATATCCAAGGCGAAATCGCCGCCTACCCTCTCATCGAGAATGTCCATAAAAACCATATTCTGCATACAAGTACAGCGCCTGCGCCGGGCGATACGGGCGCTGCTGGGGTTTTAGCGCGCAAAATTATGGACGCGCTAGATTATATCGGTGTCTTGGCGGTCGAGTTTTTCGAACTCCCAAATGGTGAGTTTATTGTAAATGAAATCGCCCCGCGCGTTCACAATTCGGGACATTGGACACAAGATGCAGGATGCGTAGATCAATTCGAGCTTCATATCCGGGCTATTTGCGGATGGCCATTAGGCAGCACAGCGCCGCGCCATAAAATGCAGATGACAAATTTACTTGGCGAGGCGGTTAATGATTGGGCGGAGTTGAGCGCAAACCCGAATAACGCCCTGCACCTATACGGTAAAACTGCGCCGCGCATTGGGCGAAAAATGGGACATGTCAATAGCCGGCTTAAACCGATTTAAACGCTATGATTTATAGCGTGAGACAGGCACCCGCGACCTGCGCCGGCGTTTAAACCCTTTTCCGTAACGCAAACGGCCTAAAATTTCTGCGGGATTGGGCGCATTTTTTAAACGGCTTTTAACCGTCCATTTGGTTTTCTCAAACGTCATGACATTCTCGATACGGGCATCCAGAAAGTCTCGAGCAGAGGCTTTGTCGGCACTATCATCTGAAATCCATGCCAAAGTCGTACTTGAAAGCACAGCAGAAAGCACAGTGCGTTTTGAGTAATAATTACTATCTGTGCTCTTATCACCAATAGCGCGCCATATCATATCCGCGCTATCCCATAACGGCCTAAGCCCGATCCCGCCCGCTGGCCCTATATGCGCATCAGGCAACGCTAGTCGCGATAAAGCCCTTTTCATGGCCAACTCATGACCGTCCATCTGCGCAAGCCTGATAAGCACAGCTTGGGTGATTTTATCCCGGATACGCATATCCGTCATATCCAGTTCTGTAAGCTGTTGTGCGCTCTTGCGGTCCATCCGGGCCGACCAATAGCTTATCAACCCTAAAGCGCCTTTGGGAAAGAGGTGGTGAATTTGCGAGGCGGGTATTTCAGCCGCCTTAGCCGCTTGCGCCATCATTTTTGATGTCCAGCCTTCAAACGGTACAATCTCTAAAGCTTCCTCGAGCACACGCGCTTTTAGCCTGTCTTGCTTAGCCGAATATGCGCCCTGCGCACTCGCAGCAGACATGTCTGGTTTATCTGTTTCTGCTCTATCCATAACCGACATATAAACCCTTATCGGGGTCAGACCCAAGTCTTATTTACCCCGGCCTTAGGGACGGGATTTGCTACGCTTAAACATCTTACCTGCTAGCCAGCCTTTTATACCTTTTACGCCCGAGCCGGATAAGACACCAAAGCGGAAAATCCGCCCAGCCAACCACATCACGCCTATTGTACATAAAAACAGAATAAAAGCAGACAGGCAAAGCTCCCAAAGGGCAGGCTCCGCAGGCAGGCGCATAATCGCGGCAAAAGGCGCTGATAAGGGAAACCACGAGGCCATTATCAAGATAGGGTTTTGCGGATTTTGTAGGCCTATGGGGACGACCATAAATAACAAGGTCAGGATAAGCATGATCGGCGTCGTCAGTGTTTGCGCATCCTGCATACTTTCGGCCAGCGCGCCAATAGCGATAAAAAAGGCTCCGTAAAACACATATCCCAATATAAGAAAGAGAATGAAAAACCCTATCATCTTGGCGTTAATCGCCGCTTTAAGCCCGAGGCTAACATCTGCGGGGCCAAACAGGATAGCGGCAATAGCCGCCCCCGAAGCCATAAGGATATAGGGTAAAAGTGCCGTGAGTGTCAGCGCCGCCACGCCCAAAAGCTTACCCAGCATAATTTCGGAAAACCGGGTAGAGGCCAGCATCATTTCAAGGAGTTTGTTGAGCTTTTCTTCCAGCATGGAGGTTAGCAACATATAAGAGCCGGAAAACACAGTGAACCATAAAATAGTCGCTAAAATAGCCGCGACAAATCCGGGAATATTATCGGCCAGTGTCACCGCCTGACTACTCTCCTCCCCCGTATCAAGTTTTGTCGGATCAAAGCTTTCAATCGCCAGACTTCCCCTTTGGGCAGCTTGATAGCCTTCAAGGCTTAAGCCGCCTGATTTAAGATAGGCTTGGGTTGATTTTTCTTTGAAATAATCGCGGGCCAATATCGGGACTTCGCGGCTATTAATGTTTTCCGACCAATAATCGGCCCGCACGCCTTGACCCTGTTGATAAAGATGTAATGCTCCGTCTAATGCTACAGCTTTCCCATCATGCGTTATCAACTTATCACCTCGCAGATAGGGTTTTAAGGCTTCAATCGAGGATACAGGCGGCGGGACAAAAACCCGGTTAAGACTTGGCAGTTTTATGCGGTCACCAGCGCCGGGAAATTTACTATCTATATAGTCACGCGCGCTCTCCATGCCTTTCTTATCATAGGCCTCAAGCAAACCTTCAAGCTCGGCACTGGACAGGATTTTACCCCCTAGGTTTTCAAATAAGGCCCGCTCCAAAGCCCGCTGACTATCTGCCTCACGCTTTAAAATTTCGGCCCCGTGATGGGCCGTTTCGTCCAATATGGTTTCATATCGTGTAGGCTGTATATTGATCTGTAAGGTCGAGAGAAAAACTCCCAATCCCATAAGAATAAAGGGCAGGAAAAAAGACACCCAAAACCCCCAAGTTCTTACATAACCCAGAAAATCTCGGCGGGCGATAAGATAGACACGGCGTATGTCAACCGCAAAGCTCATGACGTACCCTCGCCAACAACGCCCATATTGGCGGCAAAATCATGTCCAACCATAGCGACAAAAGCTTCATGCAAGCTGGCCGTCTTGGGTTCAAAACGCTTTAGGCTCACCTTTTCTTTGACCAATGTTTCCAGAATAGTCTGGGTCTGGGCTTCAGGGTTTAAGATCAACGATAGGGCGCCGTCTTCGCGGCGTTCGACCTTATTGATAAAAGGCGCCATAAGTCTTTCAATTCCGGCGTAATCCGTGCTTAAAACAAGACGTCTTGGCGCTTTATCCAAGGCTTGCGCCAAATTACCATCAAAGACTTTTTCACCGCCCGACATAAGAATAATCCGGTCACACAGGCGTTCAGCATGCTCCATGACATGTGTTGAAAATATAATGGTGCTTCCGCGCGAAGCAATTTCGCGCACCATATCTTCAAGGACTTTCTGATTAACCGGGTCAAGACCTGAAAAGGGTTCGTCCAATATATAAAATTCCGGATTATGGGCAATAGCGCCCAATAATTGCACCTTTTGCGCCATGCCTTTTGACATGTCCTTATTCTTCTTTTTGACCGCATCCCCCAAGCCGTATTTTTCTAAAAGCTCTTCAGCCAGCTTATAAGCCTCCCGGCCTTTAATGCCGTTAAGGCGCGCCATATGGGCAATCGAGTCGCGGGCCGTTTGTTTCTTATACAAGCCGCGCTCTTCGGGCAAAAATCCGACACGGCCAAAAATTTCTGGCCCCGGGGCTTGCCCAAATAACTCCACTCGTCCTCGGTCGGGTTTAATCAAGCCCAAAGCCATGCGTAATGTCGTCGTTTTGCCCGCACCATTCGGGCCGAGAAATCCGACAATCTCACCGGCATTGATCGCAAAGCTCACCTCACTAACCGCCTTATTACGGCCAAAGGATTTAGAAATATTATCAATTAAAAGCGGTGGTGTTTTCATAATGCCTATTTTAATGCGTTTGGCCTGATCCGAAATTACCCAGCCCATATATCCACGTGCCAGATTATTTGTTATGGGTTTAGGGAGTATGAAGCCTGAAACCTTAAAAATACGTCAAAAGCTAGAAGCCCGCCGCGATGAGCTTGAAGAGCTTAGCGCACTGGCCTCTGACAATCGCAAACCCGTCAAACTCGACCAGCAAAGCGTTGGCCGCCTTTCACGCATGGATAGTTTGCAAGTCCAAGCCATGGATATGGCCCAAGAAAAAGCAAGACGGCGACAAATCATACGCATTAATGCAGCCTTAGAAAGGCTTGAGCTTGGAGATTACGGCTATTGCGTAAGTTGTGATGAACCCGTCGGGAATAAGCGCCTTGGTCTTGACCCCGCAACACCGTTTTGCATAGGCTGCGCTAAATAGACCTTCTTTGATAGGGTTTCATCAGGAATGGTTTTCCAAGGCCTCAAATATAATCTCGCGCCCGCCAAGCGCCCATAAATTTGTATGCTGTCCGCCCTCTATGGTAAATCTTCGCACAGGCCCGTTTACAGATTTTTCAAGTTTAGCACTTTGCTCATCCGGTATGACTGCGTCTCGCGTTCCGTGTAATATCAGCACCGGAAAGACGGTGTTTTTTAGGGCGAGGTCTGAGCGGTACTCATCCTTGAGCCAGACGGACAAACCATAAAGCGGCATGCGCAGGCGTACCATATCCAACATTGAGTTAAACGGAGCGTCCATAATCAACAGAGCTGGCGGGCGTGTCCGGCTTAATTGGGCGGCCACACCCGCGCCTAATGAGGTACCAAAAAAGATTATCTGCTCCGGTCTTATATTGCGCGCCAAAAGCCAGTCATATTGAGCGTGTGCGGCGTTTACAATTTTGTCCTGCTTTGGTGTACCAGACGCACCCGGATATCCCGGATAGGAAACACCCAAAACCCCAAATCCCGCCTGTGATAAATCGCGGTAAATATCAATATTTGAAAAGACGGCTGAGGCATTTCCGTGAAAGAACATGATAACCGGCTTGCCCTCTTGCGGTTCATGCCACCACATTTTCAGCTCTGCGCCGTCTGACGCACTCAATGCAATTTCAGAAAAGCTTTCAAGATTAACGGCCTGAGGGGATAAATATATTTTTGGCGGAAAGTATAAAAAATTACGCTGGAGCCCAAATAAAACCGCGCCCCCCAAGAGGTAGAGCGCGATAAGACCTAAACATATAATACCAAGCACTTTCACGACTATAAGGCCTTAATGATCTCCTCGACCATTTTCTTGGCATCCGATAGCAACATCATTGTGCCGTCATCATAAAATAATTCATTGTCAATTCCGGCATAGCCCGGCGATAATGAGCGCTTAACAAAAAGCACGGTCGACGCTTTGTCCACGTCTAATATCGGCATGCCGGCTATCGGACTTTGTGGATCGGTCTTGGCCGCAGGGTTTGTCACGTCATTGGCGCCGATTACAAAGGCCACATCGGCATTCGCAAATTCGGAATTAATATCCTCAAGCTCGAAAACCTCGTCATAAGGGACATTGGCCTCGGCCAGCAAAACATTCATATGGCCGGGCATACGTCCCGCCACGGGATGAATGGCATAAACCACATCAACGCCCTCTTCTTTAAGCGTATCCGCCATTTCGCGCACCGCATGCTGGGCTTGCGCGACGGCCAGACCATAGCCGGGGACAATAATTACCTTGGAGGCATTTTTCATGATAAAGGCCGCATCTTCGGCAGAGCCGCGTTTGACAGGCCGCTGCTCTTTCGCGCCGTCGTCTGTGCTGCTCGCCGTGGCACCGAACCCGCCTAAAATAACAGATATAAAGCCGCGGTTCATAGCCTTACACATAATATATGAC
>CAZHPV010000021.1:0-36195 GCA_964534845.1 uncultured Caulobacterales bacterium
CCTGCTGACCCTGCTGACCCTGCTGACCCTGCTGACCCTGCTGACCCTGCTGACCGGAACCATTCTGTGTCCCGCCATTGGGAGAATTGCCAAAAGGGGCCGTGCCATTGGGCGCACCGCCTGATGTGCCTTGTCCCGGGGTTGGAGCTCTGCCGATACCTTGAATTTGCGCCAATATGTCGGATACGGATTGTTGCGAACCGCCTCTTATAACGGAAGGCGAGCTGGATCTTGATCCATTGTCTTGGCCTGCCTGCCCACCGCCAGATTGCCCACCGCCAGAGCCACCACCAGATTGCCCACCCGCAGATTGACCGCCACCCGCTTGCTGACCTTGAGCGCCGGGCTGCCCGCCCGGCTGGCCGCCACCGCCAGCTTGTTGACCTGAGGGATCATTTCCGCCGCCGCCCAAATTACGGGTCAGTTCATCCCACGCTCTTTTTTCATCTGCCTGTAGGTCTTGATCCGACTTTGCCGCTTCAGAGGGCTCATAACTCACATCAACCGGCTCACCGACGCCTGCTTCTGCCAAGCGTTTGGCGCGTTCTTTAATCAAAAAATTCCGGCTTTCTTCCGGTAGCGCATCGACAGGTGAGAAACCACGTCCATTTCCAGCACCGTCGCCGCGTGTATTTTCAATAATGTCTATAATGTCATCCGAGCTGCCGGGGCGTCTTTGTGAACGCCGCCAGTCTTCTTCAGATTGGTCGGTTTGGCGTGTATCCGGCGCTGATTGAGCCAATACAGGCGTAGGCAAAGCCCAAAGGCTTGAGGAAAACATCAAGGCTATGGCTAAATTTCTCATAGTGTCATCTCTAACATATCCTATATGAGTGTTTCCTGAATACGCCATTCAGATGTTTTTTCAGGCTCATTATCTATGGCCCCGTCTTCCTGACAACCCGAATACCCGTAAAGTCATTACTGTCACCCCGCCTTTGCATAAGGCGGGCCGCATAACGTAGGTCGGCCAGTCCCGAGAACCAGCTGCCGCCCCGTACAACTCTTTGATTGCAGGAGCCTCGGGAATCGGCGGTACCGTCCGTCGGTGCGTCTCGTAGATTCAGCGTGTTACAATCCTGCGTCCATTCCGCAACATTGCCAATCATGTCTTTCACACCATATTTATTGGCTCCTAAAAGGCCAGCGGGCATTGTTCTGTCAATAGCGGGGTCCGTACAGGCCGTGTTGGACCATTTAAACCCGCTTTCTTTTCCTGCTCCGTTGGCAAAGGCGCATATTGCTGCCGCAGACCCGCCTATTAGCGGATTACTATCGCCTGCGCGCGCGGCATATTCCCACTGCGCTTCAGTTGGTAAGCCGTAGCGTTTGCCTGTCTGGGAGGAGAGCCATCCGACATATTTTTGGGCTTGGTCCCATGTGACGTTAATAACAGGACGGTTGCCACGCCCCCAGCCATTATCATTCGGCTTGCCAGTGCATCCCCCTGCATTCACACAGGCATCATATTCGGCAAATGTGACTTCACTCACACTAATGGCAAACATATCCGCAAAGGTTACAGGCCGTTGGGGTTTTTCATTAGGGCGGGCATCTTTTTCCGTTTCGCCAGCGCCAAGCTCGGCTGTCCCGGCCGGCAGGCTGACCATTTCAGGACAACTCTGACAGTCCTTGAAAGTCCGGCCCGGTGAGGGGCGCAAATTCTCGATTGCGGCGATGGCTTGGGCTGCAAAAGCGCCTTGAGGAAAACTCGTTAAATATTGTTGATAGGCGCCTGCAGTATGCGCTGCTTTGGCCGCGTTCCAGGCATTGAGGTCTGCTGCATTCGCTTGCAGACGGTCAATCCGGTTTTGGGCTTCGGGTGCGTTTGGCCCGCCGGGATGTTGACTAAGATAAGTTTGATAGCTTTCCACCGTATTTGTCTGGGCGGCCAGTTCCCAAGCACGGGCCTCGGCAGCGACTTTCTCAGCGGCCGCTTTTCGGGCCGCCTCAGCAGCGTCCTTGATTTGTTTTATACGGTCACGCGCTTGTTCGACATATTGGCCTTCGGGCCATTCTTTTATATACTCTTCATAGCCCGCAATCGTATCGCGCTCTTGCGCGCGTGCCCAAGCCTTGTCGTCATAAGCCGCGATTTCTGCCTTCGCATCATCGGCATGTTTACCTTCCGGGAAAGCTTCCAGATATTCGCGGTAGCCTGCAAGCGTGTCTTTTTCGAGCGCCTTAACCCAAGCTGCATCATCTGCCCCGACCTTTTGTACAGGCTTTTCGGGCTCTTGCTTTTGCGTGATTTCCGGGACAGGCAAATCGCGAGGCACAACAACTTTAGACACCAGCCAGATAGCGCCCGCTAAAATTGCCAAGAGCAATAGAGCCCCAATAAGCCAGCGAAACAGGGGCGGGCGCTCGCGTTCAAGATCATATTGCCCTGTTGCTAAAGCTCCATCATTTACCGGACTCCAACCTTTATCAGTCTCCGAAGTTACAGCTGCCTCTGATACGGTTGTCGCCATATTCGTTTGCGGCGTTTCAGGCATAGCGGGTTTACCAGATTGTAGGTTTTCACCTGTGACTTCTTCGAAGAATGTCTTTTTAGTCTTGGTCCGTCTTTTCGGTTTTTCCGCCTTGGTTTTAGTTGTGAAGGACAATCCAAAAAACAGTAATACAATAAGGAAAATAACGCTGATGGGGAGAAGTATGGATAGCGATACAGATGTTTGAGCGGCATAGATATAAGCTTCCCCAATAAATGTCGTAATCGTCACGGGTATAAGTTTTGGAATGTAAAAAGCCGTTACATATATTAATCCCGATATTAAAAAGGTTATCATTGTGGTGAGGGTTAGTAGTATTAATCGTTCTCTTGATTGAGGGGCCCTATCTTCTTTGTGCAAAAACTGCCCAGCGACCAGAGCCGCACCAAGGACAGGCGGGATGAACCCGCCAAGTCGAATGCGAAAATTTGCAAAGATGAGCAATAAGGACAATATCGTCATGACCGCAATCAACGTCGCGGTAAAAATGAGTAAGTAATATGGATAGGATTTAACGCGGTCCATGATTAGCTCGGTTTAACTTGCGCAGCCATCTGGGTATCATCTTCAAGTCGCAAAATAAGATTATCCAAACAATATTGACCGGCTTCATTTAAGGCGCGTTCTTCTTTGGCCTGAACAAGCGATTGTAACAAAACCAGTACAGCGCTCATAATCAGGGCCAGAAGTGTTGTCGTAAAGGCCACGCCCAAACGCGAGGTGACTTGATAAAGGAAGTCCTCGCTTTCAGCATTAATAGGCACGCCCGCATATTGCAGGGCGAACATAATCCCCATAACCGTTCCGATAAATCCGAGTGAGGGAATAAGCCACGTCAGATAGCGTAACATAGAATAGCGCAAATCGATTTCGTGCATATAGAGCTCTAATGAGGAGTTTAAGACAGAAATGGCCTGATCGCTTCGTCTCGATATTTTAAACTGGTCCAGTGTGCGTCGGATCATACGCGGAAGGAAAGAATTACGTCCATATTTGCGTGATAAAATACCCTCACGTATTTTATCAATCGTATCTCCGGTAAGCTTCCGGTCGTCGGTGGGCAGATAACCGCGCTTTAGCTGGCTTTCTTCATCACTGGCGGCGGACCACCGAAGGAAGAGTTCCCCGAAGCCAATGAAGAGGGCGACCCACATTACATTTTGAACCGTAAATGGCCAGAAGGGTGCATCCGCGTCGAGCAGAATTTCTTGTAAAAGCGGCGACGCCGTAAACCGGATAATTCCGATGACGACTATCGCGGCAATTATGGCGACAGAAAAGATAAAGAGACGTCTGACTAATCTGGAATATTTATTCATATCTTATCCTTTAACCTTGTTTGGTTTAATCGCAAACCCCATTGCGTGTTGAAGCCAAGGCCATAAATTGTCCGTTATTTTGCCCCGCGAGACTTTCCATAAATTCGACAGTGCCGTTATAGTCAAAATAATTGCCGACGACGACTGCATGAATTTCTTTGCGCCCCCCATTTATGCGCGTGATTTCCCGCGCGAGCCTGTTGGGGCTGAGGTTATTATTCGCGCGCGGATTGGGTAGCCCGTCACTGACAAGGAAAATGGCTTCGCCTGGCCCGTTGATCATTTTTTGGAACGCATCTAACATGGAAGCCGAGCCTCCAAAATTTCGAGTCAGGCGGCTGGCATAATTTGTGGCTTCCTTTTTCGAAGACGATGTAATGCGTTTCAAGCTACCTGCGCTTGGCCAGACCTGCGTTTTAGCGCCGCTATCTGTTTGTTGAAAGCCGACAATGCGAAGGGCGTGGTTGTCTTGTAAGGAATTAATGATACGGGACGTTGCCTTCTTAATCGATTCCTCATGGCCGCCCATGCAGCGGTTCATATCGAGTGCGATCACAACGTCGTCTTGTATGGTTTTAAGGCCCAGAAACCGAAAGGAGACCACATTCTTTTCAGGTGCCGGTGCGGGCTTGTCTTCTATGGGGTCGGGTATAGGAACGGCCTTGGGAGCGGCGGCGGCTTTTTTGTCTAGTAGTGCGGCCTCGGCGCCGCGAAGCTTATCGAGTAATTTCTGGGCTTCACTTTTAATATCCGAGACATTGCGCGCCGCTGCTGAGCGTTTGGCTTCTAACGCCTTTTTCTTTTCGACGGTTTCTACCTGACTATTTTCTGCAGCCCTTAACAAATCCGAGATTGCATTTTCAGGTGTGTTTTCCTGAATTTCTTTTTGGTAATAGGGCAATAAAATTATCGCTAGCAGAGCGAAGGCCCCCATTGCAGCGGCAAACAAGTCGATAGCCGACATAGAGAAGACTTCAATATCGCGTGCGGGACGTCTTTTCATCGGGCTCTCCCGACAAAGTCACCATTATTGCGATTAGCCAGTTCTTGCAAGAAAATCGTAAGGGCCTTGTTCTTGGTATAATTGCCAATGGCCACAGTATGTATTTCCGCCCGCCCGCGATTGCGATTGGTAATATTGGCAATGATTTCTCCCGGAGAGCCATCATCAGGCGCACCATCTGATAAAAGAATAACGGATTCTGGACGCAGATTTAAGGCGCGCACCATGGCGGCTTGAGTGGGGGTTCCACCACCAAATTTACGGGAGAGACCAGAGACAAAGTTGCGGGCCTGGCTAATATTTGCCGCATTTGCAGGGGTTAATCGCCCCCCGCGCGGAAAGCTATCATAGCTAGGCCCGCCGCGGTAACCGAGAATGGAAAAGCGGTTATCCGGTTTCATAACATCAAGAATTTCGTTTAATGCCTGTACGACATTTTGCGTATGGGCTTTCATGGAACCGGACATATCCACCACGAGAACAACTTCTTTCTTTGTTGTCGCTAATCCTAAAATTGAAAACTCAACGCCCTGATTTGTACTCCGCGGGGGAAGTTCGACAGGTTCGGGCTCCGGGTCGGGATCAGGTGCTTTGCTGGGCAGGGGTGGAGGATCAGGAATTTCAATCTCGGAGGTTTGCTTTTGGACTTCCCTGAGGCGGTTTTCAATATCAGACATCTCAGATTCAATTGTTCTGTACTCTTTGTTGAGGAGCCTAATTTCAGATTGGATAGCGCGAATTTTACTGACTTCGGATTGTGTGGAACTGGCCACCAGCCGTCGCTTTTTTACAAGCTCTTCTAGCTCTTCAAATGATTGTTCTGTCCCGCCTTTTTTATAATAGGGGAAAAGGACTAAAACGATTAATATAAAAGCGCCGAGTGCAGCGGCAAATAGATCGAGCGCAGAAATTGAAAATACGGAAATATTACGTCGGTTAGCCCGCATTAACGTCCGCCATTTAATATCCGGAAGAGTGTCTCGAGCTGACGTTGCTTATGTTTGTCTCTTTCGGATTGTTCGAGAGATCTGTTAAGTGCGAGCGAATCCCCTAAAATTTCGCGGTCCATTTCTTCATTTATCAGATCATTTGAGCGTTTTAGACGCCCATCCAAATCTTCCATATAAAGAGATTCAAGATCATCAAGTTCGGCTTCAAATGTCGAAAATTCTGCAATGTCGCGCGTGATAATGAGTGAGTCGGCATAGCGTATGGTCACAAGCCTATGTACGCCGTCTTCATTGGCCCCGAGCCTGAAAAGCGCGTCCGATAAAATTTGGCGCAGAAATAGCGCATCTTCGGTAATAACCGCATTAAAATTTGCTTCCGACAAAGCCGGGTCGAAGGCTTTCAGACTATCTATCTGACCCGTGATGAAAGTTTGGCAGGTCGATGCAAAATCAATAACGTAAGCCATGTTCGCAATTGTGATTTCGGGTGCAGCCTGACGCAAGACCGGATTGGCGATATCTTCAATAACGTCCAGTACCGGTGTGTTTGGCGAGACTTTCTCGGCACCATATTCAGATAAGGTGAAACGAAATTCGGGCGTTGCATCGCGCGCCATTTCTTCGGTTAGGCGGAAAAACTGATAACGGGCTTCATGGTCGTCTGCTGGAAACTCTGCCATGATATTAATGCAGTAATCTGGATTAGGTAGGGCGGCGAGTGCCGCGTTTCTCGTGGTTACAGCCGTTTCAGCATCCGCATATTTAACGATGCTAGAGTTGATTTCATTTGAAGGACTTTGTGCGTAAGACGTCTCATAGGCCTGCGCGGCAAGGCCGATTATAAGGCCGCTTGCGAGAGTTTTTAGAGGCAGTCTCATGTGGTTCCGTTCCATTAGGCTCAGTCCCGTAGATTAATTCAACAAGCCCGCGACCTGAAAGGCAGACGGCGGTGTGGTGCTTGCTCTGCCAGTGTCCTGACCTGCGGTGTAATTGCGGAACTGATCTTGCTTTCCAGGAGATGTAACGCGCATGGGGCCACTGGCGAGTCCATTGGAGAAATTACCTTCCAGAGCTGTGCTACCCACAGAGGTATGGATAATCATTAATCCGGTGCCATTCGCCAGACCATTTGCGGCATGACCGTAATATTCGATAGACGTTCCGTCGCTGGACTGAAGTACGCCAACGCCTGTGCCATTGGCTTTACCACCACTGCACTCGCCCATCCATGTGCCAGATACGCCGCCATTTTGATCAAATCCGCAACGTGTCGCGATTGTATCAAGCGAGCGTTGCCGCGTTGTATAGAGATTTTGCAGTTTTGACTTTAAGTCCTCATAGCGAATGGCGGTGATTGTTTCGCTACTGTCGAGCAAATCGACCGTGACATTGGTTTGCTGTTCAAGAGCGGGCACGATAGAGGACAGATAACTTCGTCCAAGGGCTTCTGAGCGGTTATTTAAAGCTATGGCTTCGCTTGCAGCGGCTATTGCGCCTTGAATAGCCAGATTTGTTAAAATGTTATTGCCGATATTGGTTGTTTGGCGCCTGCGGACACAATCCTGAAATTCCTCTTGGGTTCGGCTATTATTACAGGAGGATGATCCGCCTCCATTTGCAATCGCCGCACCCGCCGCAACAGCTCCTAATATGGCAAAGGCTGTGGCTTGATTTTGTTGACGGGCCAGCTTGCGGCGCTTTTCGATAACCTGATACTCCGCAGATAGCATGTCGCGCATTTGGACACCCATTTCTCCGTTATGGACACCGTCGAAAATGCGTAAGGATTGTACGGACATATATTTGCGTTCCGCATCTAGGAGACGATCAACATATCGTAGCCGCGCTTGATAATCAGCCTCGTCGGAGCCAACAAATGTAAGTGCCGCCAGAGAGGGATCATATTCTGCAATAGCGGCCGCTTTCTGGGCCATGACGGCCTTGCGGCTATCGGTTTCATTTATAATACGGATAACATTATCAGCCATGGCATCGGAAAAAACCCGCTCAAGCGGATCAACTGATCCGTCCACAGCCGAATTAAGTTGCGACAAGGCGACACCGTCAAGTTTAATTTTCTCAACCGGATAGGCCAGTACAACATTGTCATCCAGACTCGCCCCCAGTTTTTTTGCGGGCACATTCAGGCGCGTATCTTTGGCGATATAGGAAATAAAATCGAGCTCCGGCGCGGAGGTGTCAAATTGACCGCTTTGCATGGTGGTAAGCGATTGTTTGATTTCGTCCTGACCTGTCCCGGCGGCATAGGGAATAAGCGGCGTGCTTGCAAATAAAACGCCTTGCGTAGCACTGGCGGCGCGGTGGTCTGTGCGTACGCTTACCAAGGGTGTTACCAGATCACCGAAGGTCAGTGGTTTTGATCCCATCATTTCTTTTAGATCGGGAAAAGAATAGGTAGTGAAATCTACGCTCACGACACTCGGGATTTTTTCGGCTTGTGTAATGGGCTCTGACGTTAGATTGCCATTTGCATCCAGTTTTACCGCATGAGGGGATAGAAGAACGCCGTGCTCAGGTAGGCGGGCCGCCATTTCTTTATAAAGGGATAGCGCGAAATAATTTGATTTAACAATAACGCTATCGGCGATGCTCTCAATTTCGGCTGCATCTCCTGCACGTTTATTATTGCCGCCAATCGCAACACTTTCAAAAGCTTTGTAATAGGTATCTTTGGCCTCAGACTCGACAACCGCCGGGTAGCGAATGACTGCCATGACTGTGCCTTCCGGGGCTTGGGCAGTCAGCGTTGGGGCCTGTCCGCTAGAGCGCACGAGTGTAGATTGTTTGGACCCAGTTGCTGTTGAGGCGCAGCCAGCGAGAAGCAGAGCGGTGGTGGCGAGTAGCGCTGATGCATATCTTGATGAGCGTGTGAAAATTTTCGAAGAAATGTTCATTTTGTAACTCCCCAAAGGTGCGTCCGTCACGAATAATATAGTAAAGGCAATATTAACCACATGTGAAGTTGATTATGCAGCCTCTGCGCATATTGTGAACGCCAACAGGCATATATTGCGGTTTTTTAAGGTAAATTAGGGAAAATATGTAGCTTTTGGAAGATTTGGACACTCTATGGATTAAGAGCCTGTAATCTATTGCTGCCTCATTATACACATATAGATGCACTTTCAGGGGATAAAAATTAGTCGGATTGCTCTTCTAACCAGCTTTCTAGCCAGTGAATATTATAGTCTCCGTGTAGAAAATTCTCATTTTGTACAAGTTCCGTAAAGAGCGGAATTGTCGTATCAATACCAGAAATAACCATCTCACCCAGCGCACGCCTGAGACGCAAAATGGCGCCTTCGCGGGTTTGTCCAAATACAATAAGCTTGCCGATCAAGCTATCGTAATGTGGTGGTACAGAATAGCCTGCATAAAGTGCACTATCGAGTCGCGTATTCATACCGCCAGGGGCATGAAAATCTATAACTTTTCCGGGCGAAGGGCGGAATGTTTTTGCGTTTTCAGCATTAATACGACATTCAATAGCATGTCCTCTAAAGACGACGTCTTTTTGGGTAAAAGAGAGTTTGTCGCCATTTGCGATTTTGATTTGCTCGCGCACGAGGTCAATGCCGGTGATTTCTTCAGTCACCGGATGTTCGACCTGTAAGCGTGTGTTCATTTCGATAAAGAAAAACTCGCCTTTTTCATATAGAAATTCAATCGTTCCGGCTCCACGATAACCAATTTTCTTAATGGCTTTCGCGACAATTTTCCCGATATTATTGCGCTCTTTGGGCGTAAGGGCAGGGGAAGGCGCTTCCTCTAGCACTTTCTGGTTTCGGCGTTGCAAAGAGCAATCCCTTTCTCCCAAGTGCACAACATTGCCATGTGTGTCGGCGATTATCTGTATCTCTATATGGCGCGGCCCTGTCAGGTAGCGCTCCAGATAAACAGCCCCGTCACCAAAAGCGGCTTGGGCTTCTTGACGTGCGGCCATAAGCGCTTCGTCAAGCTTGTCGGGTGTTTCGGCCAAACGCATGCCGCGCCCACCACCGCCTGCGGCGGCCTTTACGAGCAGCGGAAAGCCAACTTTCTTAGCAACTTTTCTAGCGTCTTCGAGTGTTTCTACCCCGCCGTCAGACCCCGGTACAACAGGAATGCCTGCCTCTGCGACAGTCTGCTTGGCCATTATCTTGTCGCCCATAATATTAATATGGTGGGCCGTAGGGCCAATAAAGGTCATGCCGTGGGCCTCTACAATATCAGCGAACCGCGCATTTTCTGACAAAAACCCATAACCGGGGTGTACGGCGTCCGCATCCGTGATTTCACACGCGGCAATGATAGCCGGAATGTTAAGATAGCTTTCGCTTGCGGGTGCTGGCCCGATACAAACGGATTCATCAGCTAACCTGACATGCATTGCACTGGCATCTGCTTCAGAATGGATGGCGACAGTGGCTATACCCATTTCTTTACAGGCTCGGTGAATGCGCAGTGCGATTTCACCCCGATTGGCGATGAGAACTTTTTTAAACATGCGCGATAACTAATCGATAACGAAAAGGGGTTCGCCGAATTCGACGGGTTGGGCATCTTCGACCAAAACCTGCGAGAGAACACCGGATTTTGGCGCTGCAATAGGGTTGAAGGTTTTCATGGCTTCCACCAGTAATATAGTGTCACCTTCCTTGATGCTATCCCCGGTTTTAAAGAAAGGCGCTGCGTCTGGGCTAGGTCGGATATAGGCCGTTCCAACCATCGGACTTTTGACCGTGCCGGGATGGTTAGATATGTCGGATTTCGGCGTTGAGGTTGTTGCTTCAGCGATTGACGCCACCGGTGCGGGGGCTGCGGATTGCATATTTACGGGGGCTTGGGGCGCGGAACTGACGCTGACCATATTTGAAATATTGCGAGCGACTTTTATGCGGAGCGTGCCTTTTTCTATTTCGATTTCAGATAAATCCGTATCTGTTAGAATTTCGGCCAATTCACGGACGAGCTTCGTTTCACTTGTGCCGCGTTTGGCGTTTTTACCTGATGGTTTTGAAGGTCGTTTGGGTGTACTCGGCATTAATGTCTCTCTGTCGCAAATTCGGTGTATAAGATATGATCGAAATTAGGTGTTCAAGGGATGGTCATCTTGAGGCCTATTTTATATCGGGATATATTGTCCCCTTTACGGCTAAAATATAGTCGCCGTGATAGCGTTATGGGCTGTTACATCCCTCTCTAAAATTTTAAAGGGCGAGCTATATCATATATTTCAAGCTTTAAAAGCTTTTTGACATGATAAAATAGGGTTTGTGTTTTGTTTGGCCTTAACATTTCGCGAGATTTTTGCCTTGCTATAAGGAAATACACTTATATGGCTTTTCCCATTGTCTAAGGCTTTTTTTTCGTGTTATCGCAGCGCTGAATATCTGTAAAAATAGCAGATGAATATTGTGTGAGTTGAAATGAATTTGGTGGTTAACGGCGATAGTTATAAAGACCTGCCCAAGGCTTTGACAGTGGCGGGCTTGATTAAACATCTCGGCCTACCTGCAACCAAAATAGCGGTTGAGCGCAATCTGGAAATTGTCTCTAAATCCCAATTTGACCACACTGTTTTAAGCGAAGGCGATACGCTTGAAATCATACATTTTATAGGGGGCGGCTAATGACCAATGATCTACTTACCGTGGCAGGAAGAACATTTTCTTCCCGTCTGATTATCGGGACAGGAAAATATAAGGATTATGCGGAAAACGCCGCCGCGCTGGAGGCGTCCGGGGCGGATATGGTGACGGTTGCGGTGCGGCGGGTCAATATAAGCGATCCTAAAGCGCCTATGTTGGTGGATTTCATTGACCCAAAATCCGTGACTTACCTTCCCAATACCGCTGGATGTTTTACCGGCGAGGATGCCGTCCGGACGCTAAGGTTGGCACGAGAGGCCGGAGGATGGGATCTTGTCAAACTGGAAGTTCTATCAGACCCCAAACATTTATATCCCGATATGGAAGAAACCTTGCGTGCTGCAGAAATGCTTATCAAAGACGGATTTGAGGTGATGGTTTATTGTTCTGATGATCCCGTCTTTGCCCGAAAGCTTGAGGAGATGGGATGTTGCGCGGTAATGCCTCTGGGCGCGCCGATCGGGTCAGGACTCGGGATTCAAAATCCGGTTAATATCCGCCTGATTGTCGAGCAGTCCAGCGTGCCAGTCATTGTCGACGCCGGCGTTGGTACGGCTTCGGATGCCGCCATAGCTATGGAATTAGGCTGTGACGGGGTTTTAATGAATACAGCTATTGCCGAAGCAAAGGATCCGATAGCTATGGCACGGGCGATGAAACATGCTGTGATTGCAGGGCGCGAAGCTTACCTAGCAGGACGTATGCCACGTAAAAAATATGCCGATCCTAGCTCGCCTTTAGCCGGTTTGATTTAGTTTTAAACATCCGTGAACCATCGGTTTCGTTAGGTTGAATTTTTTCCTCTTGCAATCTCTTTGGTCGTGGCTATATTTTATAGCTATAGATTGAGGGATCTAACAAAAGGGAATAAACTTATGAAAAACAACATGAAATTTGCTTGCGCGAGTGTAGTCGCTGTCATACTTAGCGCTTGTGCAACAGTTGAAAATCCAATGACATTAGAGGTCAGAGATCAGTTTTTTCTGCAGTCTTCCTCTGTAGAGTGGACGTTAACCGAAAAAGAACAACAGGACGAGGATAAAAAGGACTCTTCAGACGATGGTGAGCGGGCGGAAGGCCGTAAACAGTTAGAAGAAAAGCTGGTCTTTGCAGTAGAAGATTCGTTTAGCAGTTCACCCTCGGGGCCAAATCCAATGGCCTTTAATATTGAGATTGAGCGTTATGATCGTGTTGGCGCGGCGGTCGGCAATATTATCGGGGGCTCCAATTTATTGATTGCGGATGTTACGGTTACGGATGTGAATTCCGGTGAAGTCGTTGCAACTTATAATGATGTGACGGGCTATTATGCGTCGAATTTCGGGATCGCGGGCGCTTTAGTTCAAGCTGCAACTAAACCTGATATACCCGGCCTTATGGCGACCTCCTTTGCAAAAACCTTGAAGAAGACGTTTGAGAGCGACAAAGTAAAAGCTGGAAAAGAAGATGATTCTTAAACCGCTGAGGGGCTCTCGCCCCAAGCTCTGGTTAAAGTCTGGTCTTGGAACTTTTACGGCAGTCGCACTTTTCTGTGTCTGGCCAAGCCAAGCCATGGCTTTGGACGTTGCTGACCTTTCGAAATCTGAGAAGGCCTTACACGATTCTTTGACGGTTTCGGGGCGGTATGAACTGCCTAAAGCCCAACCGGCTTTACAAAACAAACTTATAGTGTCCCAGCAAGCTGATGATAGTAATGAGTTGCACAATTTTGCGGCGAAAACAGTTAAAGCAAGGCCGGATAGTTTCAATCAGGTTTTGCAAATGGCTTTTGGGAAGTCATTGGCTAATTATGGCTATTTAGATCGTAGTGATACCTCAAATCCATTAGCCGTTGAGTTCGAAATCTCGCAAGCATCATTTGAAGAGCTCGAGGACGGGCTGCTGGCGTCTGTTATGTTGGATGTGTCTTCCGAGCATCCTTGTTTGAATGCGCAAGCAAATTCAAAGTTTTTAGCCCTGTCTATAAAGGATCAGCAAAAGGGCCGTAGGGCTTTTGCGGTCATATTGGGAACCGTGGCATCTATAGGCAGCGGTCTTTATTTTATGGATCAGCAACTCGATACAGCGCAAACTTTAAACAAGCTTGAAACCTACGGCAAAGATCTGGCCGTGGGGGAGGGGTATGCGCCAAAAAGAGGGGATAAAACGGCCAAGAGATATGCTTTGAAAAATGCTATCCGTCTTTCTATCGCGCGATATGTGACGCTTATTGATGAGCAATGTAAGCAATAGAGAGCTATAAACGCTTTATTTAAAAGCGCCTTTACGCCAAAATTTCCACGCAAGAACCGGAGACCATAGAACGGGATGCCGTTTTTGCGATGGGCTAACGTCAATTGTCACACCGGAGTGGTTATACAGCTTACGCATGACATAGTCTAACCCGCCGTCAAAAGTCGCGGCGCTGTTTAATACGCGAATGGCGGTCATGGGTTTGCCTAATACGCGCCGGAAAAACCATCGTGTTTTACAAGAGCGTCTTTGCGATGCTGTGCTTTCGGGCAGGGAATATAACCCTTTCTGACTTGCCCCAAACAATGCCGTCATTATGTCTTCGTAACGCTCAGAATAACGCCGGACAATTTCTTCCGATCTGGCATCAGAGGCTTCGGGTCGTAATTCTGTTTTGTAACTTTCTTTGAACCCGCGTGCCCAGAACTGTGTTGATGAAACGGGGCTATCAAGAAGGGGCTGCGTTTCCATCGCCATATGGCTGATGGCTTGTTCGCGGGCGACCATAATCCGGTTTTTTACGGCGTCTGAAACAGGAAAAAACAGAGCGCTGGGTTGAGAAAACCGCCCCCAAACAAGGGAAAGAAAGCTCTTTTTGGAACACCTTTTTTCGAACTCCTCCAAAGAAATTATTGAATATTTACATGTGCTTAAAGTGTCATTCTGATGTAAAGATTCGGCATAATAAACAGCAGGCGGAATAAGTTTGTTTAATAGGGCTCTAAGGCGTGATTTATGGGTTTTACGGTAACTGTCCACGATGACGTAAAAATCCAGCATTTTGTCGGGGTTATCCATATCGCGCAAAGACGAGCCGTAATATAAAAAGGCAAGAACACGGGGGGTGTGCTTGTCTGAAATCTCTTGGCAGACCTGCGTTACGCGCGTGTTTGGCGGCAGGTTTTCACGCTCTAATATGTCGATGATAGACTGTGGCATGGCTCTCAATAGACGAAATTTAAAGGCTGTGTTGCCTTAATTTCAAAGGGCGCACCGCTAAGCGTAATGTCTTCACCGTCCAGAATAGCCGGCCCGTCATAGCGATATTTTAAACCATGGGTGTTCCAGCTTAATATACCGTCGCGCGATCTGTCTTTTTCCTTATGGCCCAACCAAAGACCCGCGGCATTTCGGGGTAAGTTGCGTGCATTTTGGCCTGCATATAAAACCCGTAAAGGCGCATCTTCCGTGCCGGTAAAAGGATCAAGCCCTAAAATCAGTCCCGGTAAGGTGGTGACTAATGTGCCTAAATGGTCTTCGTTTAAGTCATGGCTTCCACTTTGTACGGAGATCGTCGTATTGTGGAGGACATCGTTTTTCCTGCCACTCACACCACGCAAAATGCCTCCCGCAACGGCGAGAGAACCACCAATCCCGCGTTTATGGAGTTTGTTTTTGGTAAAGGCTGTGATCATTGGCACGGCGCCTGTCGAGAATAAAAATCCATATTGACGCGTTTGGCCTTGTTGGACCTCAATCATGGCTGTCGAGCGTTTTTTAATATTTTTGCCTTTTAGTGCCGCCATAATCGCATTTTCGTGCCGATGTTTCAGGCCGATATTTTTAGCAATCTGGTTCGTCATACCGCCGGGAACGAGTGTGACGTCTGGAAAGTCAGCTTGCTTGTCTTTATTCTGTGTCTGTGTGCGCATAAATTCGGTTAGGACGGTTTGAACAGTACCGTCGCCGCCTTCTATAAAAATATGTGTAGGGGCATCTGTAACGGGCGTTAGTCGTGCGGCTAGATTTTTGTCTTTTCCGATCGTATACAAAGCAATATCGACTTCATGTGATGTTATATTACGTTTATACAGACTGTTAAGAAGAGACCCTGATTTGGCGATGGTCGCACTCTGGGGGTTGACGATAAATAATACCGCCATTGCCTTATCTTAGGCTTTCAGTGCGCAAGCACATATAGAGCCCGCCAAGGGCAAAACAGAGTAAGGGTATAGATATTGCCCAATTTACGGCTATTCCGCCGGATGCCGCGAAAGTCGACATAGCGCCGTCAATAATAAGGAACATGAAGCCCATTGTAATACCGATTATAAGGGCTTTATCTCCACTGGCCTCTCGCCCGGTTTTTTGCATAAGTGGCACGGCACATATAAGTAGGATTAAGGCGGCTATGGGCCGTGTGAGGCGGTGTTTAAACCAAAAGGCATAGGCGAAACTCGGTTTAGAACCGGAATTGCCTTTGGCTCTAAATTGCTGCATGTCAGCCAAAGCAAGGTCTCTGGGTTCAGCGGCTAACCGCGCGATTGTGGCGGGTGTTTGTTTTGTGTCCCATGTCGAATTACCGGTTTGTTTCAGGGCGAGACGCGGTTCCCCGTCCGCGCCTTCTATGCGCAGTGACTGCACGCCGGAAAGTTCCCACAGGCCGTCTGAATATATGGCTTCATCTGCCCAGGTTACCGAGATAACTTCGCCGTTTTCATCCCGCTCGAAAAATTCTAAATTCCCAAGTCGGTCCATGCTGGGGCGTTGTCCGGCTCTGACAATGTCACCCGCTGAAGCAAGCCAGAGAGGCTTTTCATCAGAGACTGTTTTGGTTTTATATTCGCCAATGCCCCAAGTTTGTAAGGCTCTAACAGCAGGCGGCATGGCTGTATTGATAATAGCTATGGAGGTGAGCGCAACGCCAAGAACGGCCGGGGTTAACAGTAAAACCTGCTTGGCAACGGAGATTCCAAATCCCAATAATGCCACTAATTCATGCTGTCTGATAAGTTTTACATAGACCAGTAAAATAGCCACCACTATTGTAAACATGAATATGCGGTCAAAAATCACGGGCGCTCGTAACATCATGTACCGGAAAGTATTCTCAAACCCTCCGCCGTCCGCCAGTATATCTCCCCCATTGGCAAGTGAATCGAGTAAGGCAATCAAAACCAGAAAGCCAAAGACGACAGTTAGCCAGATGAGTATGAAACTTTTGGATAAATAGGTCGCTATCTTAAACATCTGCATTCTCTGAATTAAAGAGCCTTGCAATGCGATGTCGGAATTTCTCGGTGATGTGGTTCATATAAAATGATACGGTCGTCAGGGGAGGCTGACCCATCTTATAAGCGCTTTTCCTAAATAGGTAGAAGGCAAAAATAGCTACGGCCAATATTATAGGCCAAATGCCAGCCCATGGTGGGATTTTGCCGCTCGCTCCGAGGCTTTGTCCGAATTCAAGCGCTTTTTGCAGGGTAACAAGCATAACAACGCCGACAAAAATACCGGCTGATGAGGGGTTGCGGCCATAATTTATGCCAAAGGGCACCGCGATAAAGGGTAGAATGAGTAAGAGAGCCGCGCGGCCTAAGCGTAAATGTAAAGCGGCGTTATTTACTGAAACGGGCAGGTTGTTATACACTTCGCCAGAGCGGTTTTCATATAGCTCTATAGAGGTAAGTTCACGTTCATCATCGCCGCGAACACGAAACATAAGATCAGATGCCGCTCCCGCCATGGCACTACTTTGGAAACTGAGGTCCCCGTTTAACTGTCTGTTTTCAACGATCTGATAAGCTTGTCCCTTGGCCAGCTGTAAAACAGGTTCATTGGTTTGTTCCCTGACAATAAGTTTTCCTTCATTTGCTGTGGTTATTCGCACGCCGACCTGCTCATTGATCTCTTTATCCTTGAGTTTTTCATAGATAAATATCGGGCCGATAGCGGTTCCGGGACGTTCCGTTCCTGCAAAAAATGTTGTCGCGCCGACGGTTGTGAATTTGCCTTCTCTTAAGGCCGCCGCAAAGGATTGCTGTTTTACCACATGGACGACTTCTCTGTAGTTATATCGCCCAATGGGTTGCATATAGCCTTCAATAAAAAGCGTTAGTATGGATAGGATAATAGCCAGAAAGAAAAAGGGCTTGGTAAGATGAACGAGCGAAACGCCTGCACCTAAAGCTGCGGTAAGCTCGCTGGAACGACTAAACCTATCAATTGTTATTATTGTACCCAATAATAACGCCATTGGGACGGCCATGCCCAAATAATGCGGTAAGAGGTTAATGACCATAGTGGTGGCCGCACTTGCGGGATCGGTGGAGTTAGAAACGATTTCGAAAATGCGCAAAAGTCTTTCAAGCAAAAGCACAACTATGGCGAAAACAATCAGTCCACCTATACTGATTATAGCGCGTTTCAATAAATATCGATTGAGTCGTCCCATATAGATTATGTTAAGGTTCCTGACTGCACATTACTCTTTACAAATGGCATGTGTGTACCCATATGCCATTTGGCTGGTTATAGTTATTCTAGTATCAGATAAAGGCCTAATGTTTTGAAATCAATTAATCTCTCAAAATTCATACAGTTTCGCGGCTTAGGTGTCGCCATGACAGCTTTTAGTGCCATTATATTAAGCCAGACGGCTTTTGGCCACCACGATACTCAATCTCTTGAACTTTATCCCAGAGATGCTTCCGATGCCTGTATAGCGGATAGTTTACAAATCAGGGTTACAGTCAATAATGTCTCACATGTCGGACTAATGAAGCTTGAGCTATATGCAGAAGAAGACGGCTTTCTCGAGAAAAAAGGACGTTTACGGCGTGTGCGTGTCGAGGCGTTGGACGGCCCGCAGCTTATATGTATTAATGTTCCGACTGCGGGTGAATATGCGATTGCGGGGTACCATGATATTGATGGTAATCGTAAGCTCAAGAAGAAGTGGGATTTTACGCCCAAAGAACCTTATGGATTGTCAAATAATCCCGAAATTAGAAAACGGCGCGTGCCAAAATTTGAAGAGTCGGTGTTTGACGTTTTTGAAAATGGGGCTGATATTACCATCAATCTAGTTGACCTCGGCAAGAAGAAAGATAAAAACGACGACGAATAGGTCGTCAGTTATGTTCTAATGCACTGACGCCTAACAATAACTTTGAGGGTTCATGGCGGCATCAGAGATAAAAATTTTCGAGGCCAATAGTCGGACGGATATTAGGGCGTTTTTAGAACTGCCCTACAGGCTTTACAGAAATCAAACAGCTTGGCACCCCCCGCTAATGTTTGAGCGCAAAGCGCAATTATCAACCAAGACTAATCCCGATGCCCGCTCTATGGTTCGGCAACTTTTTCTTGCTAAGCGAGAAAATAGGGTGGTCGGACGTATAGCCGCTTTGATCAATCCGGCTCATCAAAAATACCATCAGGACGAAGCCGGGCATTTTGGCTATTTTGACTGTGAGGCTGATCCTGAAATCGGTGCCGCTTTGCTGGCAGTGGCTGAGACATGGCTTAAAGCCGCTGGGTGTAAAAAAATTATCGGCCCGGCGAGCCATAGTGTAAATGAGGAATGCGGCTTGCTTATCGACGGATTTGAATATCCGCCAGTTCTGTTAATGCCCTATGGTCGCGCTGATTATCAAGCTATGGTGGAAGGGGCCGGCTTTGAAAAAGCGATCGATATGATTGCATTTAATGCGGGTCTCCATGAAGGCTTTCCCCGACCTAAAATCGCAAGATCAATGGTCAAATTTGCCCGCAAAGCCCCGGAAATTTCATTCCGGAGTATGGATCGGAGCAATTTTAAATCCGAAGTCAAATTGGCTATGTCGATCATGAACGATGCCTGGTCTGATAATTGGGGTTTCGTACCTATTTCGGATGAACAAATAAATCATATGGCCAAAGAGATGAAGCCTTTGATTTTCCCCGAGGGTTTTCGCGTGGGTATGATAAATAATATACCGGTTGGCTTTGTTTGGATGATTCCGAATTTAAATGAAGCTATACGGGATCTGGATGGGCGTTTATTGCCATTTGGCTGGGCGAAACTTGTGACCCGTCTAAAAGTGAGCGGGGTTAAAACGGCACGCATTCCGCTTATGGGTATAAAAAAAGAATATCAAAAAACGCGGCATGGTATCGCCGTTGTGGCTGCGCTTTGCGAAGATGTCTTTGAAGCGGGGCGCAAAAAAGGCTATTCCCATTGTGAGCTTTCTTGGATATTGGAGACGAATAAGAGCATGATCCGCATTTGTGAACACGCAAGTGCCAAGCCTTATAAAACCTATAGGATGTATGAAAAGTCTCTCTGATATGAACGCGATCTCTGTACTTATATTAGCGGGGCAGCGCGAAGGTGTGGTTGATCCTTTATGCGCGCAGGCTGGAATTACGCGTAAGGCGGTTTTACCAATAAATGGTCGGCCTATGATTGACTATGTTTTAGAGGCTTTAAGTCGAGCCGGTTTGAAGCAGCCTTTTCACATAAGTGGCTATAGCGCAGATCATGATAAACGTCTGGTACAGTCACCACAAGCCCCGGGGCCTGCGGGCAGTACATTAGCCGCTCTTACCCATCGGGACGAAAAAGGGGACCGTATAGACTTTCCGGTTATTGTAACCACCGCCGATCACCCCTTACTTAAAGCCGAAATGGTCGAGAGTTTTATCGAGGGGGCGCGGCAGTCTGGGGCTGATTTTTGTGTCGGTCTTGCCAGTCGAGAGACTATTCAGCCTGCCTATCCGGATATAAAGCGGACATATTTAAAATTCGCCGATATAGCGGTCTCAGGGTGTAATTTGTTTTATCTGGCGAACGAAAAAGGCGTAGAAGCTGTTAAGTTCTGGCAAAAAGCACAACATTATAGAAAACGTCCGATCAAACTGGCCAGTCAGTTTGGATGGCGCATTTTAATTGATTATGTGCTGGGGAAACTTACTTTGGACGGTGCTTTTATGCCTCTAACCATTTGAATATTATAGCTAAACCCGTCTTGATTCCGATTGCCGAAGCCGCGATAGACGTTGATAAGCCCAGTGATAAGCGGTGGGTTGAGGCCATTCTAACCAAGCAAGACAGAGCCACATCATGATCTCGGCGGATCTCTCTACGTCCTCCAAGCAATCCGTTGGTCAGCGCATTGCGGCCAATACCGGCTTGATGGTGGGATCGAAGTTTTTAGCGGCATTATTGGGTATTGGAAGCCTTTCGATTGCCACAAAATCACTCGATGGATGGGCCTTTGGAACATTGGTATTTCTACATGCCTATATGTTGTTTTTTTCCGAGCTAGGCACATTTCAATCATGGCAATCAATCATCCGGTTTGGATCAGATGATATTAAAAATCAGGATAGTCAAAAATTAGGTCGGCTATTGAATTTCAGTATTAAGGTGGATGCGATAGCGGCCCTGATGGGATATATCATGGCGATGGCTATTTTTGGGCTGGTTGTTTTGCTGGGCGCTCAATTCTCTGCCTTAAATATTGGGGGGCCAGACCAAGCCTCAGGGAATCTCGGGGGCGGTCTTGCGCTAGGGGATGTGCAAAAATATGCAGCGGTTTATTGTCTGCTCATTTTGCTAAGACAGCGCGGTACATCAACCGGAGTTTTCCGACTTTTTGATAAGTTTTCAGTTTTAGCGGTCAAAGCCCTGATTATGCCTGTTGTCCGTTTTATAGGTGCCATTATTGCCGCGCTCAATGGGGCGGGGTTTGAGGGGTTCCTATTGGCTTGGTTTATGGGCTCCTTTGTGGCCTATATTTTTCTTCCGGTTATGGGAATTCTGGAACTACGCAAAAGAGGGCTTTGGCCGGACATTTTAAAAGCGAAAGTTAACTTTTTAAGACCCCGGAAAGCGCTATGGTCTTTTATGATCAAGTCGAACATTGATTCTACATTGGCGGCTTCAAGCTTGCACTTGCCAGCCTTATTGGTTGCGGCTGTGTTTGGTCCGGTCTGGGTCGGTGTTTATAAAATAGCCGAAGAGTTTGCCAAATTATTATCAGAAGGTTTTAAATTATTGGACCAAGTTATATATCCAGAACTTGCCAAACTTGTATCCGCTGGCGAAGCCGATAAAATTTGGCGCTTAGTGACCCGGGCGGCTGCAATTTTGCTGAGCTTTGGTGTGTTTATGGCTGGCATCTTTTTATGGGTTGGGCCGGATTTGTTAGCCTTATTGACCACAAAAGACTACGCTCCGGCTGTTCCTCTGGCCTCGCTATTAGTGCCAGCGGCGGCGCTTATGGGTACGGCTGCCCCGCTCTATCCTATTTTCTACGCGGCCGATAAACCACACAGGGCTATATATGCCAGAGGGGCAGGTGTGCTCATTTATATCATTTCCTTTTTTATTCTAAGTTTTACGATTGGCAAAATGGCACCGGGTTGGGCCGCAATTTTTGCCAATGCCTCAGCCGTTCTGCTGGTAATATTCATGGCGCGGCATACTATGCGCTCAAAGGTAATGTCCCAAAATATGTCTATGCCCTTGGAAGCAAAGCAGGACCCGGACAATGACCCTCTAACCGATCAAGAGCCCGTTCAAAAGTCTGTCAGGCCTAAAGTGCGATTTATTTCAGATAGTGATATAAAAATTTGGGGGCTTTTATTACCTGAATGGCAAATGCGAGCCATGAAAAAAGCCGGAGCTGACCTCGTTTCTGTCAATGATACAACGCCTGATGATACAGGGGATCCAGATATTGTTTTGGATGTAAATTGGGTGCTGTCATCCGGTTTGGCTGCTGCCTTCGTCTCCGCCCCGAAAACAGCCTTGGTATCTGAGGGTAAAATCATCGCCACCCACGGTCTTGATATGGCGGCTGCGCGGACGGTTATTGGTAGAAATGCGCAAGACCGGTCTGTTGAAGGCATTTTAGCGGGTGCCGGACTTATAATAAGGTCGCCCAGCGATCTCGCTGGATCATATAATAAAACTTTGCGAAAAACTGAAGCGCCGTATGCACTTGATACATCCCGTGTGCCGATTGCAAATATTATGAAGCGCCAATTTGCCAGTTCCTATAAAGGGATTACCGATTTTGTGACAAAATTTATCTGGCCAGTGCCAGCTTATTACGTCACGCGACTATGCGCAAATTTGCGCATTACGCCGAATATGGTGACGACAATCGGCTTGGTTTTAATGTTTGCCGCTATGTATTATTTTTATCACGGGCAATGGGCTCTGGGATTTGTCACGGGTTGGATCATGACATTTCTAGATACTGTTGACGGTAAATTGGCCAGAACGACTATGACTTATTCGGCTTGGGGCAATATATATGATCACGGAATTGATCTTATTCATCCGCCCTTTTGGTATACGGCCTGGTTCTTTGGACTTGGCGGTGTCCTAAATTGGCCGGAATTGATGACGATGGCTCTTGTTGCAATTTGGGTAGGGTATGTTTTCGACAGGATTATTGAGGGAATATTTATAGCCCAGCACGGCTTTCATATTCATGTCTGGCGACCCGTAAATTCCTTTATGCGCTTTATAACGGCACGCAGAAACCCGAATGTCTTTATCTTTATGATAGGTATTATTTTGAGCGCGTTTTGGCCTTCTGCGGCTATTGGTGGTTTTTACGCAGTTGCTATTTGGACGTGGTTTTGCATCCTCTTTAATATTGGCGTTATAATTGTGTCCAATTTGACGCGAAAGCCAGTAAAATCGTGGATGGAAAATCATTAGTGATGTCCATGGCAAAAGACCTCGCAATATTTGATTTGGACTATACGCTAACGAAACGTGGCACATGGGCACGATTTATAATTCGAGGCGTTCTGCCGCGCCCGCATTTATGGATACCGCTTATCCTTATCACGGCCCTGTCGCAAATCCGCTATAAACGTCAGCGTTCTCCCCGCATTGCGGTTAAATCGGCTATGTTAAAATGGTCGATTGCGGGACTGCCACGAGACAAGGTTGAACGTCTGGCCCAAAGTTTTGCCATACGTGAGGTGAAAAATGGATTGCGCCCTGGCGCGGTAAAGGCCCTTGAGTTTCGTAGGGCAAGAGGCGACGAGATTATGATTGCCAGCGCCGCGGTAGATATAGTCGTAAAAGCGATTTCGCAACATTTGGATATAAAACATTATGTTGCAACCGATATGGCGTGGACGGAACAGAACCGTCTGGATACGTCTTTTGCCTCTCCTAATTGCTATGCGAAGGAAAAACTCAGGCGCATTATCGACTATTTGGACGAAAATCCGAAACTGAAACAATTTCTTACAAATATCACAATGTATTCAGATAGTTATTCTGATCTTGATGTTTTGCAGTTTTCTGATGTAGGAGTAGCGGTAAATCCCGATATGCGTTTAAGGCAATATGCTCAAGAACACGGAATGCGTATCGAGATATGGTAAATTTACTGCGGGTGCGTTGATAAATTCTCTGCGGGTGCGTTAAACAGGAATATTATGCAAGCTATCATATTAAGTGCGGGACGCGGCTCCCGCTTATTACCTTTGACATTGGATCGTCCTAAATGCCTTTTACCCATCGGGTTGACGACGGTATTGGGTATGCAACTCGATACCTTATTCAAGCATGGTGTCGAAAATGTCACTGTCGTGACAGGGTTTAACGAGCATTTGGTTCGAGCAGAAATTGAAAGCCGTCAATCCGGACCTAATGTGCGGATATTATATAATCCCTTTTTCCAAATTGCGGACAACCTTGCGAGCTGTTGGATGGTACGAGAGCAAATGGTAAAAGATGATTTCCTGTTGATTAATGGGGATACGCTTTTTAGTCCTGAACTATTACAGACAGTATTGGCTGCGCCGCAAAAGTCCATTGCCGTGACTATTGACCAAAAAGATCAATATGATGGTGATGATATGAAGGTTACGCTGGACGGAACCCAGTTAAAGGCGATTGGCAAGACGCTGTTGCCTCAACAAACAAATGGTGAGTCAATTGGTATGTTGCGGTTTATGAATGACGGTCCGTCGGTTTTTGTAAATGAATTAGAACGCCTTATGCGACTGGAAGCCGGTACGAAAAGCTGGTTTTTGAGCGCAATTGATGGCTTGGCAAGAACCGGAGTTCAAATTGATACTATAAATATCAAAGGGGCGACTTGGGCTGAACTTGATACGCCTGAGGACTATGAAATCTGTCGGTCCTTATTTGGCGATAGTGAAATGGCCCGTAAGAGGTTTGCTGTCATTTAGGTGCTGATTTTGAAAAATTATGGTTATTGATCTCGAGGAAAGCTCAGACGACCTCAACTTTTCTCCAGATATTTGTATCATAGGCGGCGGCGCTGCGGGGCAAACGCTCGCGGCGAGATTGGCGCGCTATAAGCTTTCTGTACTTATTGTTGAAAGCGGCGGGAAGGACTTTCGCAAAGATATCCAATCATTGGCCGAAGGGGAGATATCCGGAGAGCCTTATTACCCGCTCGATACGGCTCGCCTGCGCCTTTACGGTGGAACAGCTGCCATTTGGGGTGGGCGGTGCGCCGAATTAGACCCCATAGACTTTGAAAAGCGCGACTATGTTCCTTATAGTGGTTGGCCTTTCCCAAAGTCCGAACTCAATAGCTATTATGAGGACGTCTATGAGTCTATGTCGCTTAACCGGTCAGGTGAAGGTCGATTATGGAAAGTTATTGGCCGCACCCCGCCTGATTTTGAAGCTAATAAACTCGATAGTGATTTATGGGCCTTTGACGAAAATGTCAGGCGTTTTACCGACTTGTCTCAATCGGCCCTTAAAGACACGGACATTTTGCTTAATGCGACCCTCACAGAGATAACGCTTAACGATCAAGGCGCCGTTTCAGAGATTAGTGCAACTACATTGTCAGGCACGCGCGCCCGGATAAAAGCCCGAATTTTCGTTTTGGCTTCGGGGGCAATCGAAACTATACGCTTATTAATGGCCGCTGCGCCGTCTCGCCCCAATGGATTAGGTAACGACCATGATGTATTGGGGCGTTATTTTATGGAACACCCTCATGCCAGAGGGGGGCAAATTTTCCCGGTTAATCTCGCCCAGACCTTATCGGTTTTACCCAGAGCTATACGGCATAAAGGCGACCGATACGCAGCTTATCTGCGGCCGGCGCCAGAGTGGCAACGCGAAAACGGTATTTTGAATACCTCAATTTCGATTGCCCCGCGCCGTCATGCTGGCGAGAATATGGAATATTTCAGACGCACCCTCAATAAACTCAAGCATGATCTGCCGTCAACTCAGATTTGGCGGGAGCTATATGCAAAACTCAAGGGCTTGGCCGTAAAGGGTCTGGAAAAGTCTGACCCGTGGTCGTCGGTTCTGAATATAAAAGCGTCTCGCGGTAAATTGGGTGTCTATGCGATTGCGCGGGCCGAGCAGGCCCCAAACCCCGATAGCCGCGTTACGCTGGGTAAGGGTGTTGATGCCTTGGGTATGCGTGTCGTCGATCTGGATTGGCGCCTATGCGGACTTGATCGTGATAGCTTGCGGGTATTGATGGAGACTTTAGGACAGGAATATGAAAGATTGGGATGGGGGCAGGTAAAGCCGTCACCTTGGTTATATGATAAAGAGATTACATGGCAAACCGATCCGCTTATATCTGCCCATGCGATAGGGGGGTATCACCATATGGGAGGGACACGTATGGGGAGTGACGTAAAAACAAGTGTCGTTGATGGAAATTGCCGCTTGCATGAAAGTCCTAATCTTTATATCGCCAGCAGCAGCGTGTTCCCCACAGGCGGTTGGGCTAATCCCACCATCACAATTATGGCTTTAGCCTTGCGTTTAGGGGATCATTTAGGGCAAAAGCTGGAAAAAAATTAGAGCGGCTATGAAACTGTTAAATACGATGATGTCCCAATTTGTAAAAATTGGGCAATTGACAATTATTGATGTGGACGGAAATCGGCATGTTCATGGCCCCGGTGGGGAGGGTGCGCCCAGCGCAACCGTGCGGTTAAAAGATAAGAAACTTTATCGCCAGCTTTTTCTTAACCCCGAACTCAAGGCGGGTGAAGCCTATATGGACGGAACGCTGATCTGCGAAGAAGGTGGTATTCGGGGGTTGTTAGAGGTGTTTGCGAATAACCGTGATGGTCTGCGCGGGCATCCTTTGCAAAAGGCCCTTAAAGGCTGGCTTAAGAAAATTCGGAAGTGGCATCAGCGCAATAAAACAAGTGCGTCTCGCAAGAATGTCCAGCACCATTATGATCTTTCAAATGAATTTTATCGTCTGTTTTTAGATGAGGATTTACAATATTCCTGCGCCTATTGGCCCAGCTTGGATATTTCGCTTGAAGAGGCGCAACGGGCGAAAAAAGCGCATATTGCGTCCAAGTTGAATATTAAGCCAGGCATGAAAGTGCTTGATATTGGTTGCGGCTGGGGCGGAATGGCGATCTATCTGGCAGAAACATATGGGTGTGAAGTTGTTGGTGTAACCTTATCAGATGAACAACAGGCTCTGGGTGTGCAACGCGTTAAAGATAAAGGGCTGGTAGGCAAGGTTGATATTCGTATTCAGGATTACCGACATATTGAAGAAAAGTTTGACCGTGTAGTCTCGGTTGGTATGTTTGAGCATGTGGGTGTCGCGCATTACCTCGAATATTTTTCCAAAATCCACGAGCTGCTAACCGAGGACGGTTCTGCCCTTATTCATTCCATTGGACGTAAAGGCGGGCCGGGAACAACAGGTGCGTGGATCCGTAAATATATTTTTCCGGGCGGTTATTCTCCGGCCCTTTCCGAGACCTTTGCGGAAATCGAGAAAGCGAAACTATGGGTGACGGACTGCGAAATTCTGCGGCTGCATTATGCTGAGACATTAGTAGAATGGGATAAGCGGTTTCAGGCAAACCGAGCAAAGGTCGCTGATATGTTCGACGAGAAATTTTGTCGTATGTGGGAGTTTTATCTGATTATTAGTGAGTTTTCATTCCGATATGGCAAACATATGAATTTTCAAATCCAGCTATCAAAAAATGTTGATGCCTTACCCATTACGCGGGATTATATGGTTGATGGTGAACGCGCGCTTTAATAGGGCAGGCTTAATTTATGACATCTGTTGTGGAAAAACCCAAAAATCTCAAAAACCCCCGCCGGGCTATGGTGAAAAAGGCTGGCAAGAAGCTGGTTCGAAAGATTGCTGTTTTTCAATCCCGTCAATCACGTGTGCCTGATACGCCTAAAATTGAAAACCATCATTTCCCTTTTTTGAAAGAGTTTACCGATAATTGGGAGATAATTCGGGACGAGGCCAAAGAGGTCTTGAAATTCAGGGAGGCTATTCCGGGATTTCAGGAGATATCCCCTGACCAATATCGTCTGGCGACAGAGCAGAACTGGAAGACCTTTGTCCTGTTCGGCTTTGGTCAAAGGTTGGAGAAGAACACGCAGCTTACGCCTAAAACGGCTAAAATTTTAGAAAAAGTGCCGAACCTACAGACGGCGATGTTTTCAATATTGGCGCCCGGATATCATATTCCGGCGCATAAAGGGGTTACAAAAGGAATTGTTCGCTGCCACCTCGGACTGATTATTCCCAAAGAGCGCGAGAAATGCCGCATCCGGGTGGATGATACGATTACGGCTTGGGAAGAAGGCGGTATTTTTGTCTTCGATGATACTTATGAGCATGAGGTATGGAATGATACCGATGAGGAGCGTGTTATTTTACTTTATGATTTTGACCGGCCAATGAAGTTTTGGGGTCGATTATGTAACACGGTGTTTTTACACCTCATGAAGCTAACGGCTTTTTATCAAGACCCAAAGAAGAACCTTCAGGATGCCGAGACCAGATTAGAGGCCGCGATCAGGCAGGCAGATGCGAATATGGAAGCTATGAGTGATCCTGCGGGGTAGCGAGCTTTTAGGCTTACCTAAGTTAGCTCTCATTTTCATATAGCGTCAAACTCGCGCAGAGCTGCGCCACGCATTCCTTTTCAGTCACGGCGTGACCGGACGGCTCTTGCTCTCCCTTTAGAATGGTTTCCGGATTTACAATCCTAAGGCCGTCTGCATTTTCGCAAAGCACAGGACGGGTGCCAATGATTTGTTTAGGCGTGAAATCAAATAATAATATTGTGTCCGCCGGAGCGTATTTGCCATCAGACATAAATCCGACCACTTGCTCGGCACGCGTAGCAAATGTGATATAATTTAACCTGTCAGACGATTTTATATCCGAAAGAGATTTGGGCCATGGATAAATGGCGACATGCCGTATAGGCCGGGATAAATAATCAGTCGCAGGGTTTTTAAGCTCACTCAATATACCTGATAGCAGCCATGACGGCTCAACGTCTAAGGCTTTGCTAATACGCTCTAGCGCAAGAGGGCGGGGAACATGGCTCCCGTTTTCCCAATTTGCGATAGTGGGCTGGCTGACATGTGTCTGATTCGCCAGATCAACTTGTGAAAGCCCCAGCGTTATACGGCGGTCCTTAATGCGTGTGTGTATGTTTTCAGCCATTTATCAATATAAGTTTTACTTTTATTAAGGTAGAGCCTTAAAAATAGTGTGTAAAGAGGATAATGCCTTAAATTCGCCAAAATACACTGATTTTAGCGGAAATTTCTTTCTAGCAAATTGATTATGAACGTATTCTGAAAGATTTGCCTTTTAAAGATTACAAAAATTTTATTAGAAAAACCTATATTTTCCTTGAAATTAAATTCTTATGCCCTAAGTTGTATTTGTGGGTGGACGATTAAATTGTGGGATCGCGGGACCGGTTCTACGAATAAATATGAGGATATTTATGAAAGGCGATTATTGTACACGAGAAGGCGCAGAGCGCTTAAAATGCCAGATAGAAGCCTATTGGGCTGATCGTGGTCATGACGTGAGAGTAAATCTAGTTCAAGGTGGTTTTCTTGCCTCGATGCGGTCTGCACGAACGGATGTTCGCAGCAATTTGGTTAATGGTGTTCCAACGCGTAACACCGAAAATTATGCCTAACATTTAGCGCAGGTCTTTTGGCAGGGTTAGCCCTGTCACGGCCACGCATCTAAAACTTTTTTGAGAGCCAATGGTAAGTCCCTAAAACGTCTTATTACACCATTGGCTCCAAGTTTATGTACGGGTATGGCGGAATAGCCATACGTTACAGCTATTGACGGAACTTTGGCGTTTTTTGCCGCCAGAATGTCTGGCAAACTATCTCCAATCATAACAATTTTTTTTCGCGATTTATGTCCGGCGGCCGCGAAAATATGGCTTTGATGAGGCTTTTTTCGAGGCACATCATCCGACCCTATTGTGCGGACAAAATACCCCGTCATATCTAAAGCTTCTAGCAGCGGGCGGGCCAGATATCCGGGTTTATTCGTACACACAGAGAGTTCAGCCCCGCTCGCTTTTAAAAAGGCTAATGTATCGCAAACACCTGCAAAAGCGTGGCTTTTCTGGGCGATATCGTCAGCATATAATTCCAAGAATAATTGTAATAGGTCATCAAGCCGGTCCGGCGCTATATCATGCGCCGCCCGCTCGCAGGCCTGTTCTATCAGGACGCGCGCGCCATATCCGACTTCGCGGCGGGCCAGTTTATAATCCGTGGCGCCCAGACCTTCTTCTTCTATAACGCGGTTTAAAACGCGTATAAGATCGGGCGCGGTGTCTATTATCGTCCCGTCAAGATCAAAACAAAGCGAAAGGCCGTTTAAATAATTCATGTTATATCCTAAATCGAGTCGTGCGCTTTTCGGTTCTATGGGCTAATGGAAACACAGCACAGTGTTTAACTGAGTCGCATCTGTCTGGTAAGTATAGAAGAAGAGAGTTATATGAGAAAAAAGCGCGCGGCAGTGATTTTGGCGGCTGGCAAAAGCACGCGTATGAAATCTTCTCGCTCAAAAGTGCTGCATCATGTTGGCGGGCGCTCCATGCTGGCTTGGGTGACCGATCTGGCCCGAAGCGTCAATATTGACAAAATTGTCTGCGTTGTGGGCGAGACCAATCAAGATGTACGGGCGGAGGCTGAAGGTCTTAACCTCGAAATTGCCATTCAGGAGCCGCAATTAGGAACGGGTCATGCGGTTCTGGCAGCCCGACACGCGCTGAGTGGGTTTAACGGCGATGTTGCAGTGCTTTACGCGGACACGCCGCTAATCGCAATCCCCACTCTGGAAAGCGTATTTACCGCCTTAGATCAGACGGATGTTGTAGTTTTAGGTTTTGAGCCGGAAGAGCCAGGCGCTTATGGCCGTTTAATTACGCAGGGTGATGAATTGACGGCCATTGTTGAAGCTAAAGAAGCGACGCCGCAGCAATTAGAGGTTCGCTTATGTAATAGCGGTGTTATGGCGGCGTCAAGCGCGGATATGTTTTCTGCCTTGGACCGCGTGACCAATGACAATATTAAGGGCGAATATTACCTAACGGATATTGTTGAAATTCTAAGGGGCGATGGCAAAATGGCTCGGGCTGTTAGCGCGAGCGAAGCTGAGGTCTTGGGCGTAAATAGCCGTGCAGATCTGGCGGAGGCTGAAAAGGCTTTCCAAGCCAATATGCGAGAAAAAATGCTTGCGAAAGGGGTTACGCTTCGTGACCCGGAGACAATTTACTTTTCTTATGACACCGAGATTGCGGCTGATGTTGAAATTGGGGCGCAAACCGTATTTGGCCCTAATGTTACCCTTGAGAGTGATGTTGTTATACATCCCTTTTGCCACATTGAAGGGGCGCGGATAGCCCAAGGAACACATGTGGGGCCTTTTGCCAGATTGCGTCCGGGTACTGAATTGGGGGCAGGCAGTAAGGTGGGAAATTTTGTTGAGATGAAAAAAACCAGTCTCGGAGCGGGAAGTAAGGTCAATCATTTGTCTTATATTGGTGATGCCGATATTGGGCATCAGGTCAATATAGGGGCGGGAACGATTACCTGTAATTATGACGGATATTTTAAACATAAAACGACTATTGGTGACGGTGCATTTGTCGGGACGAATTCGTCACTTGTCGCGCCGCTGACGATTGGTAAGGGGGCTTTCTTAGGCTCTGGCGGGGTCGTGACAGAAAATGTGCCCGATGGAGCCTTGGCTCTTGGCCGTGCCCGTCAGGTCAATAAGGAAGGTTGGGGTGATAGATTTAATAAAACCATGTCAGCCAAAAAAGCCAAAGCCAAGAAGAAAAGCTAACGAAAGTTCTTGGTGTCATAACCTCAATCAGAAAAGAAATAGACATGTCAGAAAAAAAAGAAAATGCCGCACATGCGGCTTTAGAGCTGATCGAAGATGGTATGACATTGGGATTGGGGTCTGGCTCAACGGCTGAGATTTTCATTGAAAAACTCGGTGAAAAAGTCGCTGGCGGATTGAAAATTCAAGGTGTGCCGACATCTCAGCAAACGGCAAAATGCGCTCAAGAAAACGGTGTGCCGCTTATTGATGTGGACCGCGTTAAGAAAATCCACCTCACCATAGACGGCGCGGATGAGGTCGACCCTTTATTTAATCTGATAAAAGGCGGCGGGGCCTGTTTGCTGCGTGAGAAAATAATAGCCAATGCGTCGGATAAAATGGCTGTCATCGTGGATGGGAGCAAACTGGTTGAAACGCTGGGAGCCTTTCCTCTGCCTATTGAGATTGACCCTTTTGGTATGGCCTTAACGGCTGAACAAATTTATGAGGCCCTGAAAGTTACAGGTTGCGAAAATGGCCAGACTATCTTACGTCAAAATAAGGACGGTTCCGGGCCTTTGATAACGGATGGGGGGCATTATATCGTTGATAGTCGCTGCGATATAATTCCTAATCCGGTGGAGACGGCAATCGCCCTTAGTCAGATCGCAGGTGTCATGGAGCATGGTCTGTTTGTCGATATAGCGGATATGATTATAGTGGGTGAAGATGACCATGCGAAAATAATGGAACTCTCACATGAGCCCATAAGCTGAGTTTATCCAAAAGAATCTGGAAAGAGAAACCGGGACGCGCTAGATATCCTGCGTCTTGAAGAGTTGAAGCCTAATTTGAAGTGACGCGATATGTCTAAATATGATTATGATCTTTTTGTTATAGGTGCTGGTTCGGGCGGGGTACGCTCCGCGAGGTTGGCGGCCAATCTTGGTCAAAAGGTTGGTGTGGCCGAGGAAAGCAGACCGGGCGGGACCTGCGTCGTTCGAGGCTGCGTACCGAAAAAATATCTCGTTTACGGGGCGGATTACGGAGCCTCCATCAAAAAGGCGAAAGGCTATGGATGGAACACGTCGGGTATAGATTTCGACTGGCCAGTTTTACGCGATAATATCCAGTCCGAGGTTAGTCGCTTATCTGGAATATATGCTGGCGTTTTAGAGAAAAATGGCGCGACGCTATACAGCGAGCGAGCGGAATTAGTGGACAAGCATACCGTCAAGCTTACGTCTTCGGGTCAGACAATAAGCGCCAAGACAATCCTTATTGCCGTTGGCGGACGTCCATGGTCGCCCGGACTTGAGGGCGTTGAGCATACGATTACGTCTGATGAGGCTTTCTTATTGCCTGCTTTGCCTGAACGAATTTTGGTTATTGGTGGCGGATATATCGCCTGCGAGTTTGCCGGAATTTTCGCAGGACTTGGGGTGAAAACCACTCAGGCCTATCGCGGTAATTCTCTGCTTAACGGCTTTGATATGGATGTGCGCGCCAAGGTGGATGCATTGCAGAAAATAAACGGGGTTGATGTGCGCCTTGGGCTCTCTCCAAAAGCGATCAAGAAAGTCGGCGGCGGGTATAAAGTCAGTTTTGATGATGGGTCACAAATTGGAACTGACCTTGTTATGATGGCAACAGGGCGCAAACCGCATACTTCAGGTCTGGGCCTTGAGACCGCCGGTGTGAAGATGGACAAGAACGGTGCCGTTATTGTAGACGCCTTTTCGCAAAGCTCGGTTAAAAATATTTATGCTGTGGGTGACGTTACCAATCGGGTAAACCTAACACCTGTGGCCATACGTGAGGGCGTTGCTTTTGTTGAGACGGTTTATAAAGATAATCCCACAGCCTATGATCATAGCGATATCGCCAGTGCCGTCTTTACACGGCCGCCCGTTGGTACTGTAGGGCTAAACGAAGACCAAGCGCGCAAGGAGCATAAGAAAATCACGGTTTACGAAACTGATTTTCGTCCTATGGCCAATGCTTTATCAGGCTCAGAGCATCGCTGTTATATGAAATTAATTACGGCGGGCCGCAAAGAAACGGTTATTGGTGTACATCTTGTTGGCGATTATGCGGGTGAAATAATTCAGGCAATCGGGATTGCTGTTAAGGCTGGATTGACGAAAGCGCAATTTGACCAGACATGTGCTGTCCATCCGACTTTGGCAGAAGAACTCGTAACATTGACGGCCCGAAAAGACAGCTAGACGTGTCGAAAACCCAGAGCCGTTCAACAGATCGCGCCGAAAAAGTCTATATCAATGGCGCCTTTGTACCAGCAGAAAACGCCCGAATTTCTATCTATGACCGGGCGGTTCTATTCGCTGATAGTGTATATGAGGTTACGGCTGTTTTAGACGGGCATCTTGTTGATTTTGATGGACATATGGCCCGGCTTGCTCGCTCATGCGAAGGCTTGAATATAAAAATGCCAATGGAGAGAGCGGCCTTAAAATTAATCCATGAAAAGTTGATACGTCAAAATGCCCTTAAAGAAGGCTTTATTTATCTACAGGTCACCGCTGGCGGTGGTAATTTTGAGAGCAAACGAAGTTTCACTATGGACCGGGATATCGAGCCGAACCTGTTTATGTTTAGCCAACCCAAGTCACTCATAGAAAACCCGTTAGTGAAGCGGGGTATGAAAATCATTACGCTAGACGATCAACGTTGGGCGCGCCGTGATATTAAAACAACACAATTGCTCTCACAATCTCTGGCCAGAACGCAGGCTATAGAGGCGGGTTATGACGATGCATGGTTTGTATCGGAGGGCTTGGTAAATGAGGGCGCTTCAAGTAATGCTTTTATTGTTTCGGATAAGGGTATCATTTACACGCGTCCCAGTTCTCAAAAAATCCTCTCGGGGATTACCCGACAGGCTATTGTGAATTGTTGCGAAAAGCAGGGCCTTAAGCTCGAATATAGCGCGTTTAGTGTCAGCGAGGCCATTAAGGCCCGTGAAGCTTTTTCGACATCGGCGACGAGTTTTGTTCTACCAGTCTGTGAAATTGACGGCCATAAAATAGGGTCTGGGCGCCCCGGAGAGATAACTTTGTTATTGCGGAAATATTATATAGAGGCCCTTAGGCAGTCGATAAATGGTCTTTAAGTCCGGTCGTGGATAAGCTTAGGATTAAACATAGCGCTATTTTTTTCTAGAAAATCCTATTTCCATCATTATAAGCTTGAAACATGACTAAACGCACAGCTCTTTACCCCGGTACATTTGATCCCATGACGTTGGGACATTTGGACATTATGAAACGCGCGAGCAATCTATGTGATAAATTGGTAATTGCCGTTGCGATTAACCGCTCCAAATCGCCTTTATTTGCTTTGGACGAACGCGTCGAGATGGTTGAGAATGTTGTTGAGCCTTTTCGGGATTATGTCGATGTCGAGGTGCTGCCATTTGAAGGTTTACTGATACATTTTGTTGAAAAGGTCGGGGCGAGCATGATAGTGCGTGGCTTAAGAGCTGTTTCAGACTTTGAATATGAGTTTCAAATGGCAGGAATGAATGACCGACTAAATCCGGATATTGAAACTGTTTTTCTTATGGCTGACCCGCAATACCAGACTATCGCGTCGCGCCTTGTCAAAGAGATTGCGCGATTGGGCGGGGATGTTAGCCAGTTTGTAACACCGGAAGTCGAACTGAGATTGAAGGATAAATATTCATGATAAACCGTTTTGCTTTAGCATTTCTAACGAGTGTCTCAATGGTGACCGTTGCCTGTGCAGACGAAGTGTCCAAGTCTTCGCAATCTGAACCGGTACAAGCGGTCGTTACGACTGCCGCGGGGTCGGGTTTTACGGCGCCGGATCAGGACTGGCGTGATCTTGATCCTGAAAACACCCTCTATTTGGATGTAGAATATGGGCGTTTTGTTATTGAGCTTTTCCCCGAAATTGCGCCAAAACATGTTGCGCAAATAAAAACGCTCGTACGCCAAAGTTTTTATGACCATATTACGTTTCACCGTGTCATTGACGGATTTATGAACCAGACGGGTGACCCGAAAGGAGACGGGTCGGGCGACTCAGACTTGCCTGATTTGCAGAGCGAATTTACCTTTCGGCGGGGTGCGGATATGGGCTTTACGGTCGTCGGGGCCAGACCAAATGGTAAGGGCGGAGAAATCGGCGTTGGGTTTTACAAAAGCTTGCAGATTGCGTCACAACCCTCCTCACAAGCGATTTTAACAAAAGACGGTAAAGTGACCGCCTATGGTCTGCATTGTTCGGGTGTGACATCTATGGCGCGTACCAATGATCCCAATTCGGCCAATAGCCAGTTTTTCCTGATGCGTGGCACGGCAGAACATCTTGATGCAACTTATTCGGTTTGGGGAAATACGGTTTGGGGCCGTGAAAATTTGACAAAGATAAAAGTGGGATCGAAAGGCGAAAACCCGAACTTTGTGCCTGATAAAATCCTAAAAGCTAAAATTGCAGCTGACGTACCGGAAGCTGAGCGTGTTAATATTCAGGTCTTGAAACCCGAGAGCTCTAGTTTTCAAAGATTTCTAAAATTCCAGAAGAAAGCAAATGGCTCATATCCGGATGTTTGTGATATTGACTTACCCAGCCGTATTAAAAAATAATACGCTAGCTTTTTTTTGTTTTAACGTTAAAAGCCTCTTAATCCATCCGTGAT
>CAZHPV010000022.1:0-35715 GCA_964534845.1 uncultured Caulobacterales bacterium
CAGACGCAATTAATTGCCCATTCGCATTAAAGGCGAAGTCAAATATATTCCGAAAACCATCCGCAAAAATAGAAATTGGAGAATCTGTGGGCAAAAGCGCCTGGTTTAACCCGTCATTGCCACCAAAGGGCCCTGCAATATCGAGCCCAGCAGAATTTTCCCTAAACCCTGCCGCAAGCGCCTCTGCATCAGAGAGCCCTTCCGGAGCATTTGGAGTCAGAACATCGTCAAGCGTGGGCAAGTCATAAACAACGGTTCTGGTTGTTCCGTCTTGGCCCGCATCGGTAAAGCTCGAATTGGCTTCAAGCTCAGCAATCTGGTTTAAATCGATCTCGATAATCGAACCAGACAGCGAGGATTCTGCAAGAAAATTAAAGAAGTTTGATAGAGCCCCATCATTCGTATTCCCGCCCAGCGCAACAAATAATGAATTTCCATCTGGACTTAATTGCAAGCCATTGGCGGCATGATTTTCTTCAGAGCGCGGCAATCCGCGGACAATATCTACGACTTGCGTAATGTCGCCGTCCGCCGCTAAATCGACCCGTGTAATTGTACTTGAATTTGTATCTAGGTTCTGATCGCCCGTACCGGAGTTGCCGATACGTGGGTCAGAAGAGGTAATATAAACCGAAAAGCTTCCATCCGCCTCGGCGTCACTCACGACAAGACCCGTAACCTGACGGGCTTCTAAGCCAGCATTTACCGCGCCATCGTCATCATGGTTCAATATCCCAGTGATGACACCAGCCCCGCCAAATTCTAAAAACTCTCCACCCGTTAAAGAAAACTCGCCCGTATTCTCATCAATGGCCACGTCATAAGCTGCAATTTGACCGGAAACCGAAGCGACATATAAACGTCCATCGGGTCCGAATTGAATAGACGTCGGACTATCGATCGGAACGCCCGCAACGCCTGTTAAAATTCCAATTTGGGTAAAATCTAGGGCCATTTTCATCCTCATAGGTCTCATCAAACCCATAAAAGGCAGGGTTTAATTCTTATGAAATCTATTTGGCACTCGAAAAACCTTCGTTCTAAGCCTTTAGCCTCCTAAAGAGCCAGGCTCATCAGCTATTCCAGTGCGAACACGATAATTTTTACAATGAGGATGCAATTAATGGGCCAGTATAGACGACTTTGTCACGTTAACTAACCTTGCCATTAGTTTCCCTCAAACGTCTTCTTACCCGCAAACGGGTGCCGTCACTGTATTCCATTCTGAATTGGCTTGATGTCTGAACTTGCGGAGTGTGTTTCTTGAGATGAGGCGGTGGGTATAAAGTGAGGATTTCATCCAACTCTGTTAGCACGAACTCAAAAAGCGGCTGTTAACGTGACAAAGCCAAAGCTTCTTACTCGACAATTTTTAGAGTTTCTTCATACTTTCCAAGAGTAGAGTATTTTTTAGAGTTTCGCCATAATGCTGTAGTTGGCGTATTGTAAAAATCGTTCTGTTTAAAACTTGCGCGAATTACATCTGTTTCTACACATCCAACAACATGTTTATATTGCCATTCACATACTTTTTTTTTGGATTCAAATAATTTGAAACTATAATTTGTTTCATGGTGAAACAATGCCCCCCCTTTATAAGCGCAAGAAAAATAATTATCTAACGGATCGATTTCTTTCTCAGTAAGATTGATTTTGTAACCCTCAATTATCTCTATAGAGTTTTTGCTTAGAGTAAAATTAGATAAAATTCTGTACCCCTCTGGCACAGTCCTGCTAAGCTTAGTGTGAATTTTCTGATTTGGTTCTAAATCATGTAATGACGGCGGGTGTACGGAGCAATTATCCGAATTTTGTAATGAACAAGATGATAATAATATAAATATAAAAAAATATGTCCTTAAAATATGCATCTATCTTACCTATTCGGATTAGCTCTTCGATCATTAATAAATGCTCCTATATTTTCTTCAACTCTAGCAGGGGCTTTGTCACGTTAACTAACATAGCCGTTAGTTTTTCTCAAAGGTCTTTTTACCCGCAAACGGGTGCCGTCACTAAATTCCAGTCTGAATTGGCTTGATGTCTGAACTTGCGGAGTGTGTTTCTTGAGATGAGATGGCGGCGATAATTGAAGAGATTGTATATTTGACCGTGAGCGGAGAGCAGTTTTTGAGCGTTCCTGATTGATCTAAATTTCTGTGATTTTCGTTCTCTTCGACGGATTGGAACATGCGAGCATTCCGCACGATTGTTCTTGCGTCCTCCCACATCTTGCAAATGTTTCAGCCCTAAAAGTTTGAGCACGGCTCCATAAGACCCAAGCCTATCTGTTACAATGCGAGTGGGTTTGATGCCTTGGTTCTTTAAGAGTTTACGCAGTAAACGTGTGGCCGCTTTTGTATCTCGCCGTCTTTGTACAACAACATCGAGAACTGTTCCCTCGTCATCAACGGCTCTCCAGAGATAGACCCTCTTCCCATTAATCTTGGTGTAGACCTCGTCTAAATGCCAAACAGGTGACGGATGATCCGACCTAGTCTTTATCCGCTTTGCATATGTTAATCCAAACTTATCGACCCATCTGCGAAGGGTTTCATAAGTCACATCGACGCCGCGTTCGATCATGAGCTCTTCAACATCCCGAAAGCTTAAATTGAAACGATAATACAGCCAAACAGCTCGGCGAATAATATCAGGATGGAAGCGATGACGGGCATATATAGACTTTTTCATCCTAAATAATTAGAAGTGACAGGAAAATTATCAGTTAATGTGACAAAGCCCTCATAACGGCTAAACCCCCGTTACAAGCGGTTTTTTTCTACCCTCTCTATGGGCGGCGAAAAGATCGGGGTGACTGGTAGGGGGAGAGGGACTTGAACCCCCAACCAACCGGTTATGAGCCGGTGGCTCTAACCAATTGAGCTATCCCCCCCTTGGTCAAGCGCGGTGTATAACGCGTCATTGGCATTTGGCAAAGCTGAAAATTGAAAAAATTACCGCATAGACAAGGTAATGAATTCGCACAATCTGGCGCGGGTTTCGCGCGGATCAATAATATCCTCAATGAGGAATTTTTCCGCCGTGCGGAACGGGGATGTCACAGTCTCCAATCGGGCTTTAATCTCCGCCAATGTTGCCTGCGGGTTTTTCGATGTCTCAAGCTCGGAACGATAAGCGACTTCAACCCCGCCCTCCAAAGGCAGCGACCCCCAATCCCCGCTGGGCCAAGCCGCGCGGTATTGAAAACGCGTATGGTTAGACATAGCCGCACCCGCCACGCCGTAAGCCTTTCGAATAACAATTGAAGCCCACGGAATAGTCGCTTTATAAACGCCGATCATCGCCTCCACGCCGCGCCTGATCGTGGCCGCCTTCTCGGCCTCTAGTCCGATCTGGAACCCGGGATTATCAACAAGATGGATAACGGGAAGACGGAATTTTTCTGCAAGCTCTACAAAGCGCCGCGCCTTATCTGAGCCGTCCGCCGTCCATGACCCCGCCATAAATGTCGGGTCAGAGGCCAATACGGCAACCGGCCAGCCATCAAAACGTGCAAAGGCCGTAATCACGCCGCGCCCCCAACGCCGCCCCATTTCAAAGACCGTTCCCTTATCCGCGACCGCCTCTATTATCCGGCGCATATTATAGGCTTGGCCCTTATCACGCGGTACAATATCAATCAGGCCTTCTTCCGCCCGAGAGGTCGGGTCCGTATTGGGACGGCGGATCACCGGCGCACCCATATAATCCGGCAGATAGGATAAAAAGCGCCGCGCCATGTCAAAAGCCGCCGCTTCGCTTATCGCCTCATCATCAACCACACCATTGCGGGTATGAATTTCCGAGCCGCCCAACCCTTCCTTGTCCTGATTTTCACCCAAAGCAGCTACGACCGCTGGTCCGGCTGTGAAGAGTTGCGACAACCCTTTTACCATCACACTGTAATGGCTTGCCACAATACGGGCCGCGCCCAAACCAGCTGTGGGTCCCAAGGCCAAGGCCACAACAGGCACAGTGTCGAGATTTCGGGTTATATGCTCCCATCCCGGAACTTCAGGAACATAGGTAAATCCCATATCTTCCAACATTTTAACCGAGCCGCCTCCGCCCGTCCCGTCAATCATACGAATAAGCGGCAAACGCATTTCATGAGCCATTTTCTCGGCCATGATGAATTTCCGGTATATTGCCGCATCAGAGGCGCCGCCCCGCACAGTAAAATCATCCGCACTGGCAACAACCGGACGCTGGTTAATATCGCCGCGCCCAAATATAAAATTTGACGGGGTAAAGGATTTCAAAACCCCAGCCTCATTATATGTCGCCAAGCCCGCTATCTTACCTATTTCACGAAAACTGCCAGCATCCAGCAACGCCTCTATGCGTTCACGAGCGGTAAGCTTACCACGCTGTTTCTGGCGGGTAACTTTCTCCTCACCTCCCATTTTCTCGGCCATATTTTCCCGCGCGCGCAAATGTTCAATATCTGAGCGCCAGCCTTTGCTATCTCTTTTCGGTTCCGTATTTTTAGAAGGTTTTTTTCTTTTCGGCATACTATCTTTTCACCAATTCAGAGCGCATACGCAAGTAGGGGCCAATCAGATTTCCTCAAATATAGAGATTAGCATTGAAATATTAGCCGCCCTTTAGACCACAAGCAGACAAAACCGGACCGGATCACCTGATAGGGTGTTATGTTATTTGGCCATCTGAAACTATGAAAGGCTCAAGATTCATGATATAGAAATAATGTAAAAAGAGGAGACAAACATGCCGCAGACACCAAGACTAAAAGCTCTGATCTTAACCGGCGCGGTAAGTCTGGCCGGCTGTAATCTTAGCGGGCCCAAATATATCAGCACCGGTAATAGTCCCAGCCCTCAAATCGTCGTCTCAGCCACAGCGACGACATCGCAAGCACCTGATACGGCTTCTGTTTCCGCCGGAGTTGTCACACAATCTGGGACAGCCGGCGAAGCCATGGCCGCTAATAGCGCAAAAATGAACCAAGTGTTTGAAGCTCTAAAAGAGGCTGGCATTTTAGAGAAAAACATCCAAACCTCTCAGCTTTCCTTATCGCCGCGCTATAACTATAAAGATCGACGCGCGCCCAAAATCGAAGGGTATGAGGCGCGCAATACCGTTTCGGCCAAGACAGAAAAGCTTGATGGTGTCGGGCCCATGCTAGATGCGCTGGTGTCGGCTGGGGTCAATAATATAAACGGGGTTCAGTTCTCGATTAAAGAACCCGAATCCGCCAAAGCCGAAGCGCGTACGCAAGCCATTAAAGATGCACGCAAAAAAGCTGAAGCCATGGCAAAGGCCGCTGGTGTGCGCCTTGGAGAGCTAAAAAGCATAAGTGAAAATTCGCGCGGAGGATATGTACCTCAACCCCAATTTGCTCGCGCGGCCTCTTATGCCGCAGACTCAGCCCCCACCCCTATTGCGGCGGGCGAGCAGACCTTATCGGTAACGGTCAATCTGTCCTATGAAATTTTGCAATAAGTAAATTGCGCAAAGACGCTTCTTACAATTCATCCCAACCTTGAGGATTACGGGCGCGGCGACCTAACCACATCACGCCGCGCAAATCTGCAAATGACACCAATAAACGCCCGAAATTTGTATATTTTGATTGCCCGAACTGACGCGGGCGGTGATTGACATCCACATATTCACACATATAGCCTTCTCTTTGCATCAAAGCGGGAATATAGCGGTGCATATGATCAAAGTAAGGCAGGCGCAAAAAGGCTTCCCGCCTAAAGAGTTTAAGACCACAACCCGTATCATCCGCTCCGTCTTTTAACATATATTTGCGTACAGAATTTCCGACCTTGGACGCCAGCTTTTTCGCCTGACTATCACGGCGTTTAGCGCGCCGACCGCCTATCATGGCAAGGTTGTCAGGGGCGGCGCTCCGGATTAACGCATTATACAAGGCTGGAATATCTGCCGGGTCATTTTGTCCGTCTCCATCAAGCGTGGCAATGAACGGTGCTCCCGCCGCTAAAATACCCGTGCGCAAAGCTCTCGACTGTCCGGCATTGTGCCTATGGGATATCACCCGCAGTGCCGCATATTCAGCCTTTAATGCGCGTAGTTTTTCTTTCGTGTCATCCGTACTGGCATCGTTTACGAAGATCATCTCGTAAGAAATGTGGCCCAAAGCCTGATCTATCTCTGCGGCCAAAACACCGATATTTTCAGCCTCGTTAAACACGGGTATGACCACACTTAACTTTAAACCTGTCACAGATTAGACCTCTCGTGAGACATTTTCATCCTACCCTAAACATGGCGTTTTGTAGCCAATCTTTTGGCTCTCATGGCATGAGAGCTACTGTAATGCAATTATGGTCAACCAAGTTTAGCCTTTTAAATTACGTCTTAAACGCTAGACTTACACCAATGGCCCCTCAGTCTTCCTATAACGTCCGAAGCGTAAAACATGTCGGACTTCTTATCTTGCTTGTCCTGCTTATGGCCCTACCCGGTCTGGCAAAGCTTCCGGTCATAGACCGCGACGAAGCCCGTTTTGCGCAGGCCAGTCAGCAAATGGTCGAAACCGGGGATTATATCAATATTCGCTTTCAGGACCGTGCCAGAAACAAAAAACCCGCAGGCATTTATTGGTTGCAATCCATCGCGTTAAAAACGCTTTCCGCGCCCGATAAACGACAAATATGGGTGCAACGCCTACCCTCGGTCATCGGCGCCATACTCGCCGTTCTCGCCACCTATTGGGGCGCTGTCTCAATGATTGGACGCAGGGGTGCTTTCATGAGCGCGGCCCTACTCGCCGTAACGCTGGCTTTGGTTTTTGAAGCCCATATCGCCAAAACCGACGCCCTTCTGTGCGGCTTATCTGCCGTGGCTTTGGGGGCGATACACAAAATGCGCTCTGCGAAATATTACACCATAGAGCAAGATAAATATAATTTATCACAAGCGGCAGAAGATGACAGGAATAGCGCAAGACGGGCAAGCTTGGTTTTATGGATATCCATCGCCTTATCGCTCTTGCTAAAAGGCCCCGTCTTACTGGCCCTGATAGCTTTAGCACTCATAAGTCTTGCAATATGGGAACGCAATATAGCTTGGATGCGCGCCTTGGGGTTTTGGCTGGGCCCTGTTCTATGTCTAGTCCTCGTCACGCCATGGGTCGTTATGATCTGGCAAGCCACAGACGGGCAGTTCTTCAAAGACGCGCTTCTCGGAGATTTTGGGAGCAAGATCGCTGGTTCGCAGGAAAAACATGGCGGACCGCCCGGATATTACGCTGCAAGTTTGTGGATCATGTTCTGGCCTGGTTGCCTATTTTTACTACCTGGTTTTGTTTTTATCTATCGCGGCTTAAAACAAGGCCTTCAGGATAATAGCCCAACACAAAAGCTTATTAGATTGCTATGTTGCTGGGTCGTACCCTTCTGGCTTATTCTGGAAATTGTACCCACAAAACTCACCCATTATAGCCTCCCTTTATTTCCCGCATTGGCGATTATGTGCGGTGCGGCAGCGATGACATTGCTTTATGTTGACGGATTTAAAATCAGCCGCAAAATCAGCAGTCTTATTTTTCTTGCCATTACGACACTTATTTGCACGATCTTGCTTATCGCCCAAACCCTATACGGGCCGGAACCTCGCAGTCTTTACCTTGTGGCAGGCCTTGCTGGTTTATTGGCGCTTACAGCCGGCTTTAGTCTTTGGACGGGACGCGCCGCACCGGCTTTTATGGCCATGCTAGCCTGTGCCGTCGTGTTAAGCGGTGCAAGTTATCGCCACGTATTACCCTCGCTTAAAACACTCTTAGTGACCGAAAATCTGAGAGATAGTTTTACCCGTAACAATATAAAAACGCCGCTTACAGGCGGTGAAAAACTTTATTCGCCCCATTATACCGAGCCCAGCCTGATCTATCATTTCGGCAAAAGCACACGCCTTGGCGATCAAGTCGATTTTACAAAGCTGACCCTTATACCCAAATCCATTGTTCTACTCGACCGCAAAGCAGATGACGCGCGCGAGCTTATGATCAAGGCGGTCAATGCGGGTACGAAAGCGAAACTGTGCTGGACAGAAATCGATATCGTTCAAGGCCTAAACTACTCAAAGGGCAAAGAGGTGGAAATCGCGGTTCTGCGCGCCGATCCTTGCGAGCCAAAACCGGCGACGCCAAATTAGCCCCCCGTCACCTCGCGACCGTTGTCCGTCAGGTTTAACGTGGTAAAGGCCGATGCGTAGATGATGGACGCCCACCACCATTCCTGCCAAATGCCGTAGCTAATATTGGCGATGACAGTAACTATCATCATAAATCCGCACACTATGACGGCATAATGTCTATCAGCGCGAACATGCGTTAAAATATGCCGTCCGAGCCAATACAGCGTGATCAACGCCAAGATAATCCCGATAAAGCCGGTCTCCAGCCAAATATGCAATCCCGCATTATGCGGATGTAAAGAGAGTATGGGCAAGCCATCTAGCCTACCGGCATTTTCAATCAGTCCTGTAAAGCGTCGCGACATGTCAAAGCCGTGGCCGACTATAGGATGTTCCGTAATTTTCTGCGCAACAAAGGCCCATATTTTAGCGCGGTGCTCCCATGACTGCGGCAAAGTGCTTTGCTGGGCCTGTGGTAAGCGGGTAATGATATGTCCCAAAATAGGCGCAGCAACCCAACTGAGCATAGCCGCGAATATAACAAGTTTAGTCATCAAGACCGGCCAGACACGCGCTAACCCCATCACGATAATAGCGAGTATCATCGCGATCACGACACTATCCATTTGTCCCAAATACGCTGTATAGAGAGCCGCTAATGCGGTAAGCCCTGCTATCCATTTTCCGCGCCTGGATTGTGTCCATATCATCGTCAAAGCCGCGGGCAAACACAGCGCCAGAGTGGAAATTCCATTACTCGTATTTTGGATAAGATCGAGCTGTTTTTTCTCCGGGGGCTCGGTGTCCCCCAGCGGGTCAAAAAACAAGGAGAGACCATAATGGGTCGATATATCCCAAAACAGGATAAATAATAAAAACACGGTAATCCCGAGGATAAACTTTTTCATCAAAGCGGGGCGCCGTGCAATCGCAAAGCCTATCTGTCTTTGAAAAGCGAAATATAAAATAGCGCCAAAGGTCACGATAAAAGCGTTATTCAATAGTTTAGGGCTTTCATATGTTGACCAAAACGTACTCAGACATGCCCAAAACAAAAAAGCGGCAAGGCCCCAAATCCATTGGGGTTGACGCGACATAAAGTCTAAAAATGCCTCGCCCGGCTTTTGAGTGCGAATTGCGTTACGTGCACTATACCAAAGCCATAAAGCCCCGCCAATCGCGACTAGCAATGGAATACCCCGCCCTCCCGCTATCGCGAAAATTGGCATAAGGCCTAAAATGACGAGAACACATCTGATCTGGACTTTATCACCAATCAGAGACGTTTTAACCATGACGTTTTAAGTCTGGCGGGAGCGCCTCATGTGATAAATCCTGACAGGCCGCCTTCAAATCCATGATTTCCTGATTGCGACCACCCAAGCGCCGCAGAGCCACCTTGTTATCTTCGGCTTCCTTACGGCCCACGACCGCAATAACCGGAATTTTACGTTCAGCGGATAATTCCCGAATTTTGTAATTTATTTTCTCGTTTCTAAGATCAAGCTCGGCGCGCAAACCCGCAGCCTGCATCTGCTCAACGACCTGTTTTGCATACTCGTCAGCATCTGAAGTGATCGTCGCAACGACGACCTGTACAGGTGATAACCAGAGCGGAAACTTGCCGGCATAATTCTCGATGAGTATACCCAAAAATCGCTCGAAACTCCCTAAAACAGCGCGGTGCAACATCAGCGGGGTATGTTTTTTATCATCCTCGCCAATATAGCTCGCCTTGAGACGTTCCGGCGTGTTCGGGTCGAGTTGAATCGTACCGGCTTGCCATTCCCGACCAATCGCGTCGCGTAACACAAAATCCAGTTTTGGACCGTAAAACGCACCGTCGCCTTCATTAAGCTCGACCTCAAGTCCAGACGCATCCGCGGCGGCTTTAAGCGCCGTTTCCGCCTTGTCCCAATAGTCCTCAGACCCAACACGAATGTCAGGGCGGGTGGAGAATTTTACTTTAACATCATCAAAACCCAAATCGGCATAAACACTTTTTAGCAATTCCGTAAAGGCTTTGACCTCATCCGTAACCTGCTCAAGCTTACAGAAGATATGGCCATCATCTTGCACAAAACCCCGCACGCGCATCAGGCCGTGCAAAGCCCCGGACGGTTCGTAACGGTGACATGAGCCAAATTCAGCATAGCGCAAGGGCAAATCCCTATAAGATTTTTGCCCGTGATTAAAGACCTGAATATGACAGGGGCAATTCATCGGTTTTAACGCCAATAGCTTGTCTTCCTCGGCGATTTCAGCGGCAAACATATTCTCGCGGTATTTATCCCAATGGCCTGACGCTTCCCAGAATTTACGGTCCATCAACATCGGGGTCTTGATTTCCTGATAGCCATATTCGCGCTGGCGTCTCTGCATATAATGTTGCAAGGCCTGATACAGCGTCCAGCCATTAGCATGCCAAAAGGCTTGACCTTGCGCTTCTTCTTGAAAATGAAACAGATCAAGCTGACGGCCAAGGCGCCTGTGATCACGGGCTTCGGCCTCTTCAATTTGTTTGAGATGGGCGTCTAGCTCTTCCTGCGTGGCCCAAGCTGTGCCGTAAATACGCTGTAATTGCGCCTTCGAAGAATCCCCGCGCCAATAGGCGCCTGCCACCTTCATAAGTTTGAACGCCTTACCAACTTTGCCGGTTGAAGGCAGATGCGGGCCTCGGCACAGATCAAACCATTTTCCCTGCTTATAAATCGTGATTGTCTCGCCTTTGGGCAGGTCTTCTATAAGTTCGGCCTTATAAGTCTCGCCCATATCTTTAAACGTTTTAATCGCGGCGTCGCGCTCCATTACCAGACGTTCAAATTTATCATTGCGGTTAATGATAAAGGCCATCTTCTTTTCAATCGCGGCGAAGTCGTCTTCGGAAAACGGCTCTTTGCGAGAAAAGTCATAGTAAAATCCGTTCTCGATAACAGGGCCAATTGTTACTTGCGTGCCTGGGAAAAGCTCTTGGACAGCCTCGGCTAAGACATGCGCGCAATCATGACGGATAAGCTCTAAGCCTTCAGGGTCAGAGGCGGTGATCAATTCTATCGATGTATCACCGTCAATCGGACGGCTTGCATCGACAAGCACGCCGTCCAGCTTGGCTGCCAAAACTTTTTTGGCCAGACTTTTAGACAGGCTTTTAGCGACCTCTAGGGCGGAGATGCCGGGCTCGAAGTCTCGTTTTGCCCCGTCTGGAAATGTCAGTGTCACCATTTTAATTATCTCTGCGACTTAATCTCTATTCGTTCCGCGCCACAAGCCATACCGCCACGGCGCCCATAAAGGCGGTTTTTTAACCTGTTTGGGCACGTTATCAACCCCCGATGTCGCCCCCAGTCGCTCAAAAGGCTGACACCGCAAAAGCCGGGCTAATGTCATCCAACCACCCGCCCAAAAACCAAAGCGCGAAATAGCCTGCCGAGAATAGGTCGAACAAGACGGTTCATGACGACACCGCACACCAAAAAAATATAAAACGGGCGAAATAAACAGCTTATAGACGGATAGCAGAGCCAGAGATATCCAGACAAACAGCCTAGACACTTTCGAGCGCCGTCTCAAAAGCTTGCACGGCCGCCTTAAACGCTAAAAGCGTTGAGGTATGGCGCGGCGGATAGGCGCGAACACCACGCAAAATCTCAATACGCGCAAACCGCCCTGACGGCGCACTGTTTGAGGCGTCCTCGTCTGATTTTAACATGGCCTCAAGCGTATCTCTCGCCTCACGCAACTCTACCAGCGAGGCACCGATAATATTTTCTTGCAAGATCGCCGCGCTGGCCTGACCCAGAGCACACGCCTGTATCCGAAGCGCACAATCCGAGACCCGCGCCTCAGCCCCGGCCCCGTCAATTTTCAAATCAACTTCAATCCACGACCCGCAGAGCTTTGAGACTTTTCGCACACTGCCATGCGGCGCGTCTAAGCGCGTATTTTTCAACGTCGCAGACAGCGCCAACACATCATGTGTATAGAGATCGTCAAACATAGAGCTGATATAGGCAGAACGGCCCCATTTAGCAAAATATCTTTGATAAATAGCTGTCTTAGACGTAAGTCCGTGGGACAAGATTGCATTGCCGGTCAGGTCCTATTAGCCCTCCTTTAGGCTTCCTATACGACTTTTGTGGTTAAATTCAGTCCTACCACACCCGCCAAAATCAGTGCGATAAATACAAATTGTACAGGCCGCAAACTATCGCCCAAAAACAGAACGCTAATAAGGGTGACCAAAGCAATACCAATCCCTGACCAAATGGCATAGGCCGTCCCGGCCGGTATAAATTTCAAGGCAGGCGCAAAAAACCAGAAACTGAAAATATAAAAAACTATAGCTGTGATACCCAGTCCGACATTTTCAAATCCATTTGAGAGTTTAAGAAGAACAGTCCCTATAACTTCAAAAATTATGGCTATGGCCAAAATCACCCATGGGTTCAAACCCATCATCATTTATCTTTAGCGCTAAAACTCACCCCTTTTTGTTAGGGCTTTTGGTCAAGACCGTCCAGCACAGTCGCGAAGTTGCCCCTGTGCGAATACCAAATATGTTACATAAACACCATACTGGCAGCAAAAAACGCTCAAAAGACGGGTTTTAGCGCTATTCTTGCTTTACCTTGACGGTTTCACCCGTTAAGGACGCTCCAAATCAAGCGCTTGATAGTCAAGCCGCCAAGTCATTTATAGAAAAGAGTTGAAACCATATGGTTGAAATTTACGTCAGACAGAACAATGTTGATCAAGCTTTACGCGCTTTGAAGAAGAAACTTCAAAATGAAGGTGTTCTTCGCGAGATGAAAGCCCGTAAACATTATGAAAAACCATCTGAAAAACGTGTCCGCGAACAAGCTGAAGCGGTGCGCCGCGCCCGTAAATTGGCCCGTAAACGCGCTCAAATCGAGGGTCTTATTCCGATGAAAAAGAAACCGCGCAGACGGTAAAGCACACCTGACCTGTCTTACAGACTAGATAAAACGTAAAAAGCCGCTTCTTAAGCGGCCTTTTTTGTGCGCCAATGACGCTCTAATTACAGATAATCGGTATAAACGGCGACCCTATTTTGTCGTCCAGCGTCCATCAGTTCCCATAATCTTGGATCCGCTCGGTGCTTTTGCGAGTTGTTTTTCACCCGTTAGAGCCGCGACAACCTCTACAGCTACATTTTGCTGACGGGCCAATTTTGTATAGACTGACTTTCGACCAATATTGATCTCGCGCATGGCATTCACGACTGCCGAAGACGCATTACCGCTAACAAGTTCGAGATAACCAGCCGCGGTTTCTCCAACGAGGCCGTCACGAATGGCCTGATCTACTATGGCCTTTGAACCTGATTGGGCCATGGCGGGCGCTGCCGATAAGCTAACAATCGTTACAGCTCCGCCGCTAAGGGCGGCAAAGGCGGCGAGGCTTGCAAGAAATGACTTCATTTTCATATCGTTTCTCCTAGAATAAATCCGGGTTATCCGCAATTAACTCTTCTACATCTTCGTCCAGTCTAACCCGGACTTCCTGATCAATCTTAACATTAAGCTCAATACGAATTGGCTCCGTGGGGGCCAGTATTTGCACTTTTGGCTGACAGGCCGTCAGGCCCAATACCGCCAATAGACTCAATGTTATTTTCTTCATCGTCATTAGATTTATACCTTTTTTAGGCTGAACTCGCGATTAACGCGGCGTTGTGCCCTATTTATATTGCCTTTATATAACCGATTCGATAGAAAATCGGGCCCCCGTCCTACAATAAATCTCCGTCAACACGTTGCTCGATTAAGCCAAGCCGGTCTTTCACAGCCGCCAATTCCGGATACAGCCTATGCGCCTCTTTATAAGCCTCAAGAGCCTGCATTTGCAGACCTAATTGTTCGCACACATTCCCCAAGGTCCAGAGCGCATAGAAATGTCTGGGTTCATGGAGCAAGGCCTGCCCCACATCAACAAAGGCCCGGTTGAAATCTTTCTCCTCTAGCGCCAGACGCGCAGAACGGGACCATCCTTCAGCATAATCCGGCGATAGGGTGGTGACATGATCAAACATTCGGCGGGCTAGGTCTACATCACCGCGTTTCTGGGCCGCTGTCCCGCGCCGCAAAATATAATTGACTGTCGCGGAGCCGGACTCCAGCCATATAGCCCAAATATCTTCCGCGATAAGGCTCGCGCTCTCTGCGTCTTCTTCCACACCTAGGCGCTCAAATAACAGATCGAGCCGCACTGTTCTCTCCTCGGCTTCGGTGAGTTGAGAATAATCGGGTTGCTCAGACGCCTCTTCATCTTCGGTTTCTTCAGATTTTTTCGAAAGTTCGACCTCAAGTGACGCATCTCCGTCTTCAAACGGAAGATCGCCGCCCTGCTTTTCCTCTTCATCCTTAAGCTGGCGTGTTTTGTCTTTTAATATTTGATTTTCGCGCAGGAGATCGGAAATATCGGGACGTGATTTGGGCGGCACGATGTCGTTCGGGTCAGGGGCCTGCAATATGCTAGGAATATCCTCTTGGGCTGGCGGCCCATCGGGGTTTGGTTCTACGAGGGGTGCAGGGTTCTCCTGTGTTTGCGGAGCGCTAATTTGTGCCAAAGCGTTATGAACTGGTCCTACCCCCAAAGCCAATGCAATAAATAAGGGGCCAAATGTCTTTTTATGAAAAAAACCGAACATATACATACACTGACGCCTCCGGTCTTATCTGACAAGAGGCGTTATCAGTTTTAAAATGAAAAGAGCGCTAATCGCGACCTTGGCGACGTAGGCCTAGCCCTGACGCGCCTTAAACCGAGGATCGGTCTTATTGATAACATAAAGACGGCCTTTACGACGCACAATTTGGCAATCGCGGTGACGGTTCTTGAGTGATTTTAAAGAGCTGCGAACTTTCATGACGCACCTTCATCTGTTTTTTGAATTTGATGCGATATAGGGGGGTGTTGAAGGGAAGTCAAATCTTAATTTAAGCTGATTTTGTGTCTGGATAGCCAGGGAAAATCAGTTTAAGTGCGACACTATGTGGAAACCACGACTTTTAAAGCCTTACGCTATTTCTTTCTTGGCGATTTTGTCTGTCTTGCCCGCCTGCGCCGTCACACCCGATGAGGTAGTGCCGCGTCTCAAACCAGCCAAGACGCTCACCACGCCCTCCCAATCAACGAGTCAATCCAGTGATATTACGCCTGAAATGGCTCGCAAATTTAACGCGTGGAAAACAGATTTCATTCGCAGAGCCATTGATAAGGGCTATGATAGAACAGAGGTCAGCCGTCTAATATCTGCGGCTCAAATTAATCCACTCGCTCTCGACCGCGATAAAAAACAACCCGAATTTGTCAAACCCGTCTGGACATATATTGAGGGGGCGGCATCGCAATCGCGCATCAATAAGGGATTATCAAAACTAGCGGAAACACGCACAACCTTCGATCAGGTTGAAGCCCGTTACGGCGTACCGCGCCAGATTCTGACAGCAATCTGGGGTCTCGAAACCTCTTATGGGCGTATTTTGGGACGTCATAATATAATTGATGCCCTCGCCACATTTGCCTTTGACGGGAGACGCCAAAAATTCGGCGACGAGCAATTATTTGCCGTTCTCGACTTATTGCAAAGCGGGGCTGTAAAGCCCGAGCAGTTGGTCGGTTCATGGGCGGGAGCCATGGGTATGACACAATTCATACCAACGACTTTTCGCGATTACGCTGTTGATTTTGATGGAAATGGTAATAAGGACTTATGGTCCTCAGCCGGGGATGCCTTGGGCTCTGCAGCGCATTACCTTAAACGTTCGGGCTGGCAGACAAACCAACCCGTCATAGCAGAAGTCAAGCTCCCCACGGGCTTTGATTTTTCTTTGGCCGATGGGCGCAATAAAACTGTCCGGGAATGGGAAGCTATCGGCGTAAGACCCTATAATAATCGCAACTGGTCCGAAGCGGCCCGCCAGCTAAGTGCTAAACTCTTGATACCCGCTGGGGAGACAGGTCCAACCCTTCTGACTTTTAAAAATTTCGATGCGATAAAGCGTTATAATAACTCTACAAGCTATGTTTTGGGTATAACAAGCTTGGCCGATGCCTTTGACAATAAAACCACTATAAGCAAGGCTTGGCCCAAGGGTGAGACACCGCTAACATTTTCAGAACGCAAAAAAATACAAGCGAAATTGACATCAATTGGCTATGATACAAAGGGGGTTGATGGACAAATCGGGCCGAATTCGCGAAAAGCCATACGGGCATGGCAGGCCGATAATGGTTATGCTCAGGACGGCTATATAACCCGTGCACAACTCAAAAAACTCCTTGGGATTGAGTGATTAACCCGGTAAAGCACAACGGTCTGTTAACACGCTGACTAATAAAGAAAATTACCCTATGACATTTTACAGCAAATGATTAGGGTTTTGTAATCATTCGTGCTATCAGGACCATCGGACTTTATTTTTGGAGGATTTATGTCACGTTTTTTAATTATGGCTTTGGCAGGAACGGCCCTTGCATTAGGTGCCTGTAGCGCTGCTGAGAAGGCGACTGATGCTGCAAAAGGTGCAGCTGAAAGTGCCAAAGACGCCACAAGTGCTGTTGTTGACAGTGCAAAAGACGCCACAAACGCTGCGGTTGACGGCGCAAAAGGTGCCACAAGTGCTGTCGTTGACGGTGCAAAAGGGGCCACAAATGCTGCTGTTGATACGGCTAAAGGGGCTACGGACGCTATGGTTGACGGCGCTAAAGGCGCAAAAGATGCTATGGTTGACGGCGCAAAAGATGCAGCAGGGTATGGCTCAGACAAAGCTGATGCTATGGTTGACGGTGCAAAAGATGCCAAAGACGCAATGGTTGATGGTGCAAAAGACGCGAGTTATGGTTCAGACAAGGTCGATGCTATGGCCGATAAAGCCGACGCGATGGTCGACAAGGCCAAAGACGCTGTAGACGGTGCAAAAGATCCCGCAAGCTATGGCTCAGACAAAGCGGATGCCATGGTCGACAAAGCCAAAGATGTGGCTAAAGACAAAGCGGATTCATACGGCTCTAAATAAGCCTCTTTACACATCAAATAACGAATTTAAACGCGCCTCCCATAGGCGCGTTTTTTATAGGCAGACAGGCCTTATAACTCTATAAAAAGATATGAAGCGCCCGCTCCCGCTAACAGCTTGCCCTGCCCCGTCTCTGGATTGGTCCAGACCCGGCGTACCGGCGGCCACCGCATTTGAAGATATTTATTTTAGTACCGATGGCGGATTGGAAGAAAGCCAAGCCGTTTTCTTAAAGGGATGCGATCTTCCGAACCGGTGGCGCAATAGGCTCCATTCCACGATAGGCGAGCTGGGATTTGGCTCTGGATTAAACTTCCTATCTACGTGGCAAAGCTGGGATCAAAGCGAAACCGGCGGTCACTTACACTATGTATCTGTAGAAAAATACCCCTTTAGTCGCGAAGAATTGAAACATGCCCTTCACCACTGGCCGGAACTTGGACCAAAGACCCAAAGCCTCATCGCGCAATGGCCCGGACGCGTGAAAGGTTTGCACCGCCTTAGGCTTGCTCCAGACGTAACACTCACCCTTATTCACGATGATATTGTGCCCGCGCTCAACGCCCTTGACGCTCGAATAGATAGCTGGTTTCTAGACGGGTTCAGTCCGGCAAAAAATCCCGAAATGTGGAGCCAAGATGTTATGGATGCTCTGGCGCGCCTCAGCCATAAAGAAAACCGTCTTGCGAGCTTTTCTGTGGCAGGACAGGTCAGACAAGCTCTAGCAAAAGCCGGGTTTGATGTTGAGAAAAAACCGGGCTTTGGCCGAAAACGTCACCGTCTTGAAGCTAAATATGCCGGCAAAACGCCAAGCTCTGTCGCGCTTAGAAACGATCAAACCCACATATCTCCGATTATTATAGGTGGCGGCATTGCCGGGGCCAGCCTCGCTTACGCCTTGCAACGCTACGGCCTATCACCCATCCTATATGAAAAAGACCCGCAATATTTACAGGCCGCAAGCGGGAATCCCGCTGCCCTCATCAAGCCTCGATTAGACTTACAAGATAGAGCTGAGAGCCGTTTTTTTCTAGCGAGTTTTCTCTATGCCTGTGAAATATTTGCGCAATGTAATGCGATTACCACGCGGTCCATAATTCACAAATCTCTTAGCGCGAAAGACACGGAACGGTTTAAAAAGCTCGTCGGTCAAGCAGCTTTGTCGTCCGACCATATGACCCTGTCCGGCAATGACCTTAATCTGATTTCCTCATGCGTTATAAACCCCAAAACGGCGATCACCTATCTGACCCGGAATATTGAGATAAGAACAGCAAATATTACGCGCTATGAAAAAATAGATAAAACGTGGAATGTTTTTGACTCACACAATACCTGTATCGGACAAGGCAGCCATATCATTTTATGCGCGGGGGCAGACATACGGCATTTTGCTAAAGAAAATGATGAGCCCTTCCGGTTTTCACGCGGGCAATTAAGTTGGGCCAAGGCCGATAAGCGTTTGACGCGCCCAGTCACCTATGGGGGATATGCCTTACCGCTCGAGGACAATATTCTGCTCGGCGCCACACATGACCGATTGGGCTATAAAAACCCTTACCTAGTCAATCAGAAAAGCGACGAATATAATTTCAGCGCTTTTAGACAGACTATGGGCTATGACCTCAAACCCAGCAGTAGACCATCCCGCGCCAGCATACGTGTCACAACTGCTAATACTTTACCGCGCGCAGGCCAGACAGCAGAAGGTATTTGGATACTGAGCGGTCTGGGGTCTCGCGGGTTTGTCTTTGCCCCCTTATTAGGGGACTTTATAGCCGCACAAATCCTGGGGCTACCCTCCCCGTTGGATAGGCGGCTTAAACAAATCTTCGCGCCCCGAACTATAAAAGTTTAAAAGGGGACGGTTTGGCTTTTTCGCGTGATTACGGATCAAAAGGATATTATAAAAAAGAAGAAAATTGCGGAAGATCGCTGATGTGGGCAAACGATCTTCCGCTGTATTCAGAAAAACCAAATACACGCTAAATATACGCTATTTTTGAATATTTTCCAGTTTGAAATGTCAAAATTTTACGTTTTTAAGTATTTATTTGATAAATCGCCAAACAGATAAAAACCGTTCCAACTTAAAGGGTTAGTTATATATAACGCACCTATAAACTTTGTCCTTTTATGCTATCATCATAAAAGTTTCACTCTTAGGGGTCTTCTCTCATAATGATCACGCGGTTTGCGCCATCTCCGACCGGGTTATTGCATTTAGGACATGCACGCGCCGCTTATATTGCCTTTCAGGCGGGTTATACATGTCTGCTTCGCATCGAGGATATTGACCACACAAGATGCCGAACTGACTATAGCCGGGCTATATATGAGGACCTTGCTTGGCTGGGTTTCTCATGGCCAAGCCCTGTACGCATTCAAAGCGAGCATATTTCAGCCTATCAAAGCGCGCTTGAAAGCTTGCAGGACAAATCCATTTTGTATCCCTGTTTTAAAAGTCGTAAAGCGCTCGAGACAAGTCATGGCCCTGCCCCTATAAGCCAGTCCGAGTATCAGACGCACATCGATAGCGGACGCAAACCGGCCTTCCGCCTTAATATAAAAAAATGTCACGAAATCATTGGCGATCTCAGTTTTGAAGAAACAGGGCCGGTCTTTAAGGGTCGCCATAAAATTGCGTGGAATAAACTCAAAGACGAAATTATCATCCGCCGCGATATCGGGCTATCTTATCATCTCTGCGTTACACATGACGACGCGTGGCAAAAAGTCAGCCATGTTATTCGCGGGGTCGATCTTTTTGAGACAACACCCTATCACCGTATTTTGCAAACACTCATGGGGTGGCCTGAACCCGTCTATTTTCATCATGACGTTCTGCGCAATAAAACTGGCCGGAAATTGTCAAAACGCAATCAGGATACGACAATTAGAAGCTTACGCGATAAGGGATTAAGCCCGGATGAGGTCTTGGCACTTGCCTTGAAATAGGACTTGAACCAATTGCCCAAACCTTATTGCCGCGTTATGAGGCACTATGAGTTTTGTCTTGGACATATGGTATTTCGCCGGGCTGAGTAGCGATATTAAAATCAGCAATATGATGCGCCGTGAAATTGCAGGGCAGCCCATAAATATTGGGCGTCGCAAGGACGGTAGCCTCTTTGCGCTCAGCGATATTTGTCCGCACCGCGCAGCCCCCTTATCAGCTGGTAAACTCACCGCGCAAGACACTGTGGAATGCCCCTACCATGGATGGACATTTGCAACCCGTAGCGGGACCTGCCAGTTTATTCCTGCCCTCACGCAAGACCAACATATAGACACGGAAAAAATCAAAGTCCGCACTTTTCCTGTCAAAGAAACCGGTGCTTTGATCTGGGTGTATATTGGCTCTGATAAAAACGAAAAAGGTGAACCGGAAACGTCTCCCCCCGTTTTCCAATTCGCAACAGGTAAAGCCGTTCTGGACGATACTATAGCTCTAGACTGTCATGTCGATCACGGCGTAATCGGTCTGATGGACCCCGCACACGGGCCATATGTGCACCAACAATGGTGGTGGCGCACCAAAGCCTCCATACATGAAAAAGCCAAAGCCTTTAAGCCCAGCCCGTTAGGTTTTACCATGTGTGCCCATACGCCTTCGTCAAATAGCTTTGCCTATAAATTACTCGGCGGCAAACCTGTGACGGAGATTCGTTTTGCTTTGCCTGGCATTCGTACGGAAACCATAACTGTAGGCAAAAAAACGCTCTTATCTTTCACATCCGTCACACCGATTGACGAAAACAGTAGCCATATTCGCCAAATATTCTTTACAGATATTTTGAGTTTTAAAATCCTCTCGCCCTTACTGGGTCACTTTGCCCGGCGCTTTTTACGCCAAGATGCAGAGATGGTGGCACTACAGCAGCAGGGGTTGAAATATGGCCCCACCCTCATGTTTATCGAAGACGCCGACACACAGGCGAAATGGTATTTCAACCTCAAGAAAGAATGGGCCTTATCGAGAAAACAAAACCGCGATTTCATTAATCCTGTCAAAGCCAAAACGCTTTACTGGCGCAGTTAGGCCCTTTGAAACCGCCTTGCCTATGTTTTGACATTCTGTGTGAGTTGCCGATTAAGCGATACACACATCAACATGACAATAGGCAGTAAAGGCAAAGACCCGATAACTGTTATCGACATAACCGTATCAAGACTATCTGAGATAACCGTACCCAAGGTCATTAGAAATAAAATTCCTACCCATATGATACGCAGCGATAAAACTGGGTCTTGGTCGAGTTTGATTTCCTTGGAACACACACTTGCTGCAATATAGGCAGCAGAGTCCATGGTCGTGGCATAGAAAATCAGACAAACAATAAGGAAGAAAGTCAGGCTAAGCTTTCCAAAGGGCAGATGTCCGGCAATCTTGGCCGTTAACCCATAAAGATCATCTTGCGCTAATATTTGCGTCAAATCCAAAACACCGGTTTTTTGCAAATGCAACGCATACCCCCCCGCTATAGCCAGATAGCCTATAGTCCCCAGCGAGCCCCACAAAATTGTACCCAGAACAACCTGTCTGATTGTGCGTCCGCGTGAAATACGCGCTACGAAAAGTCCCACAAAAGCCGCAAAGGCCCACCACCATGCCCAGTAAAACACCGTCCAATCCAGTGGGAAGGTCGAGCCCGTCACCGGGTCCGTCCATAAAATTATACGGAAAAAATTATCCAGCATAAGGCCCAAACTATTTACAGAAATATTGAGGATAAAAAGGGTCGGTCCAACAAAAAGTAGGATAAAAAGTAATAGTCCGGCTAAGGCCATATTGATATCTGCGAGCATTTGAATACCACGTTTTAGACCCCGAAATATTGAAACCCCAAAAATTAAAACTAAGACGGCTAAAATCAAAAATTTCATCACGAAATTATCTTCAACGCCCGTTAGCTCCGTCACAAGGGCTGATAGAAGAGGCACACCAATGCCCAGAGATGTGGTCGTTCCCGCCACAATGCCGAGAATAATAAAAATATCGATGATAGTTTTGAGCCTTGATTTTCCACGCTTTGGCAAAGCGGCATCACAGGCTTCGCTGATACGCAAATAGGGCTGTTTTAAAACAAAAAGACCATAAGCAATTGGTACGGCCGCAACCGCATAAAACGCCCACGGTAAAAGCCCCCAATGAATAAGAGGATACATATGCGCCCATTCATATGCCTTATCTGATAAAGGCTCTATACCCATAGGCGGGGACTGAATGTAATATATCGGTTCCCCAAAAGCCCATGTTACCAGACCGGCACCAATACCGGCCGTGAACATCATCGAGACCCAATGTGGCGTACTAAATTCGGGGGCCTCATCCGGAGCCCCAAATTTGACATCGCTAAACCGCCCCAATGACAGCCAAAGACAGTAAATCAATGCAAACAGCCCGAATAAAAGATATAACCACCCCCAATTCGTCGTAACCATCGCTCTGGCTTTAGCCGTGACAGAGGTCATAAAGTCAGAGGCAAAGACAAAGCCCAGCCCTATAAGACCGGTAATAAAAATTGCAGGAATAAAAACGGAAAGTTCGAAACGTGGGCTTGTATCGTTCATAAGACGATATTCATACATGAATTTGAAGAATTTTCGAATGAAATCGTAAAATAATCATCTGGCTCAACGTGGGGGCCAATAAAAAGTCTGAACCCCTTACAGGGTTCAGACTATCAAATGATATGTCAATGCACAGTCTCTTTGGCTAGCGGTCGCTCCCAAAAAAAGACCGCTGATTATCGTTGTACCCGACCCGACCCATCGCCGCCCATCAGGTTCTCAACCTCGCCTCTAGACACACGATTAAAATCACCCAGTACAGAATGTTTAAGCGCAGATCCTGCAACAGCAAATTCGAGAGATTGTTGGCGGTCTTCATATAAGTTCAAACCCGCAATAAAGGCCGAAGCAAAGCTATCCCCGCCGCCAACACGGTCAACAATATCTGTCAGATCATAATGTTTGGACAATAAGAACCCGTTCTCGCGGTCCCGCATACAAGCTGACCATCCATTGCGATTAGCATTTATACTTTCACGTAAAGTGATCGCAATTGTCGACATATTCGGATAAATATCGAGCACTTTCTGAGACAGGGCTTCATATTTGCTTGTATCCAGATGCCCGCTCTCAACGTCAACATCCACAGAGATATCGAGTGATTTCTGGCAATCTTCCTCATTCGCAATACCGACATCGACATATTTGACAAGCTCGCGCATGACTTCTGGCGCGCTCTTGCCATATTTCCAGAGCTTACCGCGGAAGTTAAAATCGCAAGAGACAGTGACACCGGCTTTCTGGGCCGCCTTTAAACACTCAAGAGACAGATCAGCGCTATCTTGCGTCAAAGCCGGCGTAATCCCGGTTATATGCAGCCATTTGGTCCCTTTGAAAATTTTGGCCCAATCAAAATCGCCCGGCTTGCATTGACTGATAGACGAATGCGCCCGGTCATAAATAACTTTGGACGGTCGTTGATTAGCCCCTGTTTCCAGAAAATATATACCCACGCGCTCACCCTGCCGTTTTATATATTTCGTCTCAACACCTAAAGCACGCAGCGCATTAATCGCATGCTGCCCAATATCATTATCCGGCAAGGCCGAAATAAAACCGGCATCCAGACCATAATTACTGAGCGACACAGCCACATTGGCCTCACCGCCCCCAAATGTTGCTTCCAATTGTGGGCTCTGGAAAAAACGTTCAAAGCCCGGCGCCCGTAAGCGCAACATAATTTCACCAAAAGTCAAAAAGTCCGTCATGATAAAGTCCTAAATTATCTCCACTTCTGATGCCTTAGGGCGAGACCCTCTACCCAAGACACTCGAAAAATTAAATCACGCTCTGACAAAGTCAAAGCCTCCTATCTCACGCCAAAACCGGCGTAAGTTGCTATCACATCAAAGCCTGAAAAGCTTTGAACAGTTAAGTATAGTTGGCGAGGCATGCCCGCCATTGACGTCTGGGACCGATCTTACATTCGTAAAAATTTTACGAGAAGAACAGGCCGCCATTAATATCAATATTTGCACCGGTAATATAAGAAGACTTATCAGAAGCCAGATATACAACCGTATCCGCGCAATCATCAGGATGGCCTTGACGACGCATAGGAACATTGGCTTCAAGATTTTTACGCGCGGCGTCCGGCGTAAATGTATCATGGAACGTCGTATCGATCATACCCGGGCAAAGTGCGTTTACGCGAATACCTTGCGGACCAAGTTCCTTAGCCATTGAACGGGTAAATGTAATGACAGCACCTTTAGATGCTGAATAAGCACTTGCGCCGCCGCCGCCGCCGTCACGTCCAGCCAATGAGGCCAGATTTACGATGGAGCTTCCTGATGGCATATGCGGCACTACGGCCTGTGTTACCAGGAAAGTTGAATTGAAATTCAAGAACATAACCTCATTAAGAAAATCCTCGTCCATCTCAGGCAGTTTCTTGCGCGCAATCAAACCTCCAACATTATTGACAAGCACACCGATATCCTTGCCGTATGCTTTTTGGGTTTGGGCGATAAGGCTTTCAACGTCCGCCTTTTTTGTCATATCGCCTTTGACGGCGGTCGCTTTGCCGCCTGCCGCTTTAACGGCTGCTACGGTTTCATCGGCTGCCGCCTGATTTGAGTTGAAGTTAACGACCACATTGCAGCCTTCTTGTCCAAGCTTGACTGCGCATGAACGTCCAATGTCCCGAGAACCGCCTGTTACGATCGCTGTTTTACCTTTAAGATTACTCATTTAATTTTCCTGTAGTTAATAAGTTAATTCGAGTTAGAGTTTATTTGAATTTAGTAGCGAGGCTACCGTGGTTTAAGAGGTTCAATTTTTGGAATTAAAATCCAGACACTTAAGACCGCTAAAACAGCGAGTGCGACGCCAATGATAAAGGCTGGCATATAACTCTCTGTGGTAATGATGGGCACGACCCAAACCAATCCAGCCGCAGCAAGTTTAGCCGCTGTCCCGGCATAGCCGGCCAATGACCCAACAGCTTTCGAACTGTAAAGGTCACTTGGAAGCGTTTGAACATTACCGATGGCCGTTTGGAACCCAAACAGAATGAGCGCCATAATTAAAACAGCCAAAATCGGCGTAGACGCAACAGACATAGCGAGCAGAGCTGGGATCATAATCGCCGCACCTAAGGTAATAACAAACTTACGTGTCTTATTCACTGTCCAGCCTTTACCCAGCAAGTTTTGCGCTAAGAGACCGCCAAACCACGCTCCAAACATCGCGCCGACATATGGCACCCAAGCATAGAGGCCAAGTTCTTTGACGTTGAATCCAAAACTATCAATGAGGTAAATCGGAATCCACGCAACGAATAACCACCAAATAGGATCGATAAACATGGCCGGTAGAATAGCCCCCCAAGTTTCTTTACGGCCGAGCATTTCAGTCGTTGACGGGTTATAGTCAGATTCCTCTTCTCCATCATCGGTTTTAACCAACTGACCAGAGAGAATATATTCACGCTCTTTAGGATCAAGCCAAGGATGATCCTCTGGCTTGGCTTTGTAAATGATCAGCCAAGGTATAAGCCACAGCAGACCAATAGCACCAATCGCGATAAAGATGGCTTTCCATCCCATGAATGCAGCTAATAACGCCAATATAATTGGCGAAAGAATACCGCCTATGGCCGCACCGGAGTTAAATATACCTTGTGCGAGAGCGCGCTCATGGACGGGAAACCATTCCGCATTTGCTTTCGACGCTCCTGGCCAGTTACCTGCTTCAGAAACACCTAACAAAACGCGAAAGACTTGAAAGGTCAGCACGCTTGAACCCAAAGCATGGAGTGCGGTTGCAATAGACCAAACACCGATTGAGAGAACAAATCCGATCCGTGTTCCGAGCCAATCGAAAATCTTACCAAAAATAGTTTGCCCAAAAGCATAAGCCAAAACGAACACACCAAAAATATTGGCATAGTCCTGATTTGAAAAGTTGTATTCTGCTTTAATTTCAGGCCACAAAATGCCTAAAGCACCGCGGTCAATATAATTGATAACGGTCGCCAATGCGACAAGGCCAACAACAGCCCATCTTAAATTCCCCTTCATCATGAGCTAGGCCCCTTCTTATAATCCTCAAAAAAATCTTCCCGAATAGGGGAGAACATATCCAGTAAAACGCCCGCCTCTACACAAATAGCCCCGTGACGTATATTAGGCGGCACAAAATAGCTATCCCCCGCCTTTTGCCGGGTCGTTACACCATCAATCGTCACGTCAAACACACCGCTTTCAATATAGCTTACCTGTGAATGGTAATGCTCGTGTTGATAGCCTTCGGCACCTGTTTCGAACACCGCTTTCACGAGTAACAAATCATCATTATGCCCGAGTATTTGGCGTTTAATGCCAGGATCGACATCCTCCATTTCAACGCGATCTCCAAAAAGGAAATGTGGACTTTGCATATTAAGTGCCTCCGTTATAGTGCTGTTTATGGGCGTTAGAGTGAAACAGGTGTTGCGGTCCGGACCATTGCATTTCGCGGCCATTTACCGTGACACTATGTGCTTTCTCTGGGTCAACATCCCCGGAAATCCCCAAGCCGATCACCTCTCCGCTTTTCGTTTCCAAAAGCACGAATTCATCGGGGCCGTTTTCAAAATGACTCACAGATTTTATCAGGCTATGGCTATCACGTGTATATTCGACCGTCGGGTTATATTCTCCGTGAGGTTCAATGGCGGAAACAAAAGACACGCCGTCATCTGAACGACTCCGTAAAATGAAGGCTGGCTCGCGGCGTAAATTGAAATTCGGATCAGAGGCTCCAGTTTCCGCAAAGATGACTTTTGTATTATTCGGCACAGATGACGTTACGGTATAAAACCGCCTATCCTTCAAGAAGGTAATCTGAGACAAGCCGTCTGTTGCCGCGCTTTCCGCCAAGTTCCAGAGATATTGATATCCGTTTTTTTGGCCCAGCAAAGCCCGTTCGCTTGAAATGGCCTGTACGTCAAAATTGGTTTCCACCAGCTGACCATTATAATGGAAGGGTAGATCATATTGATGGGTTTTATCGGCATGTGCCTCAACCAGATCAATAATCACAGGGGCTGATAAAGCATAGTCCTCTATGATTGCTACAGACCGGCTTAAGCTTACATCATCATAAGCCGTATCTATTTCGGCGGAGGCAATTTTAACAGCGCCCTCACCCTGAAAAGGGCCTAATTGGGGTGCGAATTTATTACCGGTATTTGTATTTGATTTAAAATGACTGACCTCATCCACAACCAGAGCATTATGGGCAATGGTTTGTTTGGCGTATAAATTATTTTCCGGCAGATAGTGCCCGCCATATTTGGCCTCAATATTCAAGAAGCGGGCGGCCCCGTAATCCCTTAATATCTCATAGCCGCGATCATAAACCAGCAGACCCATCTTATCGAAATGTCCGTGTCCAAGACCTTGAGAGGTGTTTTTCATAACCACTGTGAGGTCGTCTGGATCAGAGGAGGCACGCAAAATATCAAGCGCCCCGTTTTTCCCGTCCGGTCCGTCAGACAGGCGCATTGAACGGTAATTAAAAGGCTCGACCTTGCCTGCAACTAAATCTTGCGCAACAGCCCGGCTTTGCGGCGTCAGCACAAATTTTCCTTGGGCGTGGGCAACGGATAATAATCCGGGGTCTTGGCTAAGATCATAGGCAATGGATACGCCGTATAACAATTCGGTTGTCGCAATATCCTTATCTTTAATCGCGTCATTAATCGGAAAGAAAAGCCCGCCATAGCTTTGCTGAATAGTGCTATAAATGGCCTTTTTCAGAATACCGTCACGATGGGCAAATATATTCTTTTCCGGTTTATTTTCGTCAACGGCTTGCGCAAAAACAACAAAGGGCATTAAGGCATAACGCTGATAATAAGGCCCTTCATTATAATAGCCGTCGGGTGAAAAGAGCACATCCATTTGCTTGAGAAAACCGGCCTCGCCCGATTTATCCAATCCCATCAAAGCCTGATCCACGTAATCATCATCGCCAAGGGCAAATCCTGTTAAACCGACCGCTGCTGTGGCCCATGTGCCGTGATTATGTATTTTATCAAAAGTTTCGGGTGAGCCTTTTGAAAGAAAATCTGCCATATTGCGCAATAAATTCGTCTCTATATGCGCGCGGGTCTCATCGTTTAACTGGTCTTTAACAGCCCCGTAACCCTGAGCGACGTGGACAAGCCACCAACTTTCATTGAGGTTTTGCCAGAACATACGACCGGGCGATTGCTCTTTCTTGGCCGGATGAATGCCCCAAGCGGGGTATAAATCGGCATAGGACGTCATAAGCTTTGTGGCGAACTCGGCATAGCCTGCCTTGCCGGTTAGTTTATAAAGCTGGGCAGAATCATAAATGAGCTTTGCATTATTCTTATGCTGCTCATGCGTATACCCACCGCCCGCATCCTTAGGAACAGGAATGGCTATGCTTTGCGCATCCAAAGCGTCAATTCGGCTCTGGGCCGCGAGTAAAACCTGATCAAAATCCGGGCCCTGATATTGTCTTTTAACGGACTGCGTCGGTTCTCCCGAACAAGAAGCAAGGAACCCAAAGCTCATTAAACAGGCCGCAATATGTGTTTTAAAACCCATATTTACAAACCCGTATTATCCGAAATCTGAGCCGTAGGCTCCAGACCACTATTTAACTCAAATACCTTTGGCCCCTTAGTCGATACAAAATCATTTTCATAGATTTTTGTCTTGGGCTCTCCAACCGTATGATTAATCAGGAAAGGCTCGACATTTTTGAAACTATTGCCCGAAATATCGCTCACCTGAACACCGTGCAGATAAAGGGAAGACTTTGATTTATTCCGGCTGCCCTTACCTATATTTTCAAGGGACGATTCTGTTAATAGGAAGTGCGGTCCAAAAGTACTTTCATCGCGTCCGCCTCTGTAATAATCGACAATATCACCTTCAATATCTTTAAAGCTTGAATCCTTAATGGTGAGATATTCAGCATTATAAATGCCGTAATCATCATCTTCTCGGTCTAGCTGTAAAATAGCGCCGCTAACATTCTCGAAACTAGAATTTTCAATCCGTATATTATCGGCAAATGTACCCTTACTAGCAGTAACAATATTGAAAGAATGATTAGTGTCCATATCAGATATTTTACTATCAATAATTTCGAGACGATAATTTTCCAACATAGAATAAGGGCTGGTACGGATAACGGAATTGCCCGCATAATCCGGGCTATCTTCGCCTGAAATATCAAGATTTATCAGCTGCAAACTGCCGCCGTCGAGAATTTCAAATAAGGCGGAGCGCTCAAATGTGAGCTTTACTTCGCCCTCACCTCTTATGGTTACGGGCTTGTCGAGTTTCAAAAATTTCCGAACAACATAATGACCAGGCGCAAGCGAGATAACATCGCCTGCCTCCGCCGCTCTCAAAGTCTTAAATAAGAGGCCATCTTGGGCTTCGATAGAATGTGTCTTTCCAGATCCAAAGGGAACAATAGGCTCCTTTTTTGGATACCATGCCACGCCTGTTTGGTCCTTTTTAGTCACCGCAAGGTCGCGCGATATCCCTGCTTCTACATCACCAGACGGATATAAAAGCCCGTTTCCAGCACGGGTCATGGTAACGCTTTGCTTTTCAAATCCCGATGCAAACTCTGGTAGCGCGGCAGAGGCCAGTATATTTTGTTTAAAATCAATGCCGGACATATCATCATAGACGGTGAAAACGTCGCGATCATCTTCATTGAAAATAAAGTTTTGCGCAAACTGGCTCTCAACAGGTATAGCACTACGTTCGCTATCACTCCCTGCACCTAGTTGAATATTATCACTATTTATGAGGGTGTTATTTTCAATACGGGCATTTTTAACCTGATGATAGCGATTAATCGGAGAGTTAGGCACGCCGTTCATCACAACCAAAGCCCCGCCAAAACGTGTCCCTTTCAAGCCTTCCATGTAATTATTCTGGATGGTTTGCCCGGCATTAATAACGCGAATTCCGCCAGTATGATCGACCCCGTTACCAAAAAAGACATTCCCCTCAACAAGCGTATCATTACCGTGACGCATAGTCAGCGTGCCGCGCGACTCAAAGAAAGTATTGTTGCGGATAATGTTTTTACCCGATTTGCTGGAAATGATTTCAAGTTCACCGTCGCAGCGATCAAAATAATTATTTTCAACGACCGTATGGCTATTGGTCAAAGAATAATGACTTGTACCTATACGCAATGTTTCCCCGCCATTTGAACCCAAAATGGGCCGCGGGCCAAAATAATTATGATCAATTCTGTGGTGATTTTCCTGACTACTTTCCGTGTTTAACCGCACAGCCATTGTCACGCCTTTATTGCGCTTGCCAACAAGGTGGTTATGGTCAAACCGATTGTTTTTGCCATACATCATGACCCAAAAATCGGCTTCCTGTCGCTCTACCTGATTAAAATTATCAATAACGACTTCAGTTACACGGGAATTATTCGCAAGATCATTTTTGTTACGTCGAAAACTGATAACTTCCTGTGTCGGTGTATGCCCATCTTTGAAGACAAGTCCCGAGACTTCCAGATAATCCCCCGCCAGTCGCAAATTGGACTGACCCGACAAGATCACCTCGCCCTTTGTCTCTGCCGTTAATCGGATGGGCTCGTCTTGAGTGCCTTCACCCGTAAAGAGAATTTCAAAATCCTCCCAGACACCATTAGCCAATGTGATTGTATCGCCCGGTTCAAGATTTTCCACCGCGTCAAAATAAGCCTGCTGATCTTCAACTAAAATGGCGTGACTATCCCCAGAACTTTCACAGGCTGAGAGAGGCAAAATTGCTAAAGCGGTAAACGCAACCAGATATGAAGCAGACGAAATACGCGAAGACTTACGCTTGAACACCATATGACCTATCTCTTCCCTTTATCTTGGAATCTAAGTTCCACTTATCGTAGAATTAAAATATCGAAGTTTAAGAGAGGAATGTCAACCAATATATTATACCAATTTGCTATATTGGTATAACTTTATTAAACGAGTTGCTTGGTTATGTGATACCGGGCCCGACTTTCAGAGGCTTTACGCTTTACTTCTTGATAAGCCTCTTCTTCGGTTGCCTCTAGAAGAGCATCAATCATACGGGTAAAATGCGCGCGCATTGCTTGCCGCGCCCCAGAGGAGTCTTTCTTTTTCAAAGCTTCCAAAATGGCCATATGCTCATCTTCGCGATGGCTGGAATCCTTATCGCATACGGTTCGGTAAACGCGTTGCAATTGAGACGCCTCGGTTCGCATTTGCCACATACTATCGATCACAAACATAATCGCATGATTATTGGTGGAGCGGGCTATCGTATTGTGAAAGGCTGCATCGGCTTCGTCTGGCGTCATGTCACTCTCTATCTTGCCTGACATAATCTCAATATAATCTTCCAGCTCCTCAATGACTTCATCCGTGATTATCGGCGCCGCCAAGGCAGCGGCCTCAGCCTCAAACAAGGCGCGGGCTTCCGTCAATTCGAACGGCCCGACTTTAGGTAATCCCTTTAGGTTTGCATTACTGCCGTCGAGCACATAAGCGCCTGAACCCACTTTTATTTCAAGTCGCCCTTGAGCCTGCAGAGAAATCTCCGCCTCACGCACGGCCACACGGCTCACCCCGAACTTTTCAGCCAAATCCCGCTCACCGGGCAATCGGCTACCCGGTGGGAAAATTCCGGAGTCTATAAGTTCCAAAATTTGATTTGCGACTTTATGATAAAGACGTTTTTCAGCCATATACAATTATACCAATTTAGAGAACTCCCTCTCATTGCATATACCGATTTTTTTAGAAATGAAAAGCAAAATTTTTATTTTATCAGAAAAACAGTCGCAATTTTGCCTTGAAAACACTAATAAAACACATTAAAATCATATATTTAGAGCCAAACCTAGCATTTTTCTTAGCTCCCGATAGCGTATTGCGCATTGATTCTGCAATGTAAGCATTATTCCAGAATTTTAGAATCATTACGCAAAATAGTGACGAAAGATGGAAATACCAATTAAATTAATTGGTATATAAAATTGATTGACAATCGCGCACAGACCTATAATGTTATTAACTATAATATTTCAGGTAAGGCATTTATAACACGACCATCAGAAAAACGAAGTATAAAAATTTGAAAAAGAGCCGAAATAAAAAACGCCGATTTTCATGACTTCCCCTAAATCTGAGCATACCCCCGCAAGGCGGATATGCAAACGGTACGTAAACACACCTCTATCTGGAAAGATGCATTCTAACGCGGGAGAAAACATGCCTCTAATTAAATCCTCAAACCAAATTCAAAAATCAAGGCCTACAGATAAAGCTTTGACGAAGAGACTTTCGAAAAAAGCCTTGGCAACAAGCTCACTTTTGCCAATTTTAGCCTGTTTTAGCTTATCGTCCGTCGCAAATGCCCAAACAGCTGTTAACGATTGCTCGGATTTTAATATTTCCAACCCCGGCGCTGATTCCGTCCTTAATATTGATGTCAACGCAACCTGTACCACATCCAGTGGGGATAATATTGTGCTTGAGAATGACTCTCAGGACAATGTCACCATTAATATTGCAGCCGGTTCAATTCTAGCTAACACCGATACAAGTGACGAGGACAACGTCATTTTTCAGGATAATTCTGAGAATGTTTTAGTCGTAAATATTGCTGATGGTGCCGAATTACGAGGCGTAAACGGCGTAATCTTTCTGGAAGGTGACGAATCCACCATTAATAATTCCGGTTTAATCGAAAACATCGGCGGAGCAGCGGAAGAAGGCGCCCTATATATCGACCGTGATACAGACAGCGATCTGAACACAGTTAACAATACGGCCACAGGTATCATTCGTGCCGATGGTGGCGGGCCCGCAATCGGGATTGAACTGCTGCTCGCTGACGGCTTTGATGATCCGCCCGATGTTGGCACACCTAATGCTACGGCCGATTTCCCAACTATCGTCATTGATAATGCAGGCCTTATTGAAACTGTTGACAGCCCTGTCGGCGACGACAATGATGCAATCAATATTGCCGGTAACCCCGGTAACACAGGTGGTTTAAACCGGGAATGTCTCGAAGCTTTTGACTCGGCTGGCGCTGCGGTCGCTACGCAGTCCGTGAATTGCATTGTCAATTTAACGGTTAACAATAGCGGTACAATCCAATCAGCGGGCATAACACCCACTATGGACGACAACGGAAATGGAAATGCTGCCATCAACTTTGAAGATGATGCTGTTTTCCTTGGTACGATCACTAATACAGCGGACGGTTCCATTCTGGGTGCGGGCGGCGCAAATGCAATCCGAATTACAGATATATCCCTAAGTGCTGCCGATACAAGCAATGCCGCCATTTTAGATGGGGCTGGTAATGAAATAATTTTAACGGCGGACCATGCCGGCGCAATCGTCAATAGTGGCCTCATAAGTGCCACAGGCGGCGGGGCCGGTATCGACCTTGACGGTGACGGTATTACGATCACCAATAATGCAGGTGCGACAATCTCTGGCGACGATGTCGGTATTCTCATCGGGAATAGTGGAAGCGGTGAAAACAATTCTATCACCAATGGCGGTACGATTTCTGGTGCAACGGCATCTGTTAATGCTTCAGATGCAGACGGACCGCTTACCTTCACACAACTCGGCGGCGGAACGCTAGCAGGTGACTTCTTGGGGTCACAGGCTGCAACCGATATCTTTAATATCTCAACCGGTACATTCACGCTCACAAATGACATTATGCAGTCTGTGAATGTTAATGTGAATGACGGCGCCACGCTTGCCTTTGGCGGTATGGGTGGCCGGACAATTGACGGAAACCTTGTCAGTGACGGAAACCTCCTCTTCAATTTGGGGGATCCTGCAGTAGACGTAGTCGGTGATGTCACGTTAAATACAGGCAGTACGGTCACGATTACCGACTCGACAATGGTTGCCGCCATTAATAGCGAATTTACGCTGATAGATGTCGGTGGCACACTGACAAATAATTCAACACTCGTAGATCAAGTCAACGATAATAGCTTATTCCTCGAGTTCGTGCCGGTCGTAAATAGCGACGGAGATCTGGTTGTAGTTGCACAAGCCGCAGCTGTATCACCGCCGCCTCCGCCGCCTCCAGTAGTCCCACCTGCACCGCCACCACCACCGCCTCCGGTAGTCCCGCCTGCACCGCCGCCGCCTCCTCCGCCGCCTCCGGCTCCGGAATTGGTAGCTGATCTGGGCGCTGTGGGTCTCAATATCTTTGCGGTGGGTGTGGAAAACGCCTTTGGCTCGGGTAGCTTAAACAATACGGATACGTTCACGGCCCTTGTCGGTTTGAGCGATGATCAGACAATTGAGGGTGCCGCACTGGTAGCAGCCTTGGCTCCTGACCTTAGCAATAGTGTTACGCAAGAAACGCTCAACATTATTGATGAGGCTGGCTCCATCATCGATAACCGTATTTCTAATTTCCGACGCGATGATACATCTTGTAACGGCGAGCACGAATTGTTCCGCCAGAGCTGTAGCGCAGAAGAACGCTATGCCACTGCCCAATCCGGTGCTTGGCTGCAAGGCGCAATTCGCCAAGGGCAACAGGATAATGTAACGGCGAGCCCGTTTGTTTCTGCGAGCAATGGATATGAGGCCGATTCAACCTCTATAGCGATCGGTTATGACCGCGCATTAAGCGACACAACACTTGTCGGTCTTGCCGGTTCGTTCTCGTCTGTCGACATTGAAGGTCGCGGCGGAAACATTGATGACCGTGATCTGGATCTATTCCAGATTGGCATTTACGGTGCCAAGCAATACGGGCAATTCCATGTGAATGCTCAGGCAAGCTATCTCTTCGGGGATGTTGAAACCGAACGCGCCGCCTTTGAGACTATTACCGGCGAATTTGACATTGATGGTTTCAACATTCAGGGACTTGTCACCTATGATCACGAATTTGGCGGCGGCTATTATGCGGCTCCGCTAATTGGCGTTCAATATTCCACAGTATCAACTGACAGCTTTACAGAAAGCGGAGGCCTTGATCTTGCAATTGATGAGATCGATGCCGATGATTTCGAACTACGCTCAGGTTTAACACTGGGAGCACGCAGAATTCATGATGATGGTTCACTATCCGACTTCTATGCAACAGCCGCAATTGTCGGCGACTTGTCTGGCAATAATGAGGAAATCACCGTTGCCTTTGCCGATCAAATTGTCGAGCTGGATAGCCTTCAGTCCGATGACCTTCGTGTAGAGGTTCTGGGCGGCGTCAAATGGTTTACCCAAAATGCTTGGACATTTGACGGCACGCTTAGTAGCGAATTCTCCGAAGACTACCTTGGTTTAGGTGGACGACTACGCGTGAAATATAATTTCTAGGTAGATTTATTCTGCTTCCGCGGCTCGCCTTCGGGCGAGCCGCGGCCTTCTAACGCCTTGAGTGATGCTAAAGGCAAAGACAATTTAATTAAAACGTCTCACCGAGGCATCAGCCTTGGATAAAAT
>CAZHPV010000023.1:0-35242 GCA_964534845.1 uncultured Caulobacterales bacterium
AAACCCGGTAAGCCAACCCATTTGTTAAAGACGGGTACGATATCGCGGTCGAAAGCTTCGTGAGCGCCTTTTTCCCATTTAGCGGCTGTTGATGTGTCAATGACAACTTCTTCAACATTGGCACCTGAAAGCGCCATAGCTGAAGCCAGCGCACCGTCGAGAGCTTGGCTGTTTGGATCATTATCGTTACGGAAGTTAACGACATAAGCGTCAGGTGATGTAGCAAAAGCTGCGCCTGAGAAAGCAGTTGTAACAGCAAACGCTGTTAGAAAAGAAGTGAGTTTTTTCATTGTCCAATTCCTTTGGGTTTTTGTGAAAAGAATTTATTGTTTTTGTTGAGCCACCTTGTAACGGCTATTGGTAAATGATCCGCAAATATGGCGTTAGGGAGCTGTTTACTTTGGTTTCCAAAACCGTTAATTTTTGGCATAAGCTATTGATTTATAATAGGAATAAAAAATCAAAAATATTTGATTGAATTTCATATTAGTGCCGATTAGGGGGTGTTTGATCTATCTCACCTATAATCTTAGCTTTTTACTAACCATAAATGTTTTCAAAGTCTTAGAATTTGGTAATTTTCCAGTCATTTTCGTCTTTTGACGCAGAGACCTATGTACCGACCTATAATGCGGGCTTTAAGTCACGGCTATACCCCACGCCTTTAGGGTGGAAGGCGTTTATGGTTTTTCGGTATAAGGGTAGCTAATTTGTACGGGGGCTAGTCGGTAAAGACGCGCGCAAAAATTGTGTCGACATGTTTAAGGTGATAAGCGTCGTCAAACATATTGCGGACTTGGTCTTCGCTTAAAAGCTTCATCACGTCTTTATCAGCCAAAATATGATTTAAAAACGCGCCGTCTCCTGCATTGCCTTGCCTTCGAAACAACTCCCAGACTTTCATGGCGTTACGCTGGACAAGTCTGTAAGCGCTTTCGCGTTGCTCACCGGCTTGCGTTAAGGCCAGTAGGAAGCGTTGGCTATTATGCAAGCCGCCCAGTCGGTCCATATTGGACTTCATCTTATCAGGATAGACGACAAGGTTCTCAATAACGCCTGCCAACCTATGGAGAGCAAAATCCAGATGAACGGTCGTATCAGGACCAATGCCGCGCTCAACAGAGCTGTGGGAAATATCGCGCTCATGCCACAGGGCGACATTTTCAAGGGCGGGTATAACGGACATGCGTACCAAACGGGCTAGTCCGGAGAGGTTTTCCGTTAAGACCGGATTGCGCTTATGCGGCATGGCGGAGGAGCCTTTTTGACCCTTTGAGAAAAATTCCTCGGCTTCTAGAACTTCTGTTCGCTGGAGGTGACGGATTTCGACAGCAATATTTTCTATAGAACTCGCAATGACGCCCAGTGTCGCAAAAAAGGCGGCGTGGCGGTCACGCGGGATAATCTGCGATGAGACAGGTTCTACTGCCAGGCCCATTTTTTCGGCCACATAGGCTTCAACGGCCGGGTCAATATTGGCAAATGTCCCGATAGCGCCGGATATGGCGCAGACAGCAATTTCTTTTCGTGCCGTCATAAGACGTTCGCGCGCGCGGGCAAATTCCGCATAAAAGCGGGCAAGTTTTACGCCAAATGTCGTCGGTTCTGCATGTATTCCGTGGGAGCGTCCAATAGTGAGCGTGTCTTTATGCTCTAGCGCGCGGCTTTTAAGGGCGGTCAAGACCCGGTCTATGCCAATAAGTAATAAGTCAGAGGCGCGCGCCAATTGAACTGAAAGGGTTGTGTCGAGTATATCAGAACTCGTAAAGCCCTGATGCACAAAACGCGCATCTTCGCCGATAAATTCGGCTAGATGGGTCAGAAAGGCGATAACATCATGTTTGACTTCGCGTTCAATCGCGTCGATTTTAGCGACGTCGAATTCCGCGTTTCCGCCGCGCTTCCATATATTTTTTGCGGCTTTTTTGGGGATGACCCCTAAATTAGCCAGAGCGTCACAGCCGTGGGCCTCTATTTCAAACCATATGCGGTATTTGGAGGCCGCAGACCATATTTCGGTCATTTCTTTTCGGGCGTATCGTTGGATCATAATACCGACTCATTATTTACAAGCTAGGCGCGTTTTAGACAAAAGCGCGTGCCAAAGGTCAAGCCTGAACCGCGCAAATCAAGCGTTTTTCTTGCCTTCATTACGGGCTTGCGCCTCCGCCCAGTCTCTCGGCAGGGTTTGCCTGACCAACATAAAGAATATGAATGAGAGCATATAGGCGCCAAATGTGACATACATAGCCATACGTGTGGCATTAAGCTCGGTCTCACCTTTACCCAGAAATACATCAATCATAATGCCTGCAAATGTCGGCCCTCCGCCCAGGGCGATCATATTGAGTACAAAGAAGAACAGCGCTGTCGACATCGCCCGCAATCTGACGGGGGCCAGAGTTTGTGCTATGGCAAAGCTTGGACCCAGATAAACGCCGAGGCAGAGTTGTAAAACGGAACCGATGATAAGGTGTTGTGTGATTGTAGGCACCCAGAATGCCGCAAGCGCCAAGGGCAGGGCCAATAAAATGGAAATTGCGGGAATGGTTCCATAGGCTCGGATGTCTGTTTTCGCTTTCCAATCAACCAGTTTTGCGCCGAAAAAGGTACCTGCGACATAAAATGTCCCATTAATTATACCTATCCAAATAATGAAAGTGCGCGGGCTGAAATCAGGCTCAAGCAGGCGCAGAAACTTTGTTTGAAATCCGGAAATCGCGTAGCTGGCAAAGCTAGCAAAGGCAATTCCGAGGGCCATGTACCACCAAGACTTGATTGATAATATAGTCATGACGCCGGGTTGTAAGCTCAATAAGAACATTGTTATCAGGAATATGAAAAAGGGGATGACGAAAACTATAGATATGAAACCCGTTGCCCACGCGCCCATAAGTAAAGCCAATAAACCGCCAAATAGGATAATGCGAGGCGGAAGGTTTGCTTGAGTGAAGGATTGACCTAAAGCGATATATCCTGAGGGGAGCTTTTGGCTGGTTTCCATAGCGCCGCGCTCCGGTTCGCGTATGGCGAGTTTAACGAGTATGGCCAGAATAATACCCGATATACCTAATGTTATGAAAATGCGCCGCCAGTTTACAGCCTCGGCATCTGCACCGAGTAGGGCGGCCGTGAGAAAATAGGCAGCCATAATTCCCAAGGGAATGCCGAGTGAGTAAACCCCGAGCGCGCCGGCGCGTTCTTCTTTAGCGTAAAAATCTGAAATCATGGAATGGGACGGGGGACTCCCACCTGCCTCGCCGATTCCGACGCCGACCCGGGCAAGGGCTATATGTAGAAAATTCTGGGCGTATCCTGTTAGAGCTGTAAACCCACTCCAGACCGCTAAAGCTAATGTAAGCAATGTAACGCGGTTCATTCTGTCCGCTAGGAAGGCGAGGGGTATCCCCATAATGGTGTAAAAGGCCGCAAAAGCGAGGCCGACCAAAAGGCCAAGCTCCGTATTTGAGAGATTTAGATCTGCTTGTATCCAAGGCGCAAGGATGCCGACAATCTGGCGATCAATAAAATTAAAGCCATAAACCAGAGTGAGGAGTAAAAGGACAAATGTGCGGTAAGTTTTCTTCTCGGAATTATGTGTATCGCTCATTTAGCCGTCCTGTTTTTGTTATAGTTGAAAGCAAAGCCATACGGGGTCAAGCCTGTTTAAGAATTAAGTGTGATTTATATACAGGCTACGCCTGTTGCGCAGGCATATAGCAACAAAACCCAGGGTAGGGCGATGAGCGATAGGATAAAGAGAATAATCGCCAGACCAAGCGCATGTAGGCGGTTTTTCTTCCATAATATAATGACTGTGGGCAAGACACTCACCACACACATAATAAGTAAGACATATTCAGCAATATTTCCAGAATGTTCAAACAATCCGTCCGTTGCACTGCCGGTGTAATCACTACGGGGTTCGTAAAATTTAGGATCAAGCCTGCGTATTATCGCATCAAGTATGAAGATAGAAGAGAGTATGGCTATCCAGCTTAGGCCTGCATAGAGATATTTTCTCATTACATTAAACCAAGCGTCTTGAAACTCGCCGTGTTTTCACGCCCGATAATCAGGTGATCGTGTACGGTGACGCCGATAGTCTTGGCGGCCTCTACAATTTGCTTGGTCATGTCAATATCTGACTGGCTGGGTGTGGGATCCCCTGAAGGGTGGTTGTGGGCTAAAATTATCGCTGAGGCTTCGTGTGCCAAAGCGCGCTTGATAATTTCTCGCGGATAGACAGGCGCGCGGTCAATCGTGCCTTTTGCCAGAACTTCGTCTATGATTAGACGGTTTTTGCGATCAAGAAATAAGACCCTGAATTGCTCTTTTTTCTCGAATTGCATGGCCGAGCGGCAATAGTCGAGCAGCGCAGACCATGAGGAGAGAACGGGACGCCCCGTCACGCTTTCCTGACCGAGTTTGACGGCTGCCGCTTGTATGAGTTTAAGGTCGTTGGCCGTCTTTTCACTTATGCCCTTTATCTCGACTAGTTGGTCTATTGGGGCGGTGATAACGTCTGAAAAGTTTCCAAATTTTTCTATAAGCGTCTTTGCAAGGGGTTTAATATCGCGCCGGGGGATGGAATTATAAAGATAAAGCTCGAGCAACTCATAATCAGCAAGGGCTTCGATGCCGCCTTGGGCGAAGCGCGCCCTTAAGCGGTCACGATGTCCATGATAGTGCGGTTTTGTCGGAAGGGTCACGCCGTCAAACCCTATCTTTAAAGATAGGGCGGTTTGTGCAGGCCAGCGGGAGACAGGGTGAAAATTTCGCATCCCTCTTTCGTGACCCCGATAGAATGCTCAAATTGTGCTGTGAGTTTTCTGTCTCGCGTCACAGCTGTCCAGCCATCAGACAAGACTTTCACATCAGGTTTTCCGAGATTAATCATGGGTTCGATTGTGAAGAACATACCTTCGCGAAGCACTTCCCCTTTGCCGGGTCGACCAAAATGCAAAATATTCGGACTGTCATGGAACAATTTTCCCAAACCATGTCCACAAAAATCCTGAACGACAGAACATCTTTCACCTTCGGCAAATTTCTGTATCGCATATCCAATATCTCCGGTGGTATTGCCCGGTTTCACCGCCGCTATTCCTAACATAAGGCTGTCATATGTGATTTGGGTCAAACGTTCGGCCTTGCGATTTACAGCCCCAACCGGATACATACGCGACGTATCGCCGTGCCACCCATCGACTATGACAGTGACATCAATATTGACGATATCGCCGGTTTTTAGCGTTTTTTCATTTGGGATGCCGTGACATACAACATGATTTACCGATGTACAGATAGTGTGTTGATAGCCGCGATAGCCCAGACAAGCTGGTACGGCGCCGTGATCAAGAATAAATTCAAAAGCGGCTTTATCCAAGGCACTCGTTGTGACACCGGGTTTTACCAGAGGAATAAGCATATCGAGGCAACTGGCCGCTAAATGTCCAGCTTTGCGCATACCCTCGAAATCAGCGGGGCTATGCAGCTTTATAGCCCCGTCTCGGATATTTTCAGCATTATGGGCATCAATATAATTCATAAGACCCGCTATATCAGGGCAATATGGAATTCACCAGACTATATTGAAAATCATCAGGGATTATTTTGGGGGGCGAAATATGGGGCGCCCACATATAAATACGCCCCATATCCGCTGCGCCCCGTAGTAATCTTTTGGAAAAAAAACTATGTTTTACTGCGCAACAATTCTCAGCTATCTAAAAAATTCAAAAAAGTCTTGACGATTTAAGACATTAAGTTTTGACAATTTCTGCCAGTGTAGGTAGTGTAATGTTTATGGGCGTTAATACTATATCTTCAAGGTTTTTACAAAAGAACATTGAGAGTTGCGTCGGCTTAGGTCTTCCCAAAGACGGGTTGTTATCATTCGTACCCGGAGGATTAGCGGCACTCGAAAACCCGACACAACGCTTTGATGGGGAGGTCTTATATCTCGTTCTTAAATATGCCGAACATGAAAGTATGGACCCGGCCATTGGTTTTAAATGCGGCCTAAATCATGGTCATGCCAATTATAGAGACATAGCCTATACGATTTTGTTTTGTAAGAATTTACGAGAGAGTTTCGACGTGAGCGAGCGATTTGAGCCTATTGCACAGCAATTTGGTTTAAACCGGCTGGAAATGGGTGAGACTGACGCCAAGATAATTTGGGATACCCATGAGGACGCGCCCGAAAAACTTCGCCTTATTACTGATTTATCCTTTGCAACGCTTGCCCTGATGGGCATGTGGCTGAAAGCGGTTCATGGTCTGTCTGTTAAATCTTTGGAAGTGCGACATAAAAACGATTCATATTCCGAAAATTATACCGAAGTGTTTGATTGCCCGATAAAATATGGTGCTTCCAAAGATGCACTGACATTTGATAAACGATTTTTGGAATTCCCATTGCCGGGCGCGAATGCCCGTATGTTGGCAATTTTAACGCAAAGGCTGGAGCGGGACTTAAAGGTCATTGATAAACCCGTAAGTGATCGCCAGCGGGTCGTTGGCTATATCGAAAGCCTTTTAGGAAATGAGCCGCCCAGCCTTACAAATATATGCCGGCTTATTGGCTGTAGCGAACGGACATTACATAGGCGACTTCGTAAAGAGAACACTACCTTTCGGGAGCTATTGGAGACGGTGAGGCGTGAGCGATATCAATTATTGAGCGCGCAGGACAACCTCTCCCAAATCCAAATTGCGGGCCTATTAGGTTATAGCGAACAGAGTGCATTTTCCAGAGCCTATAAATCTTGGTTTGGCGTTTCACCCCTGAAAGATAAAAAGACTATTTAACTGTTGAAAAACACTTGTCCAAACGTCCGCAAATGTTTAGTCAAGCGTTTCAATCCGCTGCGGGCGTGGTGGAATTGGTAGACACGCAAGACTTAAAATCTTGTTCCTGTATAGGAGTGCCGGTTCAATTCCGGCCGCCCGCACCACTCTCTTTATGATAGTTAAGTTATTTTGGCGATGTCAGAGGCATCCAATCCGAGAGATGTGAGAATGTCGACGGTATCTATGCCTTTTTGCGCGACCGCATTGGGCTTGCTTAGTGTCATGCTCGCGAGTCTGGGGGCCAATTGCGGGTGGGACAGTCCGTTGACGGTATGGTGGCTGTTTCTGGCTTTGTTGTGGGGATGTTTTCGGGCTTCTGTCAGGTCAAGCACAGGGGTTACACAAGCATCTGTCCCGTCAAAGCGCTGTGCCCAGCTATCGCGTGTTTTAGAAGCAAATATGCTTTCCAGTAATTGATGTTGTCTTGGCCAGTCTGTTTTATCGTTCTGATTTCCGTAAATATCTGGCGAAATTTCAAGAATAGCTAACATGATGGCAAAAAACTTTGGTTCGATACAGCCAACAGCTACGAATTTATCGTCTTTCGTTTTATAACACCGATAATAAGGAGCGCCCCCGTCAAGAAGGTTAGTTTCTCTTTCGGTCTGCCACTGTCCAAAGGCTCCGAGCGAATGCACAATACCCATCATTGATGAAACACCGTCAATAATGGCCGTATCTACTATATCGCCCGCGCCGGTTTTCTGCGCTTTCAACAGGGCGGAGAGAATACCAAGAGCCAAAAACATAGAGCCTCCGCCGTAATCACCTACAAGGTTTATGGGCGGCGGTGGAACGTCATCTTTCTTTCCGATCATGTGAAGAAATCCCGTGATGGATAGATAATTTATGTCGTGCCCAGCCATGGACGCCCAAGGCCCGTCCTGCCCCCATCCAGTCATGCGCCCGTAAACCAGTTTCGGGTTGCGGTCTTGGCAAGTCTCCGGTCCCAGTCCAAGGCGCTCCATGACGCCGGGCCGATAACCTTCAATCAATATATCAGCGGTTTCGACGAGTTTGAGCGTCGCCTTTACGGACTCGGGTTTTCTGAGATCAAGAACGAGCGATTTTTTACCGCGGCTATCTATCATGTATGGCATGGGACCGGGACGGTCTATAATGATGACTTCGGCTCCGAGATCAGCCAATAACTGCCCGCAATAGGGGGCTGGACCAATGCCCGCCATCTCGATGACGCGAATACCGTTTAAAACTCCAGATGTGACCATACTATATTTCTTCCCTTGATTCAGGCGTAGAAATGAGAATTTGTAGCCCGGTATCTAGAGACCTTGTTTATATTCCACCAACGCCGTTTCTTCATCTCTCGCAAATTATGATTCTATGAAATATATTGGCACGTGATACAAGGGGTGTGTGTTTTAAGTAGTGGGTTAAGCTTCAACAAATATTCGACACGCGGATTTATTTAAATTAGGCCGCTCCCGCAAACTATGCCGTTTAGTTTGCGGTCAAGAGAGGGTGTCAGAATTATGCGTGGCGCTCTCGTCATTTGGAGGCTTTTGATGGCAACACTAATTGTATTGTTTAATTTAAAATCTGGCGTGTCCAAAACACGTTATGAGAACTGGGCCAAGACAACTGATTTAAAAATTGTGCGCCGCTTAAAATCAATCGATAGCTTTGAGGTTTTCGAGAGCTTGGGCTTGCTTGGCAGTGACACCAATCCACCTTATGAATATGTCGAGGTGCTGCAAGTCAATGATATGGCTGTCTTTGGTAAGGAAACGAGTACCGAAACTATGAAGTCTGTCGCTGAGCAATTTCAAGGCTTTGCGGATAATCCTCTCTTCATGCTAACCAAAAACATTGAGACTTAAACAAAAAAGGCGTTTGGATTATCCAAACGCCGTTGAAGAAGACTGGCTTAAACCCTTACAGCTTGCGCGGTTTAGCAGGCGTTTGCTGACGAGCATACCATTCAAGACTGGATAACGATGGTCCATAGTCTTCTGTCGGGGCACTTAGGAATTTTGGATCAATGGCTTTTGCGGCATCAATTATATTTTGCGGGACATAATCCCAGTGATCCCACGCGCCCATGTCGCAAACATACATGCAGTGACCGGGAGCTTGGTCCATTAACAACCATGGGAACCACGGTGTTTCGCGTACCCATGTTCCAAAAAATTCAACTGATGTATTATCAGGATCGCCCAGTTGATTACGATCGAGAATGTAACGAAACAATTCTGAAACGCGGGTCATTTCACCGGGGCTTTCACGCGGCCATTTGTCAGGTTGGAGAGCCGATGGGTAAAAGAGGTGAATATCTGATTCAAGGAGTACGGTATCTCCTTTTTCTTGCCATTTCTTTATCATAGGGACACGCGGTGGCTTTACTGTATTAAGCCCGCCATAACTGGGAGGTTCAGGCCAAAACTCTTCGATTGTAAAGTTGAAAGGGTCATTGGCAATTGGGACTGTACGGACAATCTCACCCGTATAAGGGTTTTCAATTTCTTCCAAAATTTCGCCAGTTTTGAGATCCGTGTAAAAACCGACTTCACGAAGGAGTTTTCTATAGGCCCCGTTTTCCCAAGGTATAAGCCGTGTGACTGAAAATCCTTCAAAACCACAAATTTCAATGTTCTTTTTTCCTGGAACAACGCCCATGGCTTTGCCTTTATACCAGCCAATTTTTTCTTTAGAAAAATCTGTATTGCCATGAATGCGGGCCAGTGCATCTCGGTTCCATTTTGGATTTTTGTAATCCAAGACTAATGGCTTTTTTGTTGAACCAGTTTTCGTCGATGATTCTGTTCCGGTCGATTGACTACAAGAGGCCACGCTTGCTGCCGAAAGGGCTGCTACACCAGTGAGTGCTTGGCGTCGGCTTAGAGGTTTATTCTCAATCGTCATTTTGAATTCCTTTATTCGCTTTTATATTTAAAAGAGTACTAAGCACAAATAGACGGGTTTTGTGGCTCTTTGCGTCTTTAGTCGATAGGCGATTATCGTTTATTTCCCGCGATATTTTCTAGGGTCTTTTATATATTGTCTTTCAATATAAGAGGAGACTCAAGCTGTGTACTTGGCATGCTGTCTCTTAAAGTACAGTGTTAAAGGAGAGTGTTTTGAACCTCGTAAAACAAAGAATGCCGCAGCATGGTGGGTCCGAGGGTGTCTGGGAAGGCCTATATATTTATCAAGACGTAGAGGGCAATGAGCTTGGTCGCCATCGGTCACGCCTTACCCACATTTTCCCGGATGACAAGCCAATGGAATATCATCAGCGAAACCAATATACATGGGATGATGGCAAAACAGAAGATTTTCGCTTTCACTTTGTGATGAATGAAGACAATGAAATGCATTTTGAAAATGAACGCTCAAAAGGCGCAGTGTGGGAAGAAAAAAAACGAATTGGCGACCTGTCAAATATACGTGTTTCTTGGCATCGTAAAGAGATTGAGGGCTATGCACCTTATGATGTCCCGTCTGCGACTATCCATGAATTGATTGAGATGGATAAAGATTACAAGCACCGCGGTCGTGTCTGGCAGTGGTATGTCGACGGCGAATTAATTGGCCGTACGATCATAAAAGAACACCGCGTCGCGTAAGTTAGGCTGTAACCGAATGAGCATAAAGACGAAACCGCAATATAGTGACGTCCCGCCCCCTATCACTGAAGCGACACGCCACGGCGTATATCCTGATATGGCGCATGATGAGCGCGCGCGGTTCAACTTTGAGGCTTGTCTTTACAAGACGATTGCGAAGGAAATCTCCCCCGGTAATGCGCTTGCTTATCAAAAGCGGGTCTTGCCAGCGTTTGAAATAAAGCATGGCCGCAAACCTGAAACACGCCATGAGGTGCGCAAGGCGATGAATGCAGACCCCTTACATAATTTCTGGGGTGCCCTTCGCCGCAATACAATGGAAATGCGTCAGGTGAACGGTCAGCATGTCACGCTGCGTCAACTTGATAGTCTTGCCCAAAAGGCTGAAGCGATTAATGCAGGGTCGAAACGTCTTATGCTTGACCCGTCCATAGAGGTGCCTGCTTATGTGAAGGCTGTCGATCATCATTGTATGCCCGGAAGTTATTACCGCGAGTTAGTCGAAGGGGATGTCTCGCCAGCCGCAAATTATGATGCAGGGTTTTTTATCACAACGGGCGGCACGATTGGTGGTCTATGTGATGGAGCAGGTAAATCAGTCGCACAGTGGCTTAAAGAGCAAGACGCGAATTTTAAGCCCAAGCGTATTCTTGATATTGGATGTGCGCTTGGAAATAGCCTTTTGCCTATCGCACAGGCTTTCCCCGAAGCCGAGATCACGGCGATAGATATTTCTGCACCAATGCTACGCTATGGCCATGCGCGGGCAAGCTCACTGGGCGTGGAAAATATAACCTTTATGCAAATGTCAGGCGAAGATTTGTCAGCGTTTAATGATGGCCGGTTTGATTTTGTTATGTCGTCGATTTTTCTGCATGAATTATCTATCAAATCATTGCCAAAAATTATGGGTGAGGCGTATCGCGTCTTAACAACTGGCGGAGCCATGCTGCATCTTGAGCAGCCACAATATACCGAAGATATGCCGATATATGAGCAATTTATTCGGGATTGGGATTCGTATAATAATAACGAACCGTTTTGGTCGGCCATGCACGAAATTGATCTTGAGCATCTTTTGCAAGAGTTAGGTTTTGCGAAGGATAATATTTCACATGCGGCTTTACGCGCAGATGATTTCGATATGAAAAATGAAGACCACGGACGTGCGCCTGCTTGGCATGCCTATGTGGCGCGGAAAGCTTAAAATGCTCTCACCTTCTGATATTCAAAGCCTGGCCCTGAAAAAAGCGAAGGGGAAGCGGCCCAAATATTTGGATGAAAATGCGAACGATCATTTACTCTCTATGATAATGGTCTTGGCGGAAGAGCTTGCTGTATCGAGGGAGCGCGCCGATACGTTAGAGCGCCTTCTTGAGGCGCACGGTATGGTATCACGGGATGAAATAGAGCGCTTTATTCCAAGCGATGATGTCGGAACCGAGCGTCAGGTTAAGCACTCGGAATTTATCTCGAGATTGCTACGCTCCCTTCGCCATGAGGTGGATGCCCTCTCAGGCGATAATCAGTCGACAGAAGAAATCATCGACTTTTTGAAAAACAACTAGGTTTATTCGATGGCAGACAATGATGCTTTGGTGCCTGATGAACTGGGTTCGAGAACAAGACATGTTGAAACAAGTCTGGCTCTCGTCGATTTTGTCCTTGAAACCAGTTTTAAAAATCTCTCAGAGGACGCGATAAAATATCTCAAAATATTCATAATGGATACTCTGGCTGTGGGTGTTGCCGGTCGCTGCTCGGCCGGGTCCGATATATTACTCAAAGCCGTAGAAACGTGGGGACAAGGAGACCAAGCTCGGGTCATCGGTATGCCGGGAATGCGAGCGCCCGCACCGACTGCTGCTTTTCTGAATGGCTACAATATTCATGCGCTCGAATGGGACGGGCTTCATGAATATTCAGTCGTGATAGCCCTATGTGTCCCAATGGCTGCAATGATGGCAGAGGCCGAACAGCACCCGTTGTCGGGAAAAGATTTCCTAACGGCGTTTTGTGTGGCTGTTGAAGTTGCTGTGACGCTTGGCGGGGCTTCTGAAACGGCTCCAAGGTTTTTCAGGCCTGCTGTTGCAGGTTTAATGGGTGCGGCTATGGGCATAGCCAAGATGAGGGGGTATTCGCGCGAGCAAACCCTACAAGTCTTAGGTTTGGCCTATTCGCAGGCTTCGGGAACTATGCAAGCCCATTGGGAGGGCGTGATGATGCTGGCCATGCAAGTCGGCGTGTCGGCGCGCGCGGCTATCTGTGCTGCGGATATGGCCGCCGCAGGCGCGCAAGCCCCAGTTGATGTTTTGTTGGGTAAGTTTGGGTTTTTTACACTAGTAGAGACGGCTGACAATATCGACGCTTCTCTTGCCGCGATGGGCGGGTCTGATGGGAACGTTTGGAAAATCACAGAGACCGCACATAAGCCCTTTCCCGCGGGACGTGCCACGCAATCTGTTTTGACAATGTTTAACGAAATTTTTTCCAAGCATGATATTGACGTCAATGAAATTGAAGAGATTAAGGTCGAGGTTCCGCCTCTGATTATGCTTTTGGTTGGACGTCCACTGACGGAGAGTATGACTTCATCCTATGCACGGCTTTGCATGAAATATGTCGGGCCAATGTGGCTTTTGAACGGCAAAATTGACCCGAGGCTTTATCCTGAGGGTGAGGGGGCAAGTGATGAGATTAAAGAGTTGGGCGAACGGTTTGATATTGTCTTGAATGATATCACGGACCCGAATGCTTTGGGTCCGCAGTCTTGTACAATTAAGATGCAGTCCGGTCATGAATACTCTGCTTTTTGCGATATTCCTTACGGCTCTCCGGGTAACCGCATGAATAAAACCGCTCGGGAAGAAAAAGTGCGAATGTGCTTTGATGTCGGGGGCAGGGACGCTGACCCACAAGCCCTAATTGATGGGGTAGAAAGTATTGAAGACATGAAAGATGTTCGCGTGCTGTTTTCAACTGTATGTGATTAAGAGGGAAGCAAAATGGCCTTAACAAGAGAGCAGCTTATTGAGATGGCAGTCGATAAATATTTTATCGGCGCTAATAAGAATGATGCCGAGGAAATGTGCAGCGTATTGTCCAAAGACTCCGTTATGCGGTTTACGTCTGCTAAATATATTTATCAGGGCTATGATTCAATTTTGATCCATCTCAAGGAATTTACATCCACTTTCAAAGTTATTAATTTTCATGATTTTGTTAATGTCGTTGATGTTCAAAATCAATCAATTGCCGTCCGGTTCCAAGTCCATCTTGAAGATTATGACGGAGAAAAGCTCATGATGAGTAATTGTAACTTTTTTCAAGCCAATGAAGCCGGACTTTTTAACGACTGCCTGATCTATAATAGCGCGCCTCTGAAAAAGGGGTTTGAGGCTGGCAGCGCAGTCTAGTCGTTCGACTGGCGAATAAATTAAATTCACTTTCTGGCTCGGCGCCTATGCTGACTACATCTTATCCGTTGGTAAAGATAGGATGGGTATGTCAGACATATTAGAGGCGAAGAGCGAATTTTCCGAGAGTTGGAAATTAATACTGGCATCCTTTATTGGCATGATGGCGGGCCTGACGGCTTTGCCGTTCTATACCTATGGTGTGTTCGCGATACCGCTTGAAACGGAGTTTGGCTGGACGCGTGCGCAGACGCAAACGGCGCTTTTATTTCAAACAATTGGCGTTCTGGCTATCTTGCCGATTTTAGGTTGGGCTTGTGATCGCTACGGTGCACGTAAAATTGCGCTCGGTTCCATGGCCCTCTTTGCCATTGGCTTTGCTATGATGGCGCTCAATTCCGGAAATATTTTCCAATATTACGCCACGGCTCTTGGCTTTGGTGTCGCCGGAGCTGGCACATTGCCTATTACGTGGACACGGGCAATCAATGCGGCTTTTGAGAAAAACCGAGGATTAGCCCTTGGTCTCGCTCTTATGGGTACAGGCATGACAGGATTTATTGCACCTAGCATTGCATCATGGGGTATTGAAAATTATGGCTGGCGTAATGCTTATATTTTGCTTGCGGCGATACCGGCCTTAATTGGATTTCCCGTCGTCTACATCTTTTTCAAAGAAAAGGTCGTCTTGCTCAAAGATAAGCTTGCGGTGAACGCAAATTTAACGGGCGCGAGTTTTGATGCGGCCTTAAAGGACTTCCGGTTCTGGTTAATCGCTATTGGCTTCTTGATTATATCATTTGGTATTGGGGGGTCTATTCAAAACCTTTTCCCCTTGTTTATCGATGCAGGGTATTCGCCCCCTCAAGCCGCATCATTTTTGGGGGTTATTGGCTTGTCTGTTATTGTTGGGCGCATAAGCACAGGGTTTTTTCTCGACCGTTTTTGGGGGCCGGGGGTGGCCGCTGCTCTAATGGCTCTGCCCGCAATTTCGTGTTTAATACTGTCTTCTGGTAACCCGACAGTTTTCATGGCTTATTTTGCAACCATTCTTATTGGTTTTGCAGCCGGGGCAGAATTCGATATAATTGCCTATCTTGCCTCGCGTTATTTTGGCCTTAAAAACTATAGCAAAATCTACAGCCTTTTATATGCGGCTTTCGCTATTGGGGCGGCTCTGGCTCCGGGTATTTTTGGCTTGGCTTACGACACATTCGGGAATTATGAGAGGGTGTTTCTGGTCAGTGCCGGACTTTTTCTGGCTGGCAGTTTAATACTGCTGCCTTTAGGCAAATATCCGAACTTTGATCTCCCTGAGCAGGGCGAATTGACTGTAAGTAACCGCGCAGTTTAAAATGAAATTTGGCTTTGATGAAAACCACATCCTGAATAAGCCCCGCCGCCCCGTTATGGCGACGATTGCGACAGCGCGTTTTGATGATACGCTTGCGGCCTATCAAGAGGTGCTGGGATATGAGCTGGTGGAAAAGGGCCAGCTTTGCGGTGTGATGGCTGCCCATTGGGGAGTGCCAAGGCTAACAGGCGCACGTCTGGCCTTATTGCGCCCACAGAGCGGCGCGCCAGTTTTTTTTCGCTTTGTTGAAGTCGCCAATGCCAAAGGGTCTATACCCGCCTGTGGCTGGTTTGCGCTCGAGATTTGCGTCAAGGATGTCGAGGCACTATATAAACGCTTGGTCAAAAGCGATGTTTTCACGCCTTTTGCGCCGCCAACGCCTCTGGCGTTTACGGACCGTGTCTATCCGATGCAATGCACGGGCCCTGAGGGAGAAATTTTATACCTCAATGAAGTGCGTGGCAGCTTGCCTGATATTGACCTGCCGATCGCAAACTCAGATGTCGATCATCTTTTTATAGCCATTTTAAGCGCGGCAGATATGGAACAAACAAATGAGTTTTACTGCGCCGCACTTGATATGCGTGTTAATGAGCGACACGAGATTGCCTATAAAACAATCAATCGTGTGCACGGGCTACCGTTGGAAACGCGGCATTCATTATCAACCCTGGGTGGCCCTCGCCATGTTGGTCTTGAAATAGATCAATATCCGGGCCTGGCTAATCCGCCAAGGCCTATGACCGAAGACAGCATAACCAAGGGAATTTTTATGGTGTCCTTTGTGTCAATGGGAGCTCAAAATGTTCCAGAGAAGCATGTTGCTTCAACTGAAATTTTTGCCCAAGCGCCTTATAACGGCGCGAAAAGCGTTATCATGATCGGCCCAGCTGGTGAGCGGGCCGAACTTATTGATCTGTCTCCTTGAGACAGAGTGTTATGAATGGATAAAAGGAATATGGGAAAATTTACAGGAAAGACAGCCGTCATTACAGGGTCCGGACGGGAGAAGGGGCTAGGGCAAGCCATTGCCACTAAGCTTGCCACTGAGGGCGCTAATATTGTTATATCCGATATTGGCCGTTCACGTGATAAGGCCACTGAAGATATCCATATTGGCTCGACTGACGCTATGGAGGCTGTAGCTAGCGAGCTACGCAAATTGGGCGTTGATGTTACCACATGTGTTGCGGATGTGCGCGTTCAGACGGATATGCAGGCGCTCGCCGATCATGCGATAACAGAGCATGGTTCGCTGGATATTTGGGTCAATAATGCAGGTATCGGATATATAATGAGCCCGATCCTTGATGTCACAGAAGATGACTGGCGGGCTGTGCTGGACGTTAATTTAACAGGGTGCTTCTGGGGACTTCAGGCGGCGGCGAAAGCTATGATTGCTCAAAAAAATGGTGGCCGGATTATCAATATAGCCAGCCAAGCCGCCAAATCAGGATTCCCTTTCGCGCAAGCCTATTGCGCATCGAAACACGGCCTTGTTGGCCTCGCGCGTTCGGCCTCTATTGAGCTTGGGCCTGAAAACATCACAGTGAACAATGTGTGTCCGAACCATGTGACGACAGGGCTGGGCGATTGGCAAAATAAATTCACTTCCGCAGCACTCGGCTTGAGTGAGGAAGACTATCTACAACGCATGCGCGATAGAATTCCTCTGCGCCGTGTGGGTTTGCCTGAGGATACAGCGAATGCAGTCGCGTTTTTATGTTCAGATGAAGCCAGCTATATTACCGGCGAAAGCCTGAATGTGTCAGGCGGCGAGGAGCCGCATTAATTGCGGTTTAAATGATTGCACAAACTGTCTTTTCTTCCAGATAGTTCTCGATTGCTTGGGCGCCACTATCACGGCCCCAGCCTGATTGCTTCATCCCGCCAATAGGCAAGCTGGCATCATACATAGCATGAGAATTAATCCAGACCGTCCCTGCGCGGATATCCGCGGCCATGCGGTGCGCACGAGACAGGCTTTCCGTCCAGACGCTCGCTGCCAGACCGTATTGCGAATTATTGGATAGCTCTGTAACTTCCGAAACATCATCAAATTTCGTACATGTGATAACAGGGCCGAATACCTCTTCTTGCACGATTTCCATGCTTTGATTGACATCAGTTATAACTGTGGGCGAGATAAAGCAGTTCTCGCGTTCTGCGCCAGTGATAATACTGGCCCCATCTTTTCGGGCGCGTTCAATAAATCCGCTGACACTATCGGCCTGAACGCTGCTAACGAGAGGGCCCATTTGTGTGTTGGGGTTAAGACCGTGGCCAAGTTTCATTGCGCTGGCCGCGTCTGATAATCCTTCAAGGACTTTGTCAAACACGCGGCTATGGGCATATAAACGAGAACCGGCAATGCAAACTTGCCCACCGTTAAAAAAGATAGCATTCGCCGCGCCCGGTATGGCGTAATTCAAATCCGCATCGTCCATTATGACAACGGGAGACTTTCCACCAAGTTCCAGCGTCACCTTTTTCATATTGCCCTTTGCGGCATCTAGTATAGCGCGCCCTGTTTTTGTAGACCCCGTAAAAGCAATTTTATCGACGTCCATGTGCGATGCCAAAGCTGCACCTGCGATATGTCCGTAGCCTGTGACTATATTGAGCACGCCCGGCGGAAACCCGGCTTCAAGGAAAAGCTCTCCCAATCTGATTGCCGTCAACGATGTGTTTTCAGCAGGTTTCAGGACAAGGGTACACCCTGCTGCGAGTGCGGGGGCTAATTTCATTGCGGTTAGCACAAGGGGTGAATTCCACGGCACAATAGCCCCAACGACACCAATGGCTTCTTTGCGTGTATATGAAAACACCTGTTTGCCTTCAGGTTGATAGTTAATCGACGTCGGAATAGTGGAGCCATGAATTTTTGTCGCCATACCCCCGAAATACCGAAATTGTTCAGCCGCGCCCGGAATTTCTGCCCAGCGTCCCACATAAAGCGGCTTGCCTTGATCGAGGGTTTCAAGTTCTGCGAGCTCGTCAATATTGGCTTCAATAAGATCGGCCATATTTAATAGAAGTTTGCCGCGTGCTGCAGGAGTCATTTCGGCCCAATCGCCAGATTTGAAGGCTGAGCGGGCGGCGCCCACTGCGGCGTCGATATCGGCCTTGGTGCCAGATTGTATATAGGCTAGCGTATCACCTGTAGCGGGGTCCAATGTCGCAATCGGGTCAGACCCATGGGTCGCAACCCACTCATTGTTTATGAGATGTTTTTTCGTATTCGATTTTAAAAATGCTAGAGTGCCAGCCTGTGTTGGTTTTGAGCTGTTCATAAAAAGTTTCATTGTACCGTCTCTTTGCCTTTTGCTTTCTGTTCGCCTTACCTGCTAATGAGGCGTCATCACTTCGCTGGGTTAATATCTTTTCTTTGTAGCGGTTGTAGAGTTTGATACATGAAAAGACAGAGGAATTGTCGGAGAGTGACTAAACCACGCTTATAGGTGCACTGTGATGATATTGATTAATATCTGATATTATCACTAGGTGAATATCAAAGCCAATACACTTACATTTTTTACCCCCATAGTTATTGTGATAATCAATACCTCGGAGTTGCTATGGCTGATGTTGCCTTAAATACCTTTCAACAAATCAAGCACCCTATTCTGCCCGAAACAAGTGCAGACGAGCTTTCGCGCCAAGAATTTGTAAAAAGCTTCAAGTCCTACATACAGTCCGATGTTTTGCCGGGTCTGAAATTATCGTATGATGTCAGAAGTGCGCCCGCTTTTGCCAAAAACACAGGCGCGCTTCCTCAAAGTCGTTGGGACGTCCGCGAGGCCATGAAGAGTGACCCGTATTTTCAAGGCTATGTCTCTATGCAGAGGATTAGCCAAGAGCTTATGTGGCGTTCGGTTATTGAAAGTGTTGAGCGTCAGTTGCCGGAGCTTATTGCAAAAGTTGATGACATTGAAAGTGTGGGCGGGACGTTAGACTTAGATCCTGACTTTAGCGTTCCTCATTATATAACGGCGCTGGATATTCACTGTATGCCGGGCGGCTATGCAGGTGTTGTTGCGCCAAATGATGTGGCCGCGGGTGCTGTCTATGATCGTGGTGTCTATCTTTATGCGATGGGGTATATGGGCCCGTTTAATGACGATATGGGGCGCTCAGTCTGCAATTACATAACCCGGAAGTTCCCAGATTTTAAGCCAAAGAAAATTGTCGATCTGGGCTGTACAGTTGGGCATTCGACTTTGCCATTTGCGGAAGTTTTCCCACAGGCAGAGGTTCACGGGGTCGATGTCGGGGCGGCGACTTTGCGTTACGCACATGCGCGAGCCGAAGGTATGGGATTAAAGGCGCATTTCACTCAGCAAGACGCGGCGGCGCTGAAATATGAGGATAATTCTTTTGATCTCGTTGTTTCCCATATATTGCTGCATGAAACCTCCGGTAAAGCCATTAAGGATGTCTTCAAAGAGTGCTATCGTATTCTAAAGCCGGGCGGGATGATGATACATGCGGATCTTCCACCTTTTGGTGATATGGACGTTTATCAGCAATTTATCCTCGATAATGAGACCTATTATAATAATGAACCCTTCTGGGGTGCAATGCGTGATTTAGATCAAATTGCACTCAGTGTCGATGCGGGGTTTGATCGGGAAGCTATATATTTTGATACCGCCCCTATGGCGATTTTGGAATTCGCTATGGCAGATGACAGCTACAGCGAAGAAAAGGCTAAGGAAGTGTCTGAGCGCGAGTTTGAGGCTGGGGAATATGCGCCCGGCGGGGGATGGGAAGTTTTAATTGCACGTAAGTGAACCCTAGCTACGGCTTGGCAAAATTGAAAGTTGAATATGAAAGTCACGAAAACAGTCCGGGGTAAACGTCCTAAGATTTATGACCATGAAGGGCTTGATCACCTTATGGCTATTACAACAGCGCTTGTCCAAGAGGTAGCTGTTCTGCGCGACCGCATTGACCTGGTTGAGCGTGTTGCGCAATCCAAAGGCGTTATTCTTCAAGATGAAATTGAAGCCTTTACGCTGGATCAAGAGGCTTTAGAATCTCGTGAGCAATGGCGTATGAATTATCTTTCACGGATATATGCAATATTTGAACAAGAGGCTGCCGAGCTAGCCGCAAAAGATACTTCTCAAAAGTATCAGGAAACGTTAGACCATATTGCGATAAGTTAGGCCTTTTTTGGCGATTTTAACTTTGCGGCTAACGCATTTTTTAGGTGTTATCTTTTGATTATACTTCCAAATTTTCTTGGAAAGGTCAGTTTTTCTTTCTTAAGGTTTATGCGTTAACCCATTGTATTTAAAACGTTAAAATTTCTCAGAGATAATAATTTCATTTTATAAGCAATGCGGGTTTCAGTATAGCTACGAAAGGTATGGATTAAAGGGGCCAGACTCTCATTTTTGTTTTTGTTCACTAGGCGAATAATGATTCACTTTCACAGTGTGATGGTTTTTTTACTTGTTAAGCCCTCATTATAAAGATGAGAAAATCCATTTGTTTGGGAAAAATTGGCGGTTCAGAAAGTGCTTTTTTACCGCTTCAGGAGGGTAAAATGTTTAACCAAATTATCAAAAAGCGTTCGCGTAGAAGCCTAGTGTGTGCATCATATTTAACGTCTGTAAGCGTAGCTGCTATGCTTTTGAGTGCAGCGCCTATTGCTCATGCTCAATCGTCAGGAACAAGCTTTTCAGAAGATGAAGTGATCGTTACAGCGCGTAAGCGCGAAGAGAGCTTGCAAGAGATTCCGCTATCGGTCACAGCATTTACGAACGCAGATATTCGTACAAAAGGTATCCAAGAATTAGAGGATGTTGCTTTGCAAACACCGGGTCTTACGTTTGAGGATTTTTCAAATGGTGGTTTCGGGACGCCAGTTATTCGCGGTGCGACCCAATTTGACATCACAAGTCTTGAGCAAAATGTCGCGACCTTTATTGACGGTGTTTATATTCCGCGCTCTTATTCCGTGGATGTCGGTACGGATTCTCTCGAGAGAATCGAAGTTGTTAAAGGGCCTCAAAGTGCGCTTTACGGGGCGAATGCATTTACAGGTGCGATTAACTATATCACGCGTAAGGCTGATTTGGAAAATACATATGGTGGAGCGAGCGTCACCTATGGGGATGATGACCGTTTCGATCTGTCGGGTGAATTTAGTATCCCGCTGATTCAGGATAAATTGGCCGTAAAGGTGGATATCAAACATACCGAATATGATGGGGACTGGGAAAGCGACCATCCTGCCGCTGATATATTTGAAGGCCAGGGGACAGAGGGTAATCTTGGGGGCTGGAATAATCTGACTTATGGTGCCTCTGTGGTTATTCAACCTACTGACCGTGTCGAAGTTGATCTTGGTTACCGAAGAATTGAAAAAGAGGTCGAAAGCCGCGCGCAAACACGACTAGAACGTGGGAGTGGTGATCTCAATTGTGGAGCTCTCGTCTTCGGCAATGCTTCAGCATTCTGTGGAGAATTACCTGATACGCCGCTTTTACCTGGAACAGATACGGAAACCGGTTTTATTGTCGATCCGAGATCATTCTCTGAAACAGAAACAGAAATATTTCGCGGCGCGATATCATTTGATGTCACTGAGGACATCAACGCGTCTTATCAATTTGGCAATATTTCAGCTGATGTCTTTGCACCGGGTAGCGCTGACCGTGACCCGCTTGTCGGAACTGCTCCTTTTTTCCCACCAGGTGCGCCTAATGCTAACTTCTTCGCAATTACCCCGGCTGGTGGTTTTGATTATGATTCTCATGAGCTTCGTGTGGATTACACGGGCGATAACGGTATATATGTCGTAGTCGGTGGGTTTTACTCAGACGGTGAAGATGTTGACCAAACAGTTGGCGGTTTTGCAGCCCCTCTATTTGGGGATAGTCTTGCTCCGATAACGCCGGGAGATGTTGGTCTCGGAGAAGGGACTTTGATCGAGACGGAAACAACGGCGATTTTTGCTCAAGTTGATGTTCCTCTGTTTGTTGACGGCTTATCACTTTCTGCGGAAGGCCGTTTTGCGTGGGAGGACATTACTGGATCAGACACGACGGGCGAATTTGTTTTCGAAGACAATTATTTTGTGCCTCGCGTTTCTTTGAATTATGAAACCCCGGGCGGACAGAATTTATATGCGTCTTTCGCGAGGGGTGTAAAATCAGGCGGTGTCAATGGAGCCGTTGTTCCTTCAGGTGGTTTTGGTTCTCCTCTTCTGCCTTTAACGGACGAAGAACGGTTTTTTGATCAAGATCAAAACAGTACTTTTGAAGTTGGCGCAAAAACATCTTTCTTGGATAATCGTGTGCAGTTAAACGCAGCGGCTTATTATATTGACTGGAGCGATTTACAGATTTCTGTAGCTGCGGAAGGTGCGACAGCGACGACAGCTGTCATTACGAGCAACATTGGATCAGCATCATCTAAGGGTATAGAAATTGATGGTAACTTCGCTGTAACTGATAATTTCACTTTAAACGGCGGCTTTACTGTTCTTGATGCGACCTATGATGATGATATTGTGTCTCAACGTATTGTACGCGCTGGAATTTGCGACGGTATAGTATGTACAGACGGTCAAATTGGTGGAAATGATCTGCCAAGAAGTTCTGATTTTCAGTGGAATATTGGCGCTCAATACGATGGTGAAATCGGGAGTGAATATGAGTATTTCGTTAGAGGTGATCTTGTCGGACAATCTGATCAATTCGTTAGTGAACTGAATTTGGCAACTATTCCTTCAAGAACACTCTTAAATCTCCGCGCTGGCGTGAGTCACGGGTCTGTGTCTGCTGACTTTTGGGTCACAAATTTGACAGATGAACAATATGTTGCAAATGCATTTTATATTCCAAACCCATTCTTCGTTTCATATGTGCCAACATTTGGTAATAGACGTCGTGTAGGTGTGACGCTTAGCTATGAATTCAATTAATTGATTTAGATAAAGCAAGAGATATTTGTTTACTGCGGCGACCATTTGGTCGCCGTTTATATTTAGAGAGAGCAGCCTTAGCAGAGGTCGAGGTAGGACTTTCGCTATGCGGTTATTTTCACAATACGTGCAGCACGGATTTAACAAATGCCTATGGTTTGCAGAAGGTTGGGTCAGTATTTTGACGCGTTCATAGGCGGTAAAGGGAGCAGTCCTTTTGCGGGCCTTTTTAGCGAGAAAGTAGTCGAGGCGGTATGAGTTATAGATTAGGTGTTGATGTTGGGGGGACGTTTACGGACCTTCTATTATTTGATGATGCGACGGGAACGTCATATAAGGCTAAGGTACCTTCTACGCCAGATGATCCGTCGCGGGCTGTGGTCAATGGCACGCGAGATATTTGTGAATTATCTGGCATTTCTGCAGGAGAAGTAGAATATTTCCTGCACGGAACAACGGTCGCTACTAATGCTGTTCTCGAAGGCAAGGGGGCAAAAGTTGGCTTGATTGTTACCGAAGGCTATAGGCAAATTCTACAAATTGCACGCTCCTTTGTGCCGGGTGGTCTGGCCGCGTGGATTGTCTGGCCCAAACCAACCCCCATGGCGGAGCTTGAGGCCACAGTCGAAGTCTCCGGCCGCATGGATGCTTTTGGCAATGAAATTCGTCCCTTAGATATTGTCCAAGTTGAAAAGGCGATTAAAAAACTCAAAAAGCAAAAAGTGGAAGCGATAACGATTTGCTTGATGAACTCATATGTGAACGGTGAACATGAAGTCGCTGTGGCCAAAATTGCAAAAGAGATTTTCCCTAATTTGAGCGTTTCAATCAGTCATGAAATTTTGCCGGAAATGTTTGAATATGAACGGGCTTTGACAACCGTGGCGAATGCGGCCGTGCGTCCAATTGTTGGTAATTACGTCTCAAATCTCGAGACTGAGCTGCGTAAAATGGGTATGAATGGTCAGCTTAACTTATTGCGTTCAGATGGCGGGCTTATGAGTGCAGCGAAATCCCAAACAGCCCCTGTCAATTTACTTATGTCTGGGCCTGCAGGCGGGGTAACAGGCGCGCTTTGGGTCGCCAAAAGTGCCGGATATAAGAATATTTTGACGCTTGACGTGGGCGGCACGTCGACTGACGTGGCTTTAATTGAGGATAGCGAAGCCAGATTGGTACGGGATACAGAAGTCGGGCATTTAAAGGTACGGGCTTCCTCTCTTGATGTGAAGACTGTTGGCGCGGGTGGGGGCTCTATCGCGCATGTACCGGAGCTTACCGGTGCATTGCGCGTAGGGCCCGAGTCTGCGGGCGCGGTGCCGGGGCCGGCCTGTTATTCAAAAGGAGGGGCGCTTCCGACTGTTACAGATGCTAATGTTGTGCTGGGCTACTTGCCAGAAGAATTACTGGGCGGTGCCTTCAAGCTTGACCGCGAAGCCGCAATGATAGCCGTTAAGACTGTTGCGGATGCTTTGGGACTTGATGTTTATAAGGCGGCGGCGGGCATTATCGATATTGTAAATGAGAATATGTTTGGTGCTTTGCGGATGATCTCTGTTCAGCAAGGGTATGACCCGCGCGACTTTGCGCTTATGGGGTTTGGCGGCGCAGGCTCTTTGCATTCGAATGCAGTGGCAAAATTAATGGGGGCTTGGCCTGTAATTGTCCCGCGCTCTCCCGGTGTTCTTTGCGCTGTAGGGGATGCGACGACACGGTCTCGTGCCGAGACGTCTCGGTCCCATTCCAAGCGCCGCTCTGGAACAAGTTCGCAAGAAATTGCAGGGGTTCTTAGCGAGATGGGCAAGCAAGTGCGTGAAGACTTGGTGGCTGAAGGCGCAAAACGAGCCGATATCACCATCACCTATCAAGCCGATATTCGCTATCATGGACAAGCTTTTGAAATTCCGATGAATATAAAGTTGTCGGGCTTTGCAAAGAAAGGGCTTGATAAACTTTGCTATGATTTTGATGTGGAACACAAACGTATGTTCACGTTCAATATGGACGCAGAGCATGAAATTGTGAACTTACGAGCTGTTGGATTAGGGAAGGCGCTAGAGCTTCCGGCCATGAAAATTAAAAAGGGCAACGGTAATCCAAAAGCCGCGAAGCTTCGTGATACAAAAGTCTATATGAATGACAAAATGCAAAAAGCGGCCATTTACGACCGCGATAAGCTTCGCGCAGGAGATAAAATTCCCGGGCCTGCAATTATTACTGAAATGGATTCTACCGCGCTAGTCTTGTCAGGTTGTGAGGCTAAAATCGATGATTATGGCAACATCATAATTAACCCCGTTAAGCGCCAGAAAAAGAGGACGTCATGAAAACAACTTTTGTTGAGACGAATAAGAAAAAGCTTAAAGCTGTCAAAGTTGATTCTATCACGCTTGATTTGATTGAAAACGCCATGCGGAATGCGCGTATTGAAATGGATGCTACTCTATTTCGAACTGCGTTATCTCCGGGTATTCGCGAGCAAGGGGATGCGTTTCCCTTGATCGCAAACCGTGACGGCAAAATGATTGTCGGGCAGTTTGGGTCTTTCCTTGACGGATTTTTCAATGGCTTTGATGGCACAATAGAAGAGGGCGATGTTATCCTGCTTAACGACCCCTATTCGTGTGAAGGTGCGATCAGTCATAATAATGATCAGCTGATTATTTTACCAATTTTTCGAAAGGGTCGTATCATCGCTTGGTCGGCAATGTTTGGTCATATGACAGATATTGGCGGAAAAGTTCCGGGGTCCATGCCCAATGATTCCGCATCTATTTTCGAAGAAGGGCTACGCATTCCTCCGGTCAAGCTTTATAAGAGAGGCGAATTCCAAGAAGATATCTTAAAAATAGCTATGCATCAAAGTCGTATGCCGCAATGGTATAAGGCTGATTTGCATGCGATTGTCGCCTCTTGCCGGGTCGCTGAAATGCGCGTGCAGGAAATTTGCGAACGGTTTGGTGACGATGTGTTTCACTCTGCCACAAATGAGTTGCTTGCCCGTAATCACCGCGCGATCGGGCACCTGATTGCGACATCAATTAGCGAAGAGCCGGTCGTGTTCGAAGATTATATTTGTGATGACGGCAATGGGGCGGGTCCGTTTAAAATTAAATGCACGATGCAGCGCAAAGGTAAAAAAGTTTATCTCGATTTTGATGGCACAGACCCGCAGTCCGAATATTCGATAAATTTTTACTTGAATGAAAATATGTTCCGCATGTTTTTTGGTATTTATATGATAATGGTCTTTGATCCACAGATATTGTTCAATGACGGTTTCTATGATTTGGTCGAAGTCAATATTCCGCAAGGCTCATTGCTTAAACCAAACTATCCTGCAGCTTTATCATGCCGGACGCATGCATTGGGGCGTATCTTTGATGTGCTTGGCGCTTTACTGGGGCAGAAAACGCCAGACTTTATGTGCGCGGCAGGCTTCTCTTCCAGTCCGCATTTAATGTTCTCAGGCTTTGATCAAGATGATAATTGGTTCCAGCTTTTTCAGATTGGTTTTGGGGGTATTCCCGGTAAACCCTTCGGGGATGGTCCGGATGGACATTCCTTGTGGCCGGATTTCACCAATGTACCGAATGAGTTTTTAGAGCGTTATTTCCCAATGGTGATTGAGAAATACGAAACAGAACCTGATTCAGGCGGGGCAGGGTTTTTCCGCGGGGGTAATGGTATCAATATGGTCTACCGCTTTACTCAAGACGGACAAATTTCGATACATGATGATCGTTGGTTTATACCGCCTTGGGGCGTTAATGGGGGCTTGCCGGCCAAGAGGTCTTACAAGAAACTGGTGCGCGCGAACGGTAAAAAAGAAATGCTCGGCGCTAAGGTGGACCGCATCAGTGTGTCTGCCGGTGATGCGCTTTCTTTCGTGACCTGGGGCGGGGGCGGTTGGGGTGACCCGCTTACCCGGGACCCAGAGCTGGTATCAAAAGAACTGCGCCAAGGACTGATTACGCGCAAAGGCGCGCTGGACTATGGTGTTGTTCTGTCCGCATCGAGCAAGATTGATCTGAATGCCACAGCGGCGCTTCGTAAGAGGATGGCCCGCAAACGCGGCAAAGTCGAGGTGTTTAATTACGGTCCAAGCATTGATGTTTTGCGGAAGAATTGCCTGAAAGAAACCGGGCTACCTGCTCCTCGGGCGCCGGTTTGGAAAAACAAAGACGGCAAACAATCTCAAGTTCAATTAGCGGCAGAATAAACGTGACAGATAAAAATAAATCTCATTTAACCACGATGCGCAAAGGGCCATTGACGGATTTGCGCGTCATAGAACTTGGACAATTAATAGCGGGTCCGTTTTGCGGTCAGCTATTTGCCGATATGGGCGCGGATGTTATTAAAGTCGAGGCTCCCAAAAAGGGTGACCCAATGCGCGTTTGGGGACGTGAAGGCTATCCCTTGTGGTGGTCGATATGTGCGCGAAACAAGCGTTGCATTACGGCTAATCTTCGTGAAGAGGCGGGGCAGGATATTGTGCGTCAGCTCGTTAAAGAGGCCGATTTTATTCTCGAAAATTTCCGTCCGGGAACCATGGAAAAATGGGGGCTTGGCTATGATGAGCTTAAAAAAATCAATCCCAAAATTATTATGATCCGTGTGTCGGGTTATGGGCAGTCAGGGCCTTATTCCAAGCGTCCGGGTTATGCTTCAGTCGGTGAAGCTATGGGCGGCGTGCGTTATCTTATGGGTGACCCCGACCGAAAACCGAGCCGCGCGGGCATTTCGCTGGGCGATAGTCTTGCGGGGACATATGCTACAGTTGGGGCTTTGGCAGCTTTGCATCACCGTGAAAAGACGGGCGAAGGTCAAGTCATTGATGCGTCCATTTATGAGTCCATTCTAACCATTATGGAATCCCTTGTCTCTGAACATACAGTTGAGGGGTATACGCGTGAACGTTCGGGTTCGATTTTGCCTGCAATAGCGCCTTCAAATATTTATGAGGGTCGCGACGGCATGGTTATTATTGCCGCGAACCAAGATACCGTTTTTGCACGGCTATCCGAAGCCATGGATATGCCGGAATTAAAGGATAACCCGCGCTATATTAATCACACGTCTCGGGGCGCTAATCAGGCTGAGTTGGACGACATTATTCAAGATTGGGCCAAAAATAAAACCATTCAAGACCTTGAAGATATAATGATCGAATATGCTGTACCGGTTGGTAAGGTTTATAAAGCCAAAGACATGGTTTCTGACCCGCATTTTGCTGCGCGTAATGCCTTAATTGATTTACCGAGTGATAAATTTGGATCACTGAAAATGCAAAATGTATTTCCAAAAATGTCTAAAACACAAGGTGAAGTTCGGTGGGCAGGGCCAGAAGTATTAGGCGCGCATACGGAAGAAGTTTTGAGCGAACTTTTAGAGTTAACACCTGTTCAAATTGAAAAATTGCGCAAGAGTGGGATTGTTTAAGGCTTACACAATAATTAGGCGGTCGCCGCCGTCATTAAGTAAACTCGCCCCGTCCTCACCTATCAGCACAAGGTCCTCTAAATGCGCGGAGCCGCCTAGGCCGAGGTCCACGACTGGAAGGTCTACACTGATAATCATGCCGGACAAAAGTTCGAGATCATCTTTAACAAAAAAATCCGATCCTTCGACAGAGGGCTCATCAGTATGGTGAAGCCCCACGCTGTGAGGGTTGCAAATCAGGGCGGCTTCTGAATTCGTAGTCTTGAATATTTTGGTGGCGATAGCGCCTATCTCACTATAGCGCATTCCGGGTTTCAACTGCGGAAGAAGATCATCCCAAACTTGCGCAATAGCGGCGGTGGCGCGCTTGATTTCTCCTGTGGGTTCGCCGACGCAAACCGTGCGTCCATAATCGCCGTGGTAATATTGCCCGTGACTAACGCAATCGATTAAGAACGACCGCCCGTCTTTTATTTCACCAGTAGCATTTTCGGGGATAACGCCGTCAACCACCATAAAGTCCGGTGTCATAAAGCGTTCGACACATTGGCGATTATATTCGCGGCGAATGTCTTGAAAGCTCGCCCCAGCTCGCGCGGTTTTGGCGGCGGCAAGACCGGCTTGCGCATTTGCATTTGCCGCATAACGCATAAGCTCTATCTCTGTGGCGCTTTTTTGTAACCTCACATGGCGTAAAATTTGCTCTGCATTGGCAAAACTGACGTCGATGTCCGCTCGCTGAATAACATCCCGCAAGGCCATGTCATCAATCGCGACACGTTTATAAGGGTGCGGCATATCCCGCAGTGATTTTAGAAAACTAGTTTGAGCTGTCGCACCCATCTCGGCTGAAAGACCCTTGGTTTCTCGGGTTTTGTGTGTTTCTTCAGTGCTGAGTGGATGGAACGGATGTTGTTTAGGCAGAAAGCTTGGAAAACCTGGAGCATCAAGTTGTGCCGCTAGCGAAGGCGCTTTTGTAAAAGCCTCAAATTCGGCCGGCATTGTAAATAGTTTTACGTCAACGGCATTTGGCGGAATGCTTTCTGCTCCCGCGATATAAAATTCATATTGGCCGACCACTAAAATGGGCGGCTGGTCTAAGGCCAAGGGTAAAATAGCGAAAGCGATATTTTCCATGCCCATCTTGGCAAGTTGTGGATAGAAATTGGTCAGATAGTAAATGTTGTCGGGTCGCCTGCAAACAATCGCATCCAGTTTGTTAAGATGCATGAATTTACTCGCGCGCTCGCGGTTGACTAATAAACTTTTCGCTAATGGCGGCGCATCAAAGGTGGAGGTGGGTGCGGGTGTAATTGGGGGCTCATATTGCGAGCAAGCTGAGATACCGGACATAACGCCGCCAGCAAGCGTCGTACCTATCAGGTTTCGGCGCGTCAGTTCGAATGCACTTTTTTTGCGATTTTCCAATTTCAATCCTTTGCTTTGCATAGCGTTGGGTAATTGCCTTCACCGACAATACTTAGCCAAAATTTGACTTTCAAAACCTTGCCTGGGCAGAGTGTTCGGCTGTCGGTTGTTTTATGCTTTTAACTTGAAGCTATCCAGCATAATAACGACATACATTGACTTAATCTACTTTGAGAAAGACTAGTTTGATGGCTCCTTTTACTTTGTTTCTTAAGATGGCATGTAAGTTTTTTTGCCTCGGGTTTTTAGCTTTCCTAGCAGCCTGCACCTCGGATCAAAAAATAGATAAAGAGCTTTCAGCAGAAGATCTTGATTTATTTCAAAGACAGCTTGCTTTGCGTCTTGCCAATCCGGAAGCCCGTACACGTCTAATCGCTAAGGTTATGGGTTCAACAGTTGAAAGCGAACGGCATGCTTTTTTAAAGTTTCATATCTTCGGCTATGCTGGTGATGGGAATCTTATTCCATTTTTCACAATGAATAATTATGTTATTCAAAAATGGGTTCCCGGTGAGGATGCAACTTTTGGAGTCGAGCACTATGAAGTCGCTTACTATTCCAAGTTCGATACAGCAGAGCCTTTAAACGAATGGGAAAACCCGCTAACGGGCGAGCTTGTGAAATTGCCGCATTTCGTATTGGGGCCTGTACCGCGTCAATATGGTCCGGGAATCGGGAAAAGCTCGGCTAGTTTTGCCCCGGATCCTATGAACATAACAATGATCGGTGACAGGGTGTATATACCAACCTTATCCAAGTTTAAGTTTCCTAATACGCTAAGCCCTGAAGAATGGGGACCCTATTCTAACGGACCCATAACATATTGGGATAGCATGCTCGTATATTCGGCCGATATTGAGGATGTTTTTAATGATGAGCTGACACATGTAGATGCAGATATACACATGCAAAACCTTGTAAGTTGGGCTCCTTTTTTAAAGCTAGGCCAGTCTCCGGGCCGGACGATGGTGCGGGCTTACGGGCAACATATATCTGGTTATGATGCTCTGCCTGAAAATATTCGAACAAATTTTGAACTTTATACGCCAGAGATTTTTGATTTGGACGCATGGACGGATGTTCGTATGGACACAATCGAGTTAGCTGAAAATCTTGCAGCTCAACGCGAGGCCGGCACACTTGATATAGATCAAGACGATTATGTGCCATTTACGGTCAAGCGGTTCGACGAGTTGGAGGACTGATTTTGCGTTTAAATTGGCTAGTGCTATTTGGACTTTTATTATTAGGGTGTGAGCAGGCCAAAAATGAACCAATTGCGATCGTCCCAACGACGGGCGAGTTTACCTCTGAGGACGAAGCTGTTTATCAAGAGCGGTTGGGTGAATTGATCAAAGCTTTTTCTACAGGTCAAGAGACAACCAAATATGATACGGAAATTGAGTTTGGTCAAAGCCTTGTTGAAACGCCTTTACCACGTAGCAACTCTGACAGCTTATCCTCTGAACTCATTGCAAATTTAATGGGTTTTGCGGAGGATCAACAATCTGATAGTTTTGTGATTGTTGAAAATGGCCACGTGGTCGCGGAAAGATATTTTGGAGAGATATCTCGCGATAGCCTTATAAATGCAAAGTCTTTAGCCAAACCATTGGGTGTTATAGCCATTGGCCGAGCAATTAAGCTTGGGTATATTGATAGTCTCGACCAGCCTGTTTCTGATTTTATTGTTGAGTGGCAGGGAACGGATAAAGAGGCCATCAAAATTCGTCATATTTTGGATATGAGGTCTGGGTTTCTCCCGCAGAAATACACGAAAGAAACTGAGACAGTTTTAAACCGTGCCTATCTGCACCCCCGTCATGATGAGGTTATCATTCACGAGTATCCATTAGTTAGCGTGCCGGGCGAACGTTATGACTATTCAAATGCCAATAGTGAATTAGTTGCCGTTGTTATTAAGCGCGCAACTTCAAAAACTTACGCGGATTGGCTGACTCATGAAGTGTTGGCTCTCATTGGCGCATCAGGCGGAAAGATATGGATGAATAGATACGGCGGCACCGCGCATTCAGGCTGTTGTATGGCCCTTCCCAGCGAGGTTTTCGTTAAGCTTGGATTGTTAGTTTTGGAAAAAGGGAAATGGGGCGATGAAGAGGTCATAAGTCCCGAATTTATAGAAGAAATGCTAACAACGACACCTCAAAATATTTATGCTGGCATGGGCGTGTACCTTGGCAAACACTATATTAAAGAACGCGGGGCTTCTAACCCTGACGGTGTATCAGGTTTTGATGGTACCCTGCACAGTGAGCCCTATATAGACAAAGACATTGCGCTGTTTGACGGAAATGGACACCAAGTCGTATATTATGCCATCTCGAAATCTTGTGATTATGCGTTTGGGGGCAAGGCCAAAAACCGTACGGCCTTGGGACAACGCCTATATACCCAACCGTATATCGCGCGCATTAAATGCTCAATGACGAGTCTAGGTCTGCATTTTCCGCATAGCGGTTATTCTATATAAGAAAAGCAAAAGATCGCGTTCTAGTCTGTAAAGACTCCTTAAATAAAGGAAGTAAGAATGAACCCTGTTTTGATTGCGGGCGCGGGCCCAGTTGGCTGCGCACTAGCGCTTTTTCTAGCCCAAAATGACATCGCCGTGATTTTGCTGGAAGCACAAGACAGCTTACCGCAAGATTTACGCGCATCCACGTTTCATCCACCGACACTGGATATGCTCGCCGAGCTTGGCATGGTCGATGATATGATGACCGTCGGGTTAAAAGTTGAAGATTATCAATACCGCGATCGTCGCACGAATGAGATCGCAAAGTTTGATCTATCAATCTTGGAAGGCGAGACGGATCATCCCTATAGATTGCAATGCGAACAATATAAAATGACTAAAATCGTCGTTGATAAATTGGCGGGTTTTCCGAATGCAGACGTGCGGTTGGGTGCAAGACTTAAAGGCTACAGGGAAGTGGATGGAGGTGTTCAGGCTTTAGTGCAAGACACTGATGGAGAGCAGCTTATAAAGTGCGATTACCTTGTCGGATGTGACGGTGCCAATAGTGTTGTGCGTCAAGCGGGGGGCGTGGTTTTTGAAGGTATGACCTATCCAGAGCGCTTTCTTGTCGCCAGTACGACTTACGATTTTAGCGAATTTTTCGATGGGCTGTCTTTAGTAAACTATGTATCAGATCCGAATGAGTGGTGTGTCATTCTTAGGACATCAGACGTGTGGCGCGTACTTATACCGACGCCCATGGACCAAGGGGGTGATACGTTTTTGACAGACGAGTTTATTCAGTCGCGTTTACACAGGCTTGCAAAAAATGACGTTGATTTTGATATAGTCCACCGCACGCTTTACCGCGTACACCAACGTGTCGCCGAAACCTATCAGGTGCGCGACCGTGTTTTGATCGCAGGTGATGCTGCTCATGTGAATAATCCGCTCGGCGGAATGGGTATGAATGGGGGAGTTCAGGATGCAATCAATCTGGGAGAGAAACTCGTTAGCATTATTCAACATGGCGGAGACAGGCAGGATTTACTTGCACTATATAATCGCCAGCGTAGGGGTATTTGTACGCAATTTATTCAAGAACATACCAAGAAAAACAAGGCCTTGATGGAGGCAATAGATGAACAGACCCAAATTAAGAGACAGGCTGAATTTATGAAATCCTGTTCGGATCCGGTTCTAGCCAAAGCCTTTGTAATGGAAACTTCCATGATAAACTGTGTGCGCGAGAGTTACCGGATTACGTAAGGCAATTATTATGGTGGACACACTTGGATACCGGATGAAATTTGGCGTCATTGCGCCGTCTACAAATACGAGCGTAGAACCGGAATATGCGTGGATGCAGCCTGAAGGTGTCACCAATCACTTCTCTCGTATTGTCACGCCGGATATGGCTGTCACTGATGACGACAGTTTTGGCGAACTTGTTCGTATTATCAGTGTCAATACGATGGATGCGATTGACATGGTTATGACCTGCGATCCGGGCTATTTGATTATGGGAATGTCAGCGGAGACGTTTTGGGACGGCGCCGGGCGAGCGGAGCAATTGCATAAAGATTTTGAAGCCCGTGCGGGCGTGGGCGTGTCCATGGGGTCTCACGCCTGCGAAGCTGCGCTACAAGCCTATTCCGAAGAAAAACCTATTAAGACTATTGCCTGTTTGACCCCTTATATGCCGCTAGGCGATAATATGGTAAGGACGTTTTTCACTGAGATGGGCTATGAGGTTTTGGATGTCATAGGCCTTAAAAGTCCGAGTCCGATGTTAATTGCCCATGAACCGGAAGAGAAAATGTCTAAAGCTATTTTGGAACTTAATAAGCTGAATCCAGATGCCATTGTACAATGTGGGACTAATTTGGCTTGTGTGCGAACAGCGGCCCGTTTAGAGATTGAACTGGGCAAACCGGTGATTGCTATTAATACGGCCACTTATTGGCATGCCCTGCGTGCGAATGGCCTTAACGAAAAAATGGACGGGTTTGGCCGTCTGCTCTCTGATTGGTAGCGTCATGCTTAATTATCCTTATGTACCGATAAATAAGCGTAACCCGCTTAAATTTCCCGGCGGCAAACGTGTTGCCGTTATTATCTCTTTCAACCTTGAGACCTGGGACTTGCTAAAAGATACTGATGAGCCATATTACGCGGGCGGACCGCCCGTATTGCCGGATATTCTTCCCGGTAATGTGGCTGACTTTCCAAATTATACATGGCGCGAATATGGTCAGCGCGTCGGCGTGTTTCGCATGTTTGATGCGATGGATAAATATAATATTAAGCCATCATGTACGACCAATGCTGTCACCTTTGAGCGCCGGTTTGCTATGGTTGAAGCGGCCATGGAACGCGGCTGCGAGATTGTGGCGCATAACTGGGAGCAGGGCGAACTGCTTTGGAAGCATGCCTTTGATATTGACGCAGAACGCGACGTTATCAAACGGACATTAGATCAATATGAAAAATATGTAGGTAAAAAAGCTAAAGGTTGGTTGTCATCATCCTTACGCGGCACGGTCAATACAGCGCAGATTTTAGCTGAAAATGGCCTGACATTTTATTGCGATATGCTCAATGATGATCAACCTTATTTGGTGCATACCCGTGAAGGCCCTATCGTGATTACACCTTATTCCAATGAGATAAATGACTTCACGCTTATCACGCGCAGAGGCCACTCAACCAATGAAGTGGCAGAGATATTGATTGAGG
>CAZHPV010000024.1:0-34872 GCA_964534845.1 uncultured Caulobacterales bacterium
CAATATATAGTATGTGTGTTTTTTCGCTAAATCTCAGGCAGATTTAACGATACGGGACCGTTTTGGGAGGTTGAGGGGTTTATGGCTTGGACAGAAGACAGAGTTGAGATTCTAACGAAATTATGGGCAGAAGGCTTAAGTGCCAGCCAGATTGCCAAAAAGCTTGGCGGTGTAACCCGCAATGCTGTGATTGGTAAGGTTCATCGTCTGGGTTTATCGGGGCGGGCGACACCGTCGCGTCCGCGTAAAGCCACATCAAAGTCGTCAACGCCGCGTATGCGTAAAACCTCTGCGCCTTCGGCCCCGCGTGCGCCGCGTCAGGTTGTGGCCGCCGCCGCGCCGCCGCCGCCGCTTGAGGCCAAGCCATTACCAACTGGCGAATATGCTACAATACTGACGATACGCGACCATATGTGTAAATGGCCTATTGGCGATCCGTCGAGTTCAGAATTTCGCTTTTGCGGCAGGCGCGTAAAAGAAAGTGAGCCTTATTGTGAGGCCCATTGTTCTGTTGCTTATCAACCCAGCCGGCGCCGGGGGCTTTCGACCACGAAGGCTATTCCTTATGATCCCAATAAGCGCCTTTTGAAATAGGGTTATATTTCAAATCACAGATAGTTTACGAACGGGTCTGAAAATCAGGCCCGTTTTGACTTCACCTCATTACAAAAATCCATATGGTGGGCGCAGACAATCAATGCGGGTTTAGCTATTGTCCATATGGGAGATTTTATGAAAGTCCTTAAAAGCCTACTATGCAGCATTGCGATTTTGAGTGGGGCCTGCACGCAAAATTCGGATCAGGTAGAGGGCGCGATCAACACTGAGCAAATACAGCGCTCCAGCGTACAAATGGGCATTACGCCTTTGACTGACACAGGCATGGTGGTTGCTGCCAATCCACATGCGACGCAGGCAGGCATCCAAATATTGGAGGCCGGAGGTTCGGCGATAGATGCTGCTATTGCGGTGCAAACCGTTTTGGGGCTTGTGGAGCCGCAGAGCTCTGGCTTGGGCGGCGGAGCCTTTATGGTAGTATATGACGGCCAGACGGGGGATGTCTGGAGTTATGATGGGCGCGAGGAAGCGCCTTCCGATATAAGTTCCAATCTGTTCCTTGATGATGAGGGTAATCCCGTCCGCCGTTTTCCGGCTGTAGCCTCTGGTAAATCGACTGGCACGCCCGGGGCGATAGTGATGTTGTATAGGGCTCATGAGGATTACGGAAAATTGCCGTGGGAATCGCTTATGGTCCCGGCGACCGCGCTGGCCGAGGACGGTTTTGCTATCAGCCCGCGCATGGCGAATTTGATGAAACGCATGGGCAATTTTTTTCTAAAGGATAATCCCGCCGCTTTTGATTATTTTTTTACAGGCGAAACAGACACCGAAGGAAAATTCATTACCCATCCGGTAGGCTTCGTCCGGGATAATCCGGACTATGCCGAAAGCTTAAAGGCGATTGGGCAAAATCCGCGAGCTTTATTGGAAGGCCCACTGGGTGAAAAAATTGTGCAGGCGGTAGCCCAGCCCCCGCGCGGGGGTAGTCTGAGCCTAGCCGATATGGCGCGCTACCAACCCATAAAAACGGCGGGTCTGTGCTCGCCTTACCGTGAGTATACCATATGCGGCGCGCAGCCGCCTGCCAGTGGCGGTGTGGCTGTGCAAGCCATTATGGGTATTCTGTCCAATTTTGATATGTCTGCGATGAACCAGACCCAAGAAGGCTGGCACCATTTCGCCGAGGCAAGCTTTCTGGCCTATGCGGACCGGGACAAATATGTTGCTGACCCCAGATTCGTTACAGTGCCGGTAAAAGCAATGCTGGATCCTGACTATTTACGTGAGCGGGCAGGTCTGATTTCAACGGACAAGGCGATAGAAGACGTAAAAGCCGGTGCGCTAGGTCCTGCCGGTAAGGATGCAACACCGGATAATCCCGGAACCTCGCATTTTTCCGTCATCGATAAAAATGGTCTGGTGGTCTCTCTTACCACAACAGTAGAGGCCCCCTTTGGCTCTCAGCGTATGACTGGCGGCTTTATGCTCAATAATCAGCTCACGGATTTTTCTTTCACCACAGTGGATGAAGACGGCTTGCCTATTGCCAATGCCCCTGCACCGGGTAAGCGACCACGCTCCAGCATGTCGCCGACAATTATATTTGATAAGGACGGAGAGTTTTTGTTTTCAACCGGCTCGCCGGGTGGAAATTCCATTATTGCCTATACAGCAAAAACCATTATCGGCATTCTCGATTGGGGCCTTACACCTCAAGAGGCTATCGAACTTCCCAATTTCATTGCGCGCAATAAATCTATTCGTCTGGAAGAAAAGGGGATGGATGAGGACATAATTACAGGTCTTGAGGCGTTGGGGCACAAAATTGTGCGCTCAAAGGGTGAGATAAGCGGGCTGCATATTATTTACCGCGATAAATCCGGCGCACTCAGTGCAGGGGTGGACCCGCGCCGTGAAGGCACGGCCCAAACCTATTAATCCAGACTTATGAGTTAGACGCCGGCAGCCAATGATAGGCGGTCTACCAGCTCGGCATTGATACGGCCTGTTTCCGGCAGGCCGTTTGCCCGCTCGAAGCTTATAATAGCGGCGCGCGTTTTCGGACCAACGGAGCCGTCTGCACCGCCTGCGTCATATCCTAATTGACCCAATAGCGTTTGTGCCTGCTTGATTTGATCGACTTGTTCTGTGTTAGGCGCCTCATCATTGGTTGCCCAAGCAACATTACGGAAAATGCCATTAGCTGTTTCGTCAATTTTAAGCGGTTTAAAACTGGCAGCCCGCTTATCAGCGGCTATTTTTGTTTCTTCAGTCAGCTTGCCACCAAGGATAGGCAAGCGTTGGCGGGCTAATTGATCTCCGTGGGACGCTGCAATAGCGTACCAGATATAGGCTTCGGAAATATCCTGCGGTAGACCTTGACCGGATTCAAATAAAACACCCAGATTAAATTGGGAATCAACAACACCGCGCTTGGCGGCTTTTTCAAACCAAGAGGCTGCCGTTTCCATTTGCGTCTCTACCCCGCCCCGTCCTTCGGCATAATAAAGGGCTAAGTCATGCATTGCGATACGGTTGCCATTTCGCGCGGCCCGCTGGGTAAGCGTTAGGGCTGTTTCAAGGTCTTGCTCAACCCCTTCGCCCACCTCATAGAGCTTTGCTAGCCTATACTGGGCGGCGGGTTGGTTTTTATCAGACGCGGCCCGAATAAGGCGCACGGCCTCATCTGTGCGTCCTGATTGCAGATAGGATAACCCAAGCTGGAATTGGGCGACGGGGTCACCCGTATTTGCGGCGGCTTTTAAGGAATTTGCTTTTTCTGATGAGGGTTCAAGGCGCGGTGCCGTATTGTCCTGATATTGACCTATGGGCTCGGATGTTTGAATTTCTACATTGGCGGATTTAGCAATTTGAGCCGTATTTTGTCCGAATACTAATGGCTGAGCGGAACTCGTGCTATCGGAACTTGCAACTAATTGATCCGTTTTTGTCTGATAACCCAAATAGGCCCGGCTACCTAAAAAGCCAATGGCAGCGACACCCACCGCCAGGGCTGCATAACGCTTTGTTTGCGGCGTCAGATTAGGTATTTTAAGCGGAAGGGCGGATTTTTCTTTTTTTGATTCAAAATTAGCCGGGCGTGATGAACCAAGATCTTGGCCATCATTTTCGGCATAGGCAGGATCGGCATAGGGGAGGTCTTCATGGCTCAAGCCGTCGATAAGACCCTCAATTTCCGGCACTGCTGCGTTTGATAGGCTTGGGGTTTGCTCAGGACTAGCTTGCTCAGGCGTGGCTTGAAAAGGCGGCGGGCTAACGTCTTGCGGCGTCTTTAAATTTTCTGGAACTGCGCGGTCTGCAAGATAGGGATTATCCAGAGGATTACTTATTTGCGGTAAGCCAGTCGGGTTTTCCGGTGTAGTATAGGCTGCGGGTTCGGAGGCAGCGGGCGGGGTCGCGGCGGGTTTTTGATAAGCCTGCGGATCAAATTCAAAAGGTTCCCCTGAACTTTGTAGGACGGGTGCGGGTGGGTCTTGAGAGTGCGGTTGAGCCTGCGTAACCGGTGCTTCTGCTATAGGCGCATGGGCAATAGGGGCGTGTATAGGATCAAGTTGGGGTACTGTATCTTGTATTAAATCAGCGTAGGGGTTTTTCGCACTACTACCCTGCGTCTCGGGCTCTACAAATTGCGTAAAGGCGTCTTCAGGTATGATTTGATCTACAACGACAGAGGGGCTTATGGCGGCGGCGGCGCTCTGGCTGGCATGACTAGCCGTTGGAAAAATGGAAGGCGGCGTATCCCCTTGGCGACCACCAATAGCGCTCAACGGGCTTGCGGCGTCTAAAGGCTTTTCTACTTTAGCGTCAGGGAATAGGGCCTGTACGGACTTATTATAAGGATTTTCACTGATCTGCGTTTCGCTCGAGACGGGTTCAATGCTTGGCCCGGATTTTGATAAGGCAGTTTGTAAGCCATATTCCAGACTTTCTATACGGGTTTTAAGGGTAGAAATTACCCGTTCATTTTCCGCGTCATGTGTCCGCTGGTCTGTTTCCAGACTTTCAATGCGTTGTTCGAGAACGCGTCTTTGTAACTCGGTATCCGCACTATCACTTACGCTAAGTGTCGCCAGCTTGTCCTCGACATTTTTTGTTAAACTATCTGAGCGGTCTTTTAATTCTTTTGTTAAAAGCGCGACCCTCTCACCAATAGATCTAAAGGCATCAGCACTTTGGGTCTCAACCTGCTCGATTTTACTCCCAAGCGTATTTTGGGAGGCTTCAAGCGCTTGGCGCAATGCGCCTGTGTCTTCTTTAATGAGGGCCGTCTCTTGCTTTATTTTCAAGGTCTCATGTCGCTGTTCTTCAGCTTGGGCCTTTAATTGAGCGTCAACGGCTTGGGCAATTGCGGCGATATGGCGATTGATCTTGGCTAAGGCTTTATTCTGGGCGTCTTGCGCTTGGTCCAAATGGGTTTGGGCGTGTATCAGCGCATCCTCAATCCGGTTTTGGGAAGAGGATTCAAGCGCGATTTGCAGATCATCCCGTATAGAGCTTTGTGCTTTTTGCACCATATGCGTCATTTTATATGAGAGATCGTCAAGACGCCGCGTTAAGGCCTTATCATCAATACCGGCCTCTGCCCCCAGATTATTACGGAGGGTGTTAAAGGCCGTTTCCACGGATTTCACATTTTTACGGGTCGTTGTATTGGCCCGTTTTAGCCGTGTTTCTAAATTTAAGACGTGCGAATATAAGTCCTTAAGTGTCCGTGGCTCGGCCTTAGACTTAGTTGGGGCTTTAATTGGAGTCTTAGTTTTTGTGGGGGCTTTATTTGCAGGTTTAATCGTCGGTGCGGGCTTATTTAACCTTACCGCTTTGCGTGGTGTTGCGGCCGGGGTTTTTACGGGTGATTTTTTAAGGGCTGAAGGTTTAACCTTTGTCCTTGTTTTCGCTTTTGCCGCAGTCTTGGCTTTTGCTACAGTCTTGGGTTTTGCCGCAGTCTTTGCTTTAGCCGCAGTCTTGGCTTTAGCCGCAGTCTTGGCTTTAGGGAGTGTTTTGACAGGCTTCACAGCTGGTGCGGTTTTTTTCCGTCCCGTTTTTTTGGCTTCTACACGATTTGTCGGTTTTTTCGAGACTGTGGATTGCGGGAGATTTTGGGGTTTTGTAACGCTTTTAGGCTTTTTAGCACGCTTATTAAGGCTTTGGGGCTTTTTAACGCTCTGTAGTTTTCGAGCGCTCTGGGCCTTTAACCTTTTTGAGACAGGGCTGTGCGTAGATTTGGCCATGCTTTCCCTCAAAATTCCTATCATAGCGGCGAAAATCGCAAGTGATTCACCTTAGGTTTGTCTGATTTTGTGGTTAATGACCCGTTAACTTGTTAACCTTTTGTCCAAAAATTAACGTTTAGACTGTGTTTTTTAGGCAAAATACCAGCCTGCTAGCCAAGATATTCTCAAAACCTTACTTCTGCGACGGGCCAGCGGTCAAAAGCCTTAGAGAGCAGTAAAGCGGGATAATATTCTCTCTTTTGTTGACGTTAACGTAAACGTAAGGCATAAAACTCCCATGAAAGATTTAACGCCGACAATAGCCGAAAATTCCAATGGCAAGTCCGAGTGGGGTATACGGGAATTTGCTGATTTCTTTGATATCACCCCGCGCGCCGTACGGTTTTATGAGCATAAGGGGCTGCTAAATCCGGAACGTCGCGGGACAACACGTATCTTTCGACCTATTGATCATATCCGTTTGTCAAAAATATTACGGGCTAAACGTCTGGGATTTAGTTTGAGCGATATTAAAGAAGTTCTGGAAGTAACAGACGGGCTTATTTTTGATCGCTCAGAGCTGAGCCGTCGAAAATCCAATTTCGAGACGGTTATTCGGGCATTGAACCGGCGTCGTGAAGATATTGATATTCTGACACGGGATATGACAGAAATTTGCAATGTCATTTCTGAAACGTATATACAAACCCCCGAAATCGGAGGCTTGTCGAACCTAGCCAGCCAATATGAAGCTATTTTTCTTCAAACCCTCGACGATGATTTTAACCCGGATGCACCGGACCCTATAGACACCCCTAATATTAACACCCGAAAGGAGCTTGATCATGCCAAGTTATGACGCCCCCCTACGAGACATGAAATTTGTCATGCAAGAGATGTTGAATGTCGGACAATTGACACAATATGAAAGATTTTCCGAAGCCGATACCGATACGCTCGACGCAATTTTGGAGCAAAGCGCGAAATTTTCCTCAGAAGTTTTGACCCCGTTAAACGTCGTGGGCGATCTGGAGGGATGTAAGCGCCATAAAGACGGCAGCGTAACGACGCCCACCGGATTTAAAGAAGCGTATGAACAAGTGGTCGAAGGCGGCATGATGGCTCTGGCCCATAATCCCGAATATGGCGGTCTGGGCATGCCGGGTGTTTGGCACATAGCCGCAGGCGAAATGCAATCGGCTTCCAATATGGCTTTTGCTATGTATCCGGGGCTTACAAACGGAGCCGCGAAAGCGATCGAGATTGGCGGTTCGGAAGAGCAAAAACAGACCTATCTTACTAAAATGGTGTCCGGTGAGTGGACAGGCACTATGAACCTGACAGAACCGCATTGTGGTACGGATTTAGGTCTACTTAAGACCAAGGCTGTCCCGAATGCCGATGGGTCATATAAAATTTCCGGCCAGAAGATTTTTATCTCGGCGGGCGAGCATGATATGGCCGACAATATTATCCATTTATGTCTGGCGCGTATTGAAGGCGCACCGCAGGGTGTTAAAGGTATTTCGCTCTTTATCGTACCGAAATTCAAACTCGATAAAGACAGTAATCCCGGCGAGCGCAATACCGTTACATGCGGTGCGATTGAGCATAAAATGGGCATTCACGGTAATTCGACTTGCGTTATGAATTTTGACGAAGCCGAAGGTTATCTCATCGGAGAAGAAAATAAGGGCTTACGGGTTATGTTTGTGATGATGAACCGTGCCCGTCTTGACGTTGGCATGCAAGGTCTCGCCCAAAGCGAAGTGGCGTATCAGAACGCAGCCATTTATGCCAAAGACCGCCTGCAGGGCCGGTCATTAACAGGGCCTAAAAACGAAAAAGGGCCTGCTGATCCTCTCATTGTGCATCCTGATGTGCGGCGCATGTTGATGGAGACAAAGGCTTTCAATGAAGGTGCGCGCGCTCTGGTTTACTGGGCCGCTATGATGGAAGATCTCGAGCATGTCCATGAGGACGAAAAATTCCGCGAAAAATGTGATGATTATCTCGGGCTCCTAACACCCGTCATCAAAGGCTACCTCACCGATATGGCGATGAAAACGACAATTGATTGTCAGCAAATTTTCGGCGGTCACGGCTTCATCGAAGAATGGGGTATGAGCCAATTTGTGCGCGATACACGGATTGCCCTTATTTACGAAGGCGCAAACGGGGTTCAGGCCTTGGATCTTGTCGGGCGTAAACTTGCGCGCAAAGGCGGGCGGGCTCTCATGACCTATTCGGCTGAAATTGATGCCTTTTTGGCTGAGCACGGCGATAACGAAACATTGCCGGAATTTATGGAAGGCTTAAAAGAGGCCAAGGACAAGCTGACCCAAGGCACGATGTGGTTGATGCAAAATGGCATGACAAATCCTGACAATGCCGGTGCCGGGTCTGTCGACTATATGCATATGATGGGTCTGGCCACTCTGGCCTATATGTGGGCGAAAATGGCGCTTACGGCTCAGGCGGCAATTGATGAAGGCTCTAATGATCCGTTTTATAAAAACAAGATTATTACCGGACGTTATTTCATGCTCCGCATGCTCCCCATGCTGGATGCGCATTTGCGGAAAATCAAAACTGGCGCCGAGCCTGTTATGGCGCTTGAAGCGGCCGCATTTTAGGTAAATTAAAAACAGAGAGATTAGGCTATGGCGGTGATAGATTTTAAAAACCCGGATTGGTATGAGGAAGAGGACATAAACATTTTCCGCGAAGCGGTTTACGGCTTTTACGAACGGGAAATGGCGCCGCATAGCGAGAGTTTTCGCAAGAATAAAATTGTAGACCGGAAATATTGGAATATGGCCGGCGAAATGGGTTTGCTCAATTGCGCCATCCCCGAGGAATATGGCGGCGGGGGCGGTGATTACCGCCACGAAATGATTATCATGGAAGAATTGGTGAAAGCCAAAGTCGACGGCTTTGGTCTGTCCTTGCATAACGCTATTGTAGCCCCTTACATCCTGCATTACGGCACAGAGGAACAAAAGCAAAAATGGTTGCCAAGAATGGCGTCTGGAGAGCTTGTGGGTGCGATTGCCATGAGTGAGCCGGGTACAGGTTCTGATCTGCAAAATGTAAAAACCAACGCCAAGAAAGACGGAAATGGCTGGGTGATAAATGGCTCGAAAACCTTTATTACCAATGGCGGAACGGCTAATTTAGTCATCATAGTGGCGGATACAGGCGGCGAGGGCAAACATTCTAAATCGCTTTTTGTTGTTGAAACCGACGACCTTGAGGGTTTTCGCCGCGGCCGTATTTTGGATAAGGTCGGTATGGACGCACAAGATACCGCCGAGCTTTTCTTTGATGATATGAAAGTGCCAGCCGATGCACTGCTCGGCGAGGATACTGGCATGGGCTTTATCCAGCTTATGAGTGAGCTGCCCCAAGAGCGCTTAAATATTGCTGTCCAGTCTGTAGCCCAAATGGAAGCCGCGCTGGAAACAACGATTGAATATGTCAAAGAACGCAAAGCCTTTGGTAAACGCATTCTTGATTTTCAGAATACGCAATTTGAACTGGCCGAGTGCAAGACACTTGTGACGATTGCCAAAACTTTTGTTTATGACTGTGCCGAAAAACATCTGCGAGGTGAGCTCGATACGGTCACGGCCTCAATGGCGAAATATTGGACAACAGATAAAGAATGCGAAATCATTGACCGCTGTTTACAGTTGCATGGTGGTTACGGCTTTATGAATGAATATCCGATTGCACGCATGTACCGCGATAGTCGGGTCCAGAGAATTTACGGCGGTACAAATGAGATTATGAAATTGCTCATTGCGCGTTCGCTTTAGGTTGTGAGTAAGCCTGATCCTTACCTAGATCCGGAAACATCGGTCTTTGATCCAAAGGCCTTGTTTTCAAAAACTTGGCTGCCAGCGGCTACGGAGCATTTAGGCACCGCTTTGCTGGATTGCGATGTTGAAGAGGGCTGGGTGCGCCTTAGCTTTGAACCCAAGCCTGAATTTGTGAATCCGCATGGGGGTATTCAGGGCGGGTTTATTTCTGCCATGCTCGATGAGTGTTTTAGTTTTGCGGCTTTCATCCATATGAAGGGGGCCTATAGAACCCCGACAATCGAGATGACCACACAATTTATCAGTCAAGCAAAGGTCGAAACTTTAACGGGCGAAGGACGAGTCGTAAAAGCGGGTCGTTCAGTGGTTTTTTCTGAGGCGAGCCTGTTTCGCGGGGACGGAAAATTATGCGCGAAAGCGACAGCGAGTACGCTATTGGTCCCTATGACCCCGAAATCATAAAGCCCGAATTTAAAACGAAAGGAAATGAAATGGCCGATATAGTGACTTATAGCTTCAAAGACGGCGTTGCGATTATCGCGATGGATGACGGCAAAGCCAATGCTTTGGGGTCTTCGGTTTGGGCCGAGTTGAACACAGCACTTGATAAGGCAGAAGCCGAAAATGCGATTGTCGTTATAACGGGTCGCGATGGTATGTTTTCAGGCGGGTTTGATCTCAAGGAAATGCAATCCAGCCCGAAAGACGCTTTATTACTGACGTCTAAAGGCTCGAAATTTGCGCGCCGCATTATGGCCTTTCCACGCCCCGTCATTTTAGCCGCATCTGGTCACACAATTGCTATGGGAGCTTTCCTCGCGCTGGCTTGTGATTACCGCATGATAAAAGACGGCGCCTATAAGACGGGCTTAAACGAGACTATGATCGGTATGACCATGCATAATTTTGGTATAGAGCTAGGGCGCTACCGGCTGACCAATCAATATTTTAATCGTTGTGTGATTAATGCCGAAATTTTCACGCCAAAGGATGCGGTGCGAGCTGGGTTTTTTGATAGGGTGGTTCCAGCGGATCAATGGGATATGACAATTGCTGGTGCTGCACAAATGTTTGGGCAGTTAAATGAAACGGCTTTCAAAGGCACAAAATTGCGCTCTCGAAAAGCGATTTTTGCTATTCTCGATCAAGCCATAGAGGACGATCTGGATCCGGCTAAAGTACACGCTGTCTGAGGGGTATAGTCTCTTTGGCTGCGGAGCCACTAAACGGTAGAGGTCGAAAATGAATATGGACTTTGAAACACTCACATTTTCGCAAGATAGTGCCGTTGCGACTATAACACTCTCGCGCCCGGATGCTGCCAATGGCTTGAACGCGCAAATGGCGTCCGAGTTAAAAAGGGTAGCGCAAGAATGCGATAGCCGGGACGATATTCGCGTTGTTATATTGACTGCAGCCGGTCGCTTTTTTTGCGCAGGCGGGGACATAAAGGAAATGTCCAGCCACGGGGACGCTGTAGCCTTGCGCATTAAAAGCCTTGCCGATGATTTACATATGGCGATTTCGACTTTTTCGCGCATGCCAAAACCCCTCATAATCGCTGTCAACGGAACAGCAGCAGGGGCCGGTTTTAGTCTGGCCGTCTCAGGTGATCTTGTCATGGCGAGCGAGAATGCCAAATTTACAATGGCCTATACCAAAGCCGGATTGAGCCCTGATGGGAGTTCTTCTTATTTTTTACCGCGTTTGATTGGTCTGCGCCGGACACAAGATCTGATGTTTACGAACCGTGTGCTCAGCGCGCAAGAGGCTTATGAATGGGGGCTTGTAACGCGGGTCTTGCCTCAAGACGATCTCCTTAAAACGGCGCGTGAGCTGGCAGAAGAATTGGCCAGAGGCGCGCCTCGGTCAAACGCTGCGATAAAGGCATTATTACGGACGAGTTTTACCAATGGTCTTGAAACCCAGATGGAAATTGAAGGCAGAAAAATCAGCGCCTGTGCAGGGTCGCCGGATGGGCGGGAAGGCATAGAGGCGTTTATTGAAAAACGAGCGCCCAAATTTTCTTGACCCTTAAGGACCGAACACCTGTTGAGCGGCGTTTTTACACGCTTAGAGACGGAGAGATTTCGGCTTGTCATTTCGGAGATAGAAACCGTCCGGTAGCCGTGGTCATGTTACATGCCAATGGATTTAACGGCTTGACTTACCGCACGCTCTTAGAACCACTTGGTGTGCACAGCCTTGCCCTAGATCTGCGCGGTCACGGTATGAGCCGATTACCGACAGATATTGAGGGTCTCAAAAACTGGCATATTTTTCGTGACGATGTGATAGAGTTTTTTGATCGCTATATAGACGGTCCGGTAATATTGGCGGGACATAGTTACGGCGCCGTTACGGGTGTTCTCGCCGTGGCAGAGATTAAAGACAAGATACGCGGCTATGTGGGATTTGATCCGGTTTTGGTTCCGGACTTATTTCGGTGGCTTTCCGGGTTTGCATCTATTCGGGCCCGTATGAAAAAATCCATACCGATTGCGCGGTCTGCTGGGCATAGAAAGTCTGTGTTTGAGAGTTATGAAGCGGCTTTAGATCGCTATACAGGGCGCGGGGCTTTTAAAGCGTTTTCACAAAACGCTCTGGAAGATTATCTTATGGGCGGACTCAAACCGCACGGTGAGGCTGTCCAATTGGCCTGTGACCCGAAATGGGAACAGGCTATCTTTGTTGCCCAGCGCCATAATATTTTTAAAAATGTGAAATATCTGCCAGAAAACACCCATATTATTAGCGCCGGAAAAGGCCCGGTCAGCACAGTTTTTACACGTGCTAAAATCCGGGCGCGCCTGCAGGGAGGCCGGTTAGACTTCGAAAAAGACCTAAGCCATTTATTTCCCATGCAGAAGGAAACCTATAGTATAAAGTGTCTCAGTGAAGTGCTCAAAAAAGCGGGACTTAAAGACTAAGTTTAGAATTACAATTCGCTTTTAGGGCGGCAATTTGGGAGGTAGTTGCTTTGACAAGCTTGCGGGAATTTAAGTCAAATAGACATCCAATGCCGAGCATGGAAAACACGCTTTCGCCGGTCACAGCATTGACCATTTGATGGATTAAATTGCGCGTATGGCTGTTGCAATCATTCACGCCGGAATAAATTTTATAACCCTCTCCGGAGGTTATCGGCGCGTTTATAAATATACGGGCTTCAAGCAAAGCCCCGCTTAAACCGTTACGGCGCAATTCTGTTTCAAGGAGTTCGGGATAGGCTTGGGTGAAATGGCCGACTGTTTCTGTGATGCGCCCCAGAAAGGATTGCCCGCTTATATAGCCGTGATGCCCGGTTTCAGACGGTCCAAACACGCCGGCCCCTAATTGCTGGACGTTCCAGCCTATAAGTGTGTCCTCACTGGGACGGCGCGGCGCAAGGGTAGGGTCAAATCCGCGCGGGAGGCTTGGAGCGGGTGCTTCTATTATATGGTCAGGCATGTTCGCCATCATTGTAGCGGGCCAAGGCAGAGGGTTTAGGGTTTCAGGGCTGACATGCTCGACGGTTTCGCAAATAGTTGCGGCCAGTCGTCGGTTGGCGTGATACATCATATGACATAATCGCATACTTGTATCACTATAGTCCAAAAGAGCCGTCTCGATAAAAAGTGGATCACCCGGTCTGGCTTCTCCCAGATATTTAATATGAAAATCCCGGAGTCTGACCGTGGTTGATGCCCCGATCTTAAAAGCGTGTTCAAGGCCAAGATTTAATATCATCATCTGCCGGGCTTGATAGGCTTTCGTCATATAGTGGCGCATGTTTAAGTGGCCAAGGTCGTCACATTCCCATGCCGAACATTCGCCGACCCAGCTTTTTAAAAATTTACCCATTATGTTTGGAGGTCTTTATTGAAGATTAAGCTGAACAATTCGCGCACAGACCGTAATGCTCAACGACACTGCGTTTAATGACGAAGCCTTTTGGTCGACAATCCGAATGGTCATGGGCGTGGCGTTCCTGAACGCGTTCGCAGTTTTCGCAAATGAAGAATTCAGGGTGATGGCCTTCATGGCTGTGATCACAGGCAATAAAGGCATTGAGGGCCTCGACACGGTGCACAAGGCCCAGCCGAGACAGAAATTCCAGCGCCCGGTAAACTGTGGGCGGTTTAGGTGAGCCATGTTCGGGTTTTAATTGATCGAGCAGATCATAGGCTTTAATCGCGCCTTTTTGGCGGCAAACCAGCTCGAATATATGGGCGCGCAAGGGCGTGAATCTCTCACCGTGTTTTTGCGCCGTTTCACGGGCATAATCTAAACGTTCGTCTAATGTCAGCGTGGTCATATCAATCTCAATCTATCATCAAGACCTACATCTAACATAAAGATCGATTTTGTCACCTCTGTCATATTTGCAAAGGATGAAAATGACATATTGAATAGCGCGTCAGAATTGTCTAGGAGGCTGCAAAGTATTTTATTGGCAATACGCCTAAGCGAGGAAAAGATGGCAAAAGCTCCCAAAGCGAATGATGATATTTCCGTATCAGGAAATGTAATGTTTTATGAAAATCCGCAGCCCTTATCGCGGGATGCGCATGGCAAACACGGCGTTGTACAACTGGATAAGCCGTTTAAATTTATGGAAAAAAACCATTTCATGCCCATCACTGCGACGGAGTTTTCATCGGCTGCGACCTCTTACCCGGTTATTTTTGCCGGAGATAACCGGGCGCCATTGGCGGTTATGGGGATTCGAGCGGACGAAAATCTTTTTGTTACAGACGGTTTTTTTGACCCTGATCATTATATGCCGGCGTTTGCGCGGCGCTATCCCTTTGTTCTGGCAGGCGATGAATCCAATGATCGCTATGTTGTTTGCATTGATGCAAATGCGGAATGTGTAACAAGCAAGAAGCCAACCCAAAAGTTTTTCGACGGCGATGACACAAGTGCTTTCACAAAAGAGGCCTTCCAGTTTTTGCAGAATTATGAACGTGACCGTCAAGCGACCAGCCAAATGGTTGAACGGTTTAAGGCCTTGGATTTGTTTGAATCTAAAGAGATGTTCTTTCAAGGCAATAATGCCGATGGCTCAAAAGGGGAGCGCCAGAAAATAGCAGACTATTTTGCTGTCACCCATGAACGTTTATCTAAACTGGATGCCAAAGTGATAAAGGAATTTATGGAAAATGGCTATCTGGCTGTCGCGCACTCTCATATGATATCGCTTGGAAACTGGCAGCGTTTGGTCAATATGACATTGCGGCGTAGTGCTCAAGAGACTGCGTAATAAGTCATAGACGAGGCCGCGAAATATTTAGAGTGCGAGAAATGCGTGCACGCTGTTTCACGATTAGGTCACGTCAGCGCCATTTTTAGTCCGCTTATTCTCAAAAGCACGTGAGATGGTGTGAGGGCGTCACTTTTGCATAGAATTATGACCGCCAGCCCCGTATATTGCGGGCAGGAGACCGCTATGCGCATTTTGCATCACCACGCTTTAAGTTTCACCCGCCACGGGCTTTGGACGGGTCTATGGCTTTTTTGGACACGTTTAAGTATCAGCCTTATTATCGCGCTCGGCTTTGGACGTGCGGCCGTGGCGGTAGAAAGCCCGCCTGTTGATACGGGTAAGGTTGTCGCCTCTCTTGTAAGCTCACATGACAGCCTCGGAAAAGGCGATGTTTTTTCCGTCGCCCTGAAAACCGTGCTGGACCCGCACTGGCATACCTATTGGCGTAATTCCGGTGATAGCGGCGAGCCTGTCCATATTGAATGGAAACTACCCGGCAATATTACCCTACAGGGAGAACAGATCTGGCCCTTGCCCAGCCGTATAGCCACAGGCCCGATTATTAATTATGGATTTGAAGGCGCGCCGTTATTTATTCAGGATTTCAAATATGAGGGGGCAGCCAATAGCGGACCTCTCACAGTAGCGGCGGACGTTTATTATCTTGTCTGCAAGGATGTCTGCATTCCCGAACAAGCCAGTCTTAGTCTTGATCTGTCCATTGGTGAGACTCGTGAGGATGTGCTTTGGGCCGCGCAAATAGACCTCGCCAAGTTAGGCGCCCCGCAACCCGATAGCCAAATATCCAGCGCTGTGACACATCAGGACGGTAATGTGGCTTTCACTTTTAACGGCATAGAGCCGGAGGCTGAGCTTTCAGAGGCCTATTTCTATCCTTACAAACAAGGCCTGATCGCCCATTCAGAGCCTCAAATAGGACAGGCTGGGCAATTTGAAGACGGCCGGCAAGGTCTATCGCTAAGTGCGCGCCCGGAATATCTTTGGGACGATAATCCTCCCCAATCGGTTAAGGGTGTTTTGAAATATAGTGTAGGCGGTACCCCTGTGGGTAGGATATTGACCTTACAAACCGGCCCGGCGGTCAAGACGGGTTTAAGTACCCAAGGACAATCAGAACAAAAGACGCAACCCATTGCCAGCGGGCTGACATTAATCGGGGCCATCTTCGGGGCGTTTATTGGCGGGCTTATCCTAAATCTCATGCCCTGCGTGTTTCCGGTTATTTCTATAAAGGCCCTATCCATTGCCCGCTCTGCTCACGAAGACAAGGCGCAGGTTAAGCGCGAGGCGTGGATTTACACAGCGGGCGTTATTGTCACCTTTCTCGCGCTCACCCTGATTTTATTGGCTGTAAAAGCGGGCGGGGCACAATTAGGCTGGGGCTTTCAATTACAATCCCCCAAAGTTGTGGGATTTTTGGCGCTCCTACTTTTTGGTATCGGGCTTAACTTATTCGGCGTTTTTGAACTGGGGTCATCCTTGCAAAACACAGGCGCGAGCCTGACGCAGAAATCCGGCGCAGCCGGGTCGTTTTTCACAGGGGCTCTTGCTGTCGTCGTTGCCACGCCTTGCACGGCCCCCTTCATGGCGGGGGCTATTGGATATGCGCTAGCGCAACCGGCCTTGGTTACGATTCTGGTCTTTACGTTTTTAGCCATTGGGTTTGCCTTGCCCTTTTTATTGATAGCCTATGTACCCGGACTTTTATCGCGCCTGCCAAAACCGGGGCCGTGGATGGTTCGGTTTAAGGAAATTCTTGCCTTTCCGATGTTTGCCGCTGCCATCTGGCTTGTCTGGGTCTTAAGCCAACAAAGCGGAGCCGCCGGTGTATTGATTGTACTCTCTGCTATGCTGGGCTTGGCTTTCGCATTTTGGGCCTTTAAGGGCCGCAATACTGTTATGCGAGGCCTCGGTCTTCTGGCGGGTCTTGGGGCTGTCATCCTGCCACTGGGATTAAAAAGCCAAGCCGTGATAACGACCCCGATTGCTCAAGGTGATCAGGAGAGTGTAAAACAAGCTTGGACGCCTGAATTAGTCGAAAAGCTTAGGGCGGAGGGACAGGCCGTATTTGTAGATTTTACCGCAGCTTGGTGTGTCACCTGCAAAGTCAATGAGCGTCTGGTGCTAAGTCGGTCAGAAGCCAAAAAATTATTCAAAGACACGAATACAGCCTTTCTGATTGCTGATTGGACCAATAAAAATGATAGAATTGCACAGGAGTTAGCAAAATATGGTCGCTCCGGTGTGCCGCTTTATTTGATATTTCCACCGCATAGGGCAGACGGGGCTAATGATCAAAATTCTGTGAAAGCTGAAGTTTTACCTCAAATTTTGACCCAAACTCTGCTAGAAGAGACTATAAACAAGGCTAACGGACTTTAATTTTTACCGAAAACGGCCCTTAACGGCGTATCAATCGATATTCAAATACGCAAAACGAATAAAAGGAGACGATAAATGAATGTAATACGTTTAGGACTAACTTTATTAGCAGCCCCCGCTTTGTTATGGGGCGCACAGGCCAGCGCAAAGGTCGCTACAGGTGATAATGTATCTGATATGACGGTCGTGGACACACAGGGCGTAACACATAAACTCTCAGATTTTGCGGGTAAGAAAGTGGTGCTTGAGTGGACAAATCACGGCTGCCCTTTCGTAAAGAAACACTATAATGCAAAATATTCCAATATGCAGAATTTGCAAAAGCTCGCCGCGGCAGATGATGTTGTCTGGCTCTCTATTATCTCATCAGCCCCCGGAGAACAGGGTTATGTAAATGCGGATCAAGCTAACGCGCTGACAGTCTCACGCGGTGCCAATCCTTCAGCTGTTATTTTAGACCCCAAGGGTGATGCCGGGCGCACATTTAGTGCTAAAACAACTCCGCATATGTTTGTTATCGATGCGGATCAGACATTGGTCTATCAAGGTGCGATTGATAGCAATAGTAGTGTATGGGCCCGGTCTATACCCGGTGCAACAAATTATGTCCAAGCCGCTCTGGATGACTTAAAAGCAGGAAATCCAGTGAGTACGGCAGAGACAGCCCCTTATGGATGCTCGGTAAAATATAATAGCTAAGCCGTGCAATTCGTAACAAGATTCTACCCCGCTTTCAGCGGGGTTTTTTCTTGCACAGAGCGTATTAATCCCTATCACCATGAGGGGCTAATGGGTTGCGTTACTGATTTGAAACGGGAGTATATATGTCTGTTCGCGAGGAATATTTTACCCGCTTAACGGAACTATCCGCAAAAATGGGGTCTATAACCGATCTGTTTAAAACAGAAGCTGACCGCCTCTCTGAATTTGCGATGCAGGTCGGGCCTTTGCGGGCTGACTTTTCTAAACAGGCCATGAGTACCCATGCGCGCGAGGCTTTGATGGATATGGCGGCGGGCTGCGGCCTGGAGGCGTGGCGGGAGCGCCTATTTGCGGGCGAAAATGTCAATAGCTCCGAAAACCGTGCGGTTTTGCATATGGCGTTGCGCGGCGTGGGCGGCTCAAGCGCTGTGCAAAAACAGGTTAAAAATATGCGCCGTAAAATGGCGAAATTTAGCGAGGAGGTTCGCTCGAAAGGCAAGTTTAAAGCCGTCGTGCATATTGGTATTGGCGGCTCTGATTTAGGACCACGCCTAGTTGCTGACGGCTTTGCGGCTACGCAGTCCTCGAAGCTGGATTTACGCTTCGCCGAAAATATAGACGGAGCGTCGATTAATGATGCCCTAAACGGTCTGGACCCCAAAACAACTCTGGTGGTCGTGGTTTCCAAATCTTTTACAACGCAGGAAACGCGGACTAATGCAGAGAGCGCCCGCGCATGGCTGCAAGCCGCTCTTGGTAAAAAGGCTGGAGGGCATTTTATTGCGGTAACCGCCAATCGCAAAGGGGCCGAGGATTTTGATATTCCGCCGGAGCAGATATTTGATTTCTGGGATTGGGTTGGCGGGCGCTATTCGGTCTGGTCTGCCGTTGGCCTGTCTTTGCAATTGGCCTATGGCGCAGAACCCTTTGAGGATTTCCTCAAAGGCGCATCGCAGATGGATGCGCATTTTCGCGACGCGCCTTTGGGTGAGAACCTGCCTGTCATGCTCGCCATGACGGGTATCTGGAACCGGAATATTTTGGGATATACCTCGCAAGCCGTTATCCCCTATGCGCGCCGATTGCGCAAATTTGCGGCCTTTTTGCAGCAGCTCGAAATGGAAAGTAATGGCAAATCCAAAACGCGGGAGGGCCAAGATACGGGCTTGACATGCCCTATTATTTGGGGGGATGAGGGCACGAATGGGCAACATGCTTTTTTCCAATGGTTGCACCAAGGCACACCGGGCGCGCCCGTAGATTTCATAGCCGTGCTAACAGATCATGAAAACAGGCCCGATCATCACCGTAAGCTTTTGGCAAATTGCCTGGCCCAGTCTGAAGCGCTCATGCTCGGTAAGCCGCGCTATAAGGTCGAGGAGGAGTTAAAAGCTGCGGGCGTCGCTCCTGAGAGGGTCAAGACATTAGCCCCGCAAAAGAGCTTTGCCGGAAACCGGCCTTCAACGACTATAACTCTGCAAGCCCTATCCCCTTTCGCCCTCGGACATTTGATTGCCCTTTATGAGCATAAGGTTTTTGTCCAAGGGATCATTTGGGAGGTCAATAGTTTTGATCAATGGGGCGTAGAGCTTGGTAAGGTTTTGGCGAAAACTATTTTGTCTGAACTCGAAGACGGTAAAGACGGTGACCATGACCCCAGTACATTGGCGCTTATGGCTTTAATAGGTGAAGGCCAAGTCTAACAGGCGAAACCGCGATCAGACCTTTGCAAAACCATGTGTGTACGCATTTAGATGAAAATCGGCCTTTGCTCTTGAACCCCGGGCTTGGTTACGCCACATAGTGGGCATGAGTTTAATCGCTTCAAATTTAAGTCTGACGGATTTGGATAGCCGCGCGCGTCATGTTTTTCGAGATATTGTGGAAACCTATCTGGAAACGGGTTTGCCTGTCGGCTCCCGCAGGCTGTCTCTATCAGGGGGGCTCAATCTTTCACCCGCCTCTATACGCAATACAATGGCCGAACTTACCCGTTACGGATTATTGGCAGCCCCTCATGTCAGTGCGGGCCGGATTCCCACTCAAATTGGCTTGCGCCTATTTGTCGACGGTTTGTTAGAAATCGGGGATATTTCTTCCGTTGAACGCAACTCGATACAGACACGCCTAAAAGCTGGTGGGTATGACAATGAACAGATATTTGAGCAGGCTTCGACCCTCTTGGCGGGACTGGCGGGCGGGGCCGGGCTTGTCTTAGCGCCGCAAGAGGAACAGGACTCGACCGAACTTAAGCATGTTGAATTTATAAATCTGGATATGGATCAAGCCCTTGTGGTATTGGTTTATATGGATGGCCGGGTTGAAAACCGGCTTATGCGCCGACCAGAAGGCCTTTTACCGGCCTCACTGGAAAGAGCGGGGAATTTTCTCTCAGCGCGTCTTAAGGGGCAAAAGCTCGAGGGGGCGCGGGAGGCTATTTTAGCGGAAATAGAGGCTGGTAAGGTCGAGATAGATAAGGCGGCGCAAAATCTGATCAAACAAGGTTTAGCCAGTTGGGGAGGGGAAGAACGCTCCCGTCAATATATAAAACGAAGTTTAATTGTGCGCGGACGTGCTCAACTCCTGGAAAATTTTGAAGCCCAAAGCGATCTGGAACGTATTCGTCTCCTATTTGAAGATTTGGAGCGTAAAGAGGAGCTGATTGAATTATTGGATCAGACCGATATTGCAGACGGCGTGAAAATTTTTATCGGAACAGAAAACCCCTTATTTTCCTTGTCGGGCTCCAGTGTGGTGGTGGCTCCTTACCGGGATAGTGACCAACGGATTATCGGGGCGGTCGGGGTTATTGGCCCGACGCGTATAAATTATGCACGGGTCATTCCCATGGTAGATTATACCGCACAACTTGTGGGACATATGTTAGGTAAGTCTAGAAATTAAATGAGAATTAGAGTTTAACGTCATAAATTGGAGCGAACTATATTATGACAAATAAAAAAGCCAAACAGGATAAGAAAAAGGCGCCAGACGCGGCCAATAAGGTCGTGGACGATTTGCCAAGTGACGCAGAACTTGATGCTTTGCAAGAGGAAATAAACAAAGCCAAAGCGGCGATTGAGCAGCGCGAAGAGGAAAAAACCGTCACGCCGGAACATCGTATAGAGCAATTGGAAACTGAGATTGCCACTTTAAAGGATCAAGCCTTAAGAGCTATGGCGGAGGCGGAGAATGTGAAAAAACGCGCCGAAAGGGAAGTCGTTGCGGCTAAAACTTACGGCATTGAGCGTTTTGCTATGGATGTGCTTTCTGTCCATGATAATCTCTCGCGCGCCCTTTTATCTCTTGAAGGCAAAGCGAAGGCTGATCTGGGAGAAAACGCCCAAAACCTGCTTGCAGGCATAGAGCTAACAGAAAAAGACCTCATACTGATTTTATCGCGTCACGGTGTTAAGCCGGTTGACGGCGTCGGATCCAAATTTGATCCGAATGTGCATCAGGCCGTTGCACAAATTCCCTCGTCTGAAGATAAGGGGAATGTGGCGACAGTTATGCAGACCGGATTTAAATTGGGCGATAGAACCTTGCGGGCGGCTATGGTGGCTGTGTCAACAGGCCCGGCTAAGGCATAAAGCTTGGTCAAGGTGGTCTTTGAATTTTTATGAGGGCGTCATGTCCGATATTGATACGTTTCTTAAAGATGTCTCGCCAGAAAACCTCGCGAATGACCCGGTGCTGCGCCGGGCTTTTATTGTGGCGTTACTGGCCAGTGATTTTTACCTCCCGGTTGAGGAAAGCGAGGCGGAGCAAGCTGAGCGGGGCGGCATCTCTTTACAGGCCATTAAGATACACGATATTTCACACGTTTTGATGTTTTCAAGTGAGGCGCGTCTTAAAGCCTTTTGCCCGGTAGGCACACGCTTTGCCCGTGTCGTCGGAAATGCTCTCTTTCCTTCACTTGGGGGGCAATTCGGTATTTTAAATCCTGGCCCATCCGGACTGATTTTGACACCCGATGATATTGACGAAATTCTGGGCCGGCAGGCTAAGGCGTCACAGTCTCACGGTTCGGATTCGGGCTCAGCGTGCGGTGAGGCGGGGCATGTTCACGGTCCGGATTGTCAGCATTAGAGGGGGTATAAACGCGTCCCTCATTATATTCAAAAACAGAAGGCTCGCCCAGATAGAAAAATTCCTTGTCTTTCGCGATGGCCTCAATAAGGAAATCAAATACGGCTCTGATACGTGTTGAGCGGGTTAAGTCCTCATGGGCGACAATCCATAAATCTTCGTGATGTGTATGGTGGGGAATTATACGCACAAGCCCGGGATTAGCTTGCATATAGCAAAGCGGTAAAATCCCAATGCCGTAACCCTGTTTTATCGCATTCATATGGGCATAAAGACTATTAGAGCGAAAGGTCATGCGACCATGGGGAATATAGGTTTGATGATCTTCTTTTTTAGGCCATAAATAGCTTTGATCATCTGTCTGCATCAGGACACAATCATGGTCCACTAGATCATCGTTACTGATGAGTTTTTCAGGTCGTCTTTTGACATAATCATTTGAGGCATAAAGGCCAAACGCGACATCCGCTACCTTGCGACCAATCAGACTGTTTTGATGGCCGGGCCCGGTCCAGCGCAGGGCAATATCAGCTTCTCTTTGGGCGAGATTGGCACTGACATAGCCTATCGTCATATCTAGCAAAATATCCGGGTGAGATTTTCGAAAGGTCTGTATGGCGGCGGGCACCCATAATGTGCCTAGTCCCTCCGTCGCGGAAATCCGTACAGGACCAGCCAGAGAATTTTCCAGAGTAGCAGAACTGCGGGCAATGGCGGCGGCCTCGTTTTGCATACGGTGAATATGGTCCAGCATGGAACTCCCAAAACTCGTCGGGACCAAAGAGCCGTCCTTTTTCACGAGTAAAGGCGTTCCGAAATGTGTTTCAAGGGCACGAATGCGTCGACCGACTGTAGGTTGGCTCATACCCAATTTGCGTCCGGCGGCTGTTAAGCTGCCTGTTTCGGCGACGGCCATCAATATTGGATAGTCTGACCAGTTGTTCATTCATTTATGTATATATTAGGCCACTAAAGAGTCAAATTTATTCGGAACTGATAGAAAAATCCTCTCTTGTTTACGTGGCTGATAGCTGCAAGTAAAAACGAGGTGTAGGGTCGGGCCTAGCTTTCGATTTCAAAACTTAATCCCGCCTTCTTGACCAGTCTTTCAATGAGGGTGTGACCCATGGCGGGTGCGGGCGTATAAACCCCCCCGGGCGTATCGGCACGGTCAATGTCAAAGGCCAGACAAAGGGCGGCTTCTGCAATCATTTTGGATGTTGAGCCGTAACCGGGATCTTTATCACCCTTTACCCCCACAATCATGGGTTCTCCGCTATGTGTCTCCCCGACAAACATGACGTCATAAAACCCGTTTTCACGTTCTTCTTTGGAAGGACCTTCACCGGGTTTAGGCGGGTTCTTACCCAGTGGGTTATCACTGGCAACATGATTGGCAATGGCCTCACCTTGCTCGCCGGGCCCTGTTAGGACCATTTCGTCATAGATGAAATTTTCGCCGTAAGCATGTTCCATAAGCGCGTTGGAGCGGTGAATATTTTTCGTATTAATCGAGGCCATAATGAAGGGGGCTGACCATGAATTTAAATCGGCCTCATATATGGGCTTATGACCTGTGGGTTGGGCCGGGCCGCTAAATTCCGGGCAGAGTGAAAACGGGTCTTTGAGCCAAGTCAGCACTTCGGGCTCTTTTGAGGCCCTCACCATTGTCGCCCCGAAACTGGCGGCCGTACCGCCTGAGAATGTCCCTTGCATTTGCCTGACGCGCCCGCGAATTGTTTGGCAAGGTGCACCCGTTTTTTCTTTAGCGGCTTGTTGCAAATACAGGACGCCCAGATCAAAGGGTATGGAATCAAACCCGCATGAATGAACAATGCGCGCCCCGCTGGCTTTGGCCGCGTCGTCATATTTCTCAATTATATCGTGCATCCACGCGGGTTCGCCTGAGAGATCAACATAATCGGTTCCCGCTTTCACGCAGGCCTCAACAAGAGGCGTTCCGTAAAGCTGGTAAGGACCAACAGTTGTCAGCACTGATTTGGTTTTTGCCGCCATACGGTTGAGCGATCTGCTATCTGCACTATCGGCGACAATGAGCGGCACATCGGAGGCTATGCCCATCTCGGCTCTGACCTCTTTAAGCTTTTCCTTTGAGCGCCCGGCCATGGCCCAATTTATCGTCGCGCCGTAAGTGGCATTGATATATTCAGCCACAAGACGTCCAGTAAATCCCGTTGCGCCAAAAATCACCAGATCAAATTCTCTATCAGACATGTTCTAAACCTTTTCAATTTCTATGCATTTTGTTGCATACTGTCCGGGTATAGACAAGCATGCATGTGCTGTATTTACTCCATTAGATCAAAGCGTTTGCGCGCCAATGTTTTCGCGGTCAGGCTACTGACATACATATAACCGTCCGGCGCAATGATAGCCCCTGTAATACCCGGAAAGTCCCCACTGGGATCTTGCCATGTTTTGATGACATTACCCTCACCGTCAAGCTGGACAATATGGCCGTAATCCACCGCTTTTGGGCGCATGAATGCGGGCAAGCGCATAGCAATTTTGCGGGTTAGACTTTTTTTCGCATTATCGTCCAGCCATTGCGATCTCATACTGATGAGGCCCAAAAGATAGGTCGGCCCTACACCCTCTAAGACGGGGCCGGGATTTATATTGTCTGGAAAACCCGGCATGTTGTCTATGAAGATTTCGCTTTCACCCTTGCGCGGCCCGGATACCCAGATACGGTGAACGCTATACGTGCCGGTTTCATTTACCAAAAGGCTCTGTCCGTCAGCATGCATAGCCACGCCATTTGAAAAGACAAAACCGGTTTTAATAATGCTCGTGGTTTTTGTCTTGGGGTCATAGGCTAAAACCCGCCCTGTGCCTCTATGTTCTATGATCTCCAAAAGGCTGGCTGATAATGTGCTCTTATTGTTTTTTGCGCCAAATTTCGTCGAGGCATCGGAAAAGTAAATTATGCCGTCAGGGCCGATATCCAGATCGTCTGCATAGTCAATTGGCGTGCCTGCAACACTATCGGTTAATAGCGTAATATCGCCCTGACGCGTTACAGCCAATAACCCCTTATGGGCATCCGCGACGTAAAGAACGCCGTCGGGGCCAAATTCCACGCCCAAGGGCACCCCGCCTGTATTGGCGATAATTTTATGTGATTTATCGACAGGGTTTATTTCGATGATTTCGCCCTTATGGCCGGAGGCATAGACGCGCAAACCGTCTTCGCCTTCCCATATATCTACGTCTTCGGGGCCATAAGTCGCGCCAATCGATATGCGCTCAAGTCCTGACAAATCTGTGTTTGGGGCAAACGGGCCGCTATAGCCTTCTGAAACAGGAGCGTTCCATTCAACCGGTGAAATAGGGACTGGCCAGAATAAGAGATAGGCCGCGCCTAAAACCAGTCCCCCAACAATAAATTTTAGGCCGCGTTTCATTGTCATTCCCCGATATTAGTCCTGCTTTTAATGGGCGGGTTACCTTAAATGAGCATGACTTCCCACTTTTGACAAGACCGATTAACGCTCTGGCTTAAATGGCGGTTTAAGTTTTGTCTCTTAGCCCGGCTATATTTTTTTCCCAATCCCGTCCTTCAAAGGGGATGGTTTCGGAAATCGTCAGGCTTTTTGATGTCAGGCAGCGATAGTTTACGCTATAGCTATCCGGATGTGAACGGGGTTGATATAAGGGTTTAATCCCGCAGGTTTTGCAAAACATGTGACAGGCTTGGCCTGAACCAAAGCGATATTCCGTCATGTTGTTTTTGCCGGAGATAAATTTCAAATCGGCGTGTTTTATAAATATATGCTCATAGCCGGTTAGGGCGCATATAGAGCAATTACACAATGTCATGGGCAGTTCGCGTGGGGCCTGAAATTCAAAGCTAACCGCGCCGCAATGACACGCGCCCTTATGAATGTGCAGGGCTTCAGCCATGGTTTGCTTTCCCGCTATGACTTAAAATCATAATCATGGGTGGTTTCTAACCATTTGCGATAGATTTTGGTTTGCCGAGAGGTTCGCATTTGTTGTTTTATCGTTGCCATGAGCGGGTTTTGTTTTAGTTTAATGTCTTTACCGTCGCCCAGTCGGTAGAGCTGTTCTTTGGTGAGGGCCATATTTGCCAGCCCGGCCAAAGCCTTATTCTTCCAGCTTGCAATGTTTAATTTAACATGCGTGTTCTGGTCATTTTTCCAGTCATTAGCGAGTTGCGGATTAAATCCAAAGGCGCGGGCAATACCGATAAGGTCCACACCGCCGCCGCTGAGCGCGTCTTGGGCGGTTTTCAGTTTTGTCACACCGCCCGTTACCATGATCGGCATTTGGGCGGCACTGGCTATATCGCGGGCAAAATCAATGAAATACATTTCACGATCAATCGTACTTTGAGCCCGTCCATCCGCAGACATACCCATCATGGCGGCGCTTTCATAGCTTCCGCCGGATATTTCAATAAAGTCCACATCTTCACCGTTTAGCCAGCTAATAACGGTTTTGGCATCACTTATATCAAAGCCGCCGCGTTGGAAATCTGCGGAGTTCAGCTTGATCGATACGCCAAATTCGGCCCCGACGCGCGCGCGTATGGCTCTAACGGTTTCAAGCAAAAACCGCGCCCTGTTCTCCAAGGGCCCGCCCCATTTATCCTCGCGTAAATTTGTCAATGGCGAAAGAAACTGCGCCATAAGATAGCCATGGGCAGCATGGAGTTCAACGCCGTCAAACCCCGCCCGTTCGGCCAGAGCGGCCGTATCGGTAAAGCGTTTAATCAATCCTAGAACCTCATCACCGCTAAGGGCCCTTGCTGGCGCAAACATTTTGTCAGCCGGGCCTTCAAGTGAAACTTTCGTGTCTGAGGCCGAAACGGGTTGTGTGCCTTGAGCGGCATAAACCTGCCGTCCTGGATGGCTGATTTGCATATAGACTTTACCGCCTCCGGATTTGGCAATGTTTGCCCATTTTTTAAAGGTCGCTTCCACGTCTTTGTCCTTGAACATACCGTGTTCTAGGACAACTCCGCCCGGTCCTGTCATGGCCGTGGGATCGATCATCACATTGCCCGTAATAATCAAACCTGCACCCCCTTTGGCCCATTTATCATATAGATTAAACAAGGCCTGTCCGGGTATCTGACCGGCCTCTGCCATATTTTCTTCCATGGCGGCTTTGCAAATGCGATTAGGTATCGTTTGGCCATTGGGAAGTGTAAGGGAGTCAAATAAATGCGTCATAATTCCATCTAATCCTATATTGCTGTTTGTCGCAATATATAAGTCCTCATTATGATTGGCTTTTAACGCGGCAAATTTACCCGTCGCATAGTCAGATTTATCCGCCCGCCTTTAGGGACAAGGGCACTTTGGCCGTAAAAAACCTTGCTGACACCGTGATGACATAGTCGGGCGTCTCCCGCCAAAACCACCACATCACCTGAAAACAGTTTCAACCCCTGTGTGGCCCCGCCGCGTTTTGGTCCGCCAATGCGAAACAAAGCAGGGTCGCCAAGGGAGACTGAAACAACAGGGGCGCGCAGATCATTTTCGTCATTGTCGACATGTAATCCCATTTTTGCATCTTTTCGGTACCAGTTAATCAATGTCGCTTCGGGCAGGGCAGGGAAGTCTGTGACATCATGCCATAAGCGGGCTAAAAGCGGAGGAAGGTCTGGCCAAGGCTTGCCCGTTTTAGGATGGGCGGGTTCGTAACGATATCCTCCGTCCTTATCTGTGACCCACCCCAAGGGCCCGAAATTACTCATCACCACAGATAAAGGCGTGCCCGTTTTCGGCATGGTAGGTTGATAAAAAGGGGCTTGCTTTACGGCTTTTGCGACGGTTTCGATCAGGGCGTTTTGCTCATCTGCGGAAAAATAGAACGGGTAATGGGCAAAACCTTGTGGGAAATTATCCATGATGGAAATCTTGTTTCATTATCTTAACTATTATTATTGGGTTCTACCTGTCGACTATCCGCCTCAATCATGGCGCGTACAGCCGGGCGGGCTTGCGCGCGCGTCAAATAGGCCTGTAAATGCGGATAGTTAAGCGGCGCAATACCGGCGCGTTCGCTTAAAAACAAGGCCCATGTCAAATAGGCATCGGCAGCACTAAAGGCCTCGCCAAGAAGATAGTCTTGCCCGGTTAAATGCCTCTCCAGCACCTCGAAACGGGCCGGTGCCAGAGCTCTGATACGGTCTTTTACCGCTTCCGTGGCCTCATCATAAAAGACGATACGAAAAATCTGTTTATGTAACTCTGTGGCGCAAAAGCCGATCCAGCGCAGCATTTGGAAATAAGCGTCTGTTTCTGGCTCACGCCTGAAAACCGGGTCTTGGGACCGAGATTGTATCCAGATAAGTATAGCCGAGGTTTCTGTTAGGATACCGCCTTGTGGGAAGATGAGTGTCGAGACTTGGCCAAGGGGATTTACATCCAGAAAGGACGTATCATGTTCGGTCCGGTGTGTGTCCAGATCTACATGGATAACCTCCAAATCAAGGCCTGCTTCTTGTGCGGCAATACGGGCCGCTAACGAGCAGGCAAAGGGTGCGTGATAAAGTATAGGATGCTCGGACATCTCGGACATGACTTACTTTATAAAGGTTGGGGCGCAAGTAAATAACTATAATCTAAAATAGCCTTGAGGGGACGAAAAAAGGCCCATTATAAAATAAATTTAGCAAAAATGCATAACGACCCTTGCGCCTTTGATATCTATACCCATATCGCTATCAAGAAGGATAGTTAAAACAATCGACGACTATCCGACATGTTTAATAGATATGGGCGTTTGGGGCCCTTTTATTTAGGAGCAGGCAATGTCAAAAGTTATTGGAATTGACTTGGGAACCACCAATTCATGTGTGGCTGTTATGGACGGGGATAAAGCCCGTGTTATTGAAAATTCAGAAGGTGCACGAACCACACCTTCAGTCGTGGCGTTTACCGAGGACGGAGAACGCCTGATTGGGCAAACGGCTCGTCGTCAGGCGGTGACAAACCCCGAACATACGTATTACGCTATTAAGCGCCTGATTGGACGCGGTATGTCTGACCCGGCGGTTAAAAAAGATATCAAACATGTGCCTTATAAAATCGTGAAAGGCAAAGGCGGCGATGCTTATGTAAAGTCGCGCGAAAAGGATTTCAGCCCGTCGGAAATTTCGGCCATGATCCTCACCAAGATGAAAGAAACGGCGGAAGACTTTCTAGGTTCTGAAGTTTCGCAAGCTGTGATTACCGTGCCAGCCTATTTTAATGACGCCCAAAGACAGGCGACAAAAGATGCCGGTAAAATTGCCGGTCTTGAGGTTTTACGGATTATCAATGAGCCTACTGCCGCGGCTTTGGCTTACGGCATGGACAAGCAAGACGGTAAGACAATTGCCGTTTATGATTTGGGCGGGGGTACATTCGATGTCTCTGTTCTAGAAATTGGCGACGGTGTTTTTGAGGTTAAAGCTACAAATGGCGATACCTTCCTCGGCGGTGAAGACTTTGATATTCGCATTGTGGAATATTTTAATGACCAGTTCAAAAAAGATACAGGTATTGATCTTAAGGCTGATAAGCTCGCCTTGCAGCGTCTGCGCGAGGAAGCTGAAAAGGCCAAGAAGGAGCTTTCAACGGCTTCGAGCTATGAAGTCAATCTTCCTTTTATTACGGCTGATGCCTCGGGCCCGAAGCATTTAAATATGAAGCTAACGCGCGCCAAGCTCGAAACACTTGTGGCAGACCTTATAAAACGCACGATTGCCCCCTGTAAAAAGGCTTTGGCCGATGCGGGTCTTAAAGCTGGAGACATTGACGATGTTGTCCTTGTCGGGGGTATGACACGTATGCCGGCTGTGCAAAAGGCCGTGACCGATTTCTTTGGCAAAGAGCCGCATAAAGGGGTTAACCCTGATGAAGTCGTCGCTATGGGCGCCGCTATTCAGGCGGGTGTATTGCAAGGTGATGTTAAAGACGTTTTGTTGCTTGATGTGACGCCTTTGTCTTTGGGTATTGAAACCGAAGGCGGAATCTTTACGCGTATGATTGACCGGAATACGACAATCCCGACCAAGAAAAGCCAGATTTATTCAACGGCGGCTGATAATCAGTCGGCGGTTACTATTCGGGTCTCTCAAGGTGAGCGCGAAATGGCCGCAGATAATAAACTGCTGGGACAATTTGATCTGGTCGGTATCCCGCCCGCCCCGCGCGGCATGCCACAAATTGAAGTGACCTTTGATATTGATGCCAATGGTATTGTGAATGTTTCGGCTAAGGATAATGCGACAGGTAAAGAACAGCAAATTCGTATTCAGGCCTCTGGTGGCTTAAGCGATGCTGATATTGATGCCATGGTTAAGGACGCCGAAGCGAATGCAGATGAAGATAAGGCGCGTCGTGAATTGGTGGAAGCCAAAAATCAGGCAGAAGCCCTCACGCATAAGGCCGAGTCTGATCTAAAGGAACATGGCGATAATATTTCTGACGAGCAAAAAGAAGATATTGAAAATGCCATTAAGGAAGTGCGTGAAACAGCTGAAAGTGATGACGCGGACGCTATTAATGACAAAATACAAATTCTGACGGCTGCGGTTATGAAAATGGGTGAAGCCATTTACGCCAATGCTGCGGCTGATGAGGATACAGGCCCAACAAGTGCCGCAGCTGATGCTGAGGACGACGATATTGTCGATGCTGAATTTGAAGATGTTGAGGACGCTGAAGAGTCTTAATTGCGCGCCATAATGTGATGGTCCTTCGACCTGTGCGCTTTATTTTCCTAAACCGGACGCCTGATAGTGTAAGACCTTCGCGTCCGGTTTTTGCTTATAGCCCATGCGATCCGCCAATATGATAATTCTTTCGACACAAAATTTTCCGCCAAGTTCAGGGGGCATTCAAACCTTAATGCACGGCTTTGCCAAACATGCCCAGAGCGTATTGGATAGCCCTTTTAATGTTTTTGCCGATAGCTGTACGGGTGCGCAGGATTTTGACCGCGTTGAAAAGCGGGACTATCTGATAGAGCGTTTTGGCGGCATCAAGCCTCTGCGCCGACGTGCAAAGGCGCGAAGAATCACGCAGGCTGTGAAAGCCGGTGACGTCAAAGCCGTCTTTGCAGATAGCTGGAAAAGTGTTGAGTTTTTAACGCCGGACTTAAATGTGCCTGTGATCTGTTTTGCCCATGGCAATGAGTTCCCGCAAGACGGCTATGAGCGGGCACAAGCCGGTATATCGCTTAAGAGGTTTGGGTCGCTAAAGCGAAAAAAGGACCGTATAAGCAAAGCCTTTAAAAGTGTTAGCCGGGTTATACCGGTCTCCACCGCAACGCGCGAGCGTGTGCAAACCTATTTTCCTCGGGAAAAGGCGGTGCACCTCATCCATCCGCCTATCGAGGCTTTGCCGGATATTGGTAAGGCTGAGCGCGAGGCAGCGGACGGGTTTTGGCCTGCCTCAGGGACGCGTTTATTGTGCCTTTCGCGCCTGATTGCGTGGAAGGGTGTGGATATGAGTCTAAAGACAATGGCATATCTGCGCGATCAAAATATAGAGGCGCAATTAGTTATCGCTGGCGACGGCCCGCAATCCGGTGACTTAAAAAGACTGGCCGAGCAGCTGGGCATATCACGCAATGTGGCCTTTATAGGTCGTATAGAGGGGGCCAAAAAGTTTGCCCTGATGCAAAGCGCGGATATTTTTATGCAGCCGGGCCGCAAGATCGGGGATCAAAGCGAAGGTTTTGGAATTACGTATCTGGAGGCTGGACTGGCGGGACTAGCCGCTATTAGTGGCAAGGCGGGCGGAGCGATGGATGCCGTTCAGCACGGCGTTACAGGATTATGTGTCGACGGAACGGATTTGACATCTATTCAAGAGGCGACAATATCCCTTATTATGGATAGAGATTTACGCAGACGTTTATCAAAGGCGGCTAAACAAAGGGCAGAGCAATCACTGTGGTCTCGAAAAATTTTTGAGATTACCCGTTTGATTGATGAGGGTGGAGTACATGGCTAAGCGTGATTATTACGAAGTTTTAGGCGTTGATAAATCCGCCGATGAAAAGACGATGAAATCGGCTTTCCGCAAAAAAGCTATGGGGTGCCATCCTGACAGGCACCCGGATGATCCGGAAGCGGAAGCCCGGTTTAAGGAATTAAACGAAGCCTATGGTATTTTGTCTGATGCCCAAAAACGCGCGGCTTATGACCGTATGGGTCACCGTGCTTTTGAACAAGGCGGTGGTTTTGGCGGCGGCGGAGGGTTTCAGGACTTCGGCGATATCTTTAGCCAGATATTTGGCAGCGGGGCTGCGGGTGGTGGATTTGCCGATATGTTTGGCGGCGGCGGACGGGGACAACCCGCCCAGCGCGGCTCGGATTTGCGCTATGAAATGGAAATCTCTTTAGAAGAGGCTTATGCAGGCAAAGAGATTGATATTCAGGTGCCGATTGCCGAGGATTGCGAGCGCTGTGACGGCATAGGCGCAGAACCGGGAGCGAAAGTTGAGCGGTGCAGGACTTGCGGCGGGGCGGGGCGTGTGCGCACGCAACAGGGCTTTTTTACAATGGAACGTGCTTGCTCCACCTGCGGCGGACAAGGTGAGTATGTCACCAATCCGTGCCGCGACTGTGACGGGGCAGGCCAAGCCCGGGAGCAAACCGAGATTGAGGTCACCATTCCCTCCGGTGTAGAGGACGGCACACGTATTCGTTTATCCGGGCAAGGCGATGCAGCCCCGAAACGCGGTGGTTCGGGACAGCGTGGTGATCTTTATATATTTGTGTCCGTAAAGCCCCATGATCTGTTTGAGCGCGAAGGGGCGAACCTGTTTTGCCGCGCGCCCGTACCCATGACGGTAGCGGCTCTTGGAGGAGACGTCGAAATACCGACCATAGACGGCGGGCGCTCCAAGATAAAAATTCCCGAAGGCGCACAAACGGGTAAGCGTATGCGGCTGCGCGGTAAAGGCATGAGCGTGTTGCGCGGTAATCAACGCGGCGATATGTATGTCGAATTATCTGTTGAAACCCCGTCTAAGCTCACAAAGCGCCAACGGGAATTATTACAAGAGTTTTCTGAGGAAAGTGGTTTGGAAACAAGTCCGGAAAGTGCCGGGTTTTTTGATAAAGCCAAAAGTTTTTGGGACAATCTGACGGATTAGCAAAGCGCCTTTTGATATGTTGAGCCGTCGTCCCCAATTTGTCGGACTTTTATCCTGTCTGGCAGCACTTTACGGTGCTGTCTTGGCCTATCGTTTGTTCCATTCTCAGGCAGACGTTATTTCAGATATACTCAAATTTTCAGTCTTAGTATTTTGTACCACGGCGCTGCTGTCTTACTTCTGGTGGACACTCATTATGGGCGCAAATAGGGTAGTGCGCTTATCCAATATATCTAAAGGCGCCCTTGCGGGCCTGCTCAGTGCCGTTTCGATAATCCCCGTCCCATCATTTTTAGGCGGATTGAAACATAGTTTCACGCTTCATGCTGACATGGTTTTAGCGGTGCAGGCAGGGATAGAGAATGTGGTTTTCACCTTTTCACTGGCTGAATTTTTAGCCCTGCCGATGAGCGCGGTCCTCGGGGCCTTTGTCGCATATCGGTAGGCGAGGCAGGCTCTCCGGTATTGGTTGCTAGCTTACTGTATAGGCCTGAATGTGCTAGCGCCTGCCGTGATTGACTTCCACAAATCCGCATCTTCCTCGGTGTCGGGTACATCCCGCGTTAAGTGCCAAAGTGTCCGGATAAACGGCCCCTGCTCATCTTCGCTTAGTTGTCCTGTCCAAGAGGTGATCGAGCCAAAGCCTTTAAAATTAACGCTAAAGCTTATCTGGTCACTTTCAATAAATCCTGTTAGTGGAAATTTTTTGGACCTGTCCGGTTGTCCTAAATTTGTCTGGTAATGGCCCGAGACCAATCCATCATTATACGTAAAATAAACCGCTGAGCCGCGGTCATTTATCCATCCGCCGTCAAAGATATGTTTGTTTAAGGTTTTCTGCGGTTTTTGATCATTGGCCACCGCCTTATTTTGCGTACAGCTACAAAGAAATAACGCACCGATAAGCAAGGATATCAAACGCGGAGGCGATAAGGATTTACGCATAAATATGTCCTAAAATAAGATAAATTACTATGGTTATGGCACCACCAATGAGCGCATAGGGAAGCTGGGTACGCACATGGTCAATATGGTCATTCGCTGTCGCCATGCTGGTAATGATTGAGGTGTCAGATGTCGGTGAGCAATGATCGCCGAAAATGCCGCCCCCGAGTGCGGCTGCAATCATCAAGCCCGTATTCATATCCAGAGTGAGCGCCAGAGGGACAGCTATCGGGATCATGATCGCAAATGTGCCCCAGCTTGTACCCGTTGAGAAGGCAACAAAACAGGCGCTTACAAATATCAAGGCCGGTAAAAAGCCAGGCCAGATAAGGCCGTTAAGGGTCTGGGCAATATAAGTGCCCGTACCAAGCTCCCGACATAATGTGCCTATAGCGAAGGCCATGACCATGAGAAGGGCTAAGGGTAACATGCCTGACATGGCCTTTAGGGAAAGGTCGAACATTTCTCTTATACCAAGTCGGCCTGAGAGTTTGTTCATTACCATGGCCAAGGCGGTCGCAAAGCTTGTGGCGTACAGAACCGATGTCGACCCCGACCCTGCCTGTAGGGCGGTTAGCCAATTGCTACCAGCTGGGACTGACTCGCGCCCCGTCATAATTAAAAATACGGGCATTAAAATTACCATGGCCGCGATAGGTATCACCATATAGCGCGCGCGAGGGGTGAGGCTTTCTTTGGGTTGGATATCCAAGCTCTG
>CAZHPV010000025.1:0-34076 GCA_964534845.1 uncultured Caulobacterales bacterium
GACTACGCATATGCAGTTTGAAAAGTAGTTATTTATCTATTTGCGTATTTTTATAACTGGTTTATTACGCATACCTAATTATGACACAAAATGAACGCCTCGAAAGACTGGAAGCTGAAAGCGCGATCAGAGCCCTTAAAGCCCGCTATTTAAATGCCTGCGATGAAAAGGATGCACAGGCTATGCGCGCCTGTTTCAGCGAGGACGCGCTTATTGACTTTCCGCCTCTTGGCGAGTTTGACCTTGACGGCCTTGTAGAGATTTTCACGACCCTTGCTGTAAACACGAAAATCACCGACGTGCATCAAGCCCATAATGCTGAAATAACAATTACGGGCAATAACGCCCAAGCGCTTTGGAATTTTAGCTATGCAACCTATAATCCCGAAGATAGGCGTTTTCGTCTCCTCTCGGCTTTTTATCACGACCGATACAAGAAAACAGATAAAGGTTGGCTAATATCCTATAGCCGCTCCGAGCCGCGGGCCTTTGTCGATGGAACGCTGGATGAAACAGGGCTTACAGCAGAATTTACTGCGAATTAAAACAGGAGTGAGACATGCCAATCGCCGTTATAAGTGGATCCGCTTCGGGAATAGGAGCGAAAACTAAAAAACGTCTTGAAGCGCAAGGGTATGATGTCATTGGCATTGATCTGAAAAATGCGACGATAGAAGCTGATCTCTCGACAAAAAAGGGACGGGAGCACGCTGCATCCCAAACCTTGGCGCTTGTCAAAAAATCTGGCGGGAAAATTGACAGGCTTGTATTGGCGGCTGGCCTAGGGGGACATCTTGATGACGGCGCATTGGTTGCCAAGGTAAATTATTTCGGCGCGATCGAAATTCTCGATCAGTTAAAACCTGCACTTGAGGCCGGGCAAGCCCGTTGCGTGGTTATTTCGTCAAATTCGGCGCAAATGCGTACTGATCCCAACACACCTTTTATCCTCTCTATGCTTGAAGGTGATGAAGACAAGACGATGGCCCTTATAGGTGATGCGCCAGCCACACAAACTTACGGGGCCTCTAAACATGCAGTGGCACGCGCTGTGCGCAGGCGAGCAGCAGAATGGGGCCAAGCCGGCATAACCCTCAATGCCATTGCGCCGGGCATGACAGAAACCCCCCTCTTTCGCGGAGCGGCAGATCATCCGGTCGTCGGCAAGAGTGTTGATATGATTCCAATCCCAAAAAATCGAGTTGCGTCTGCTGATGAGATCGCCGGTGTGATAGAATTTATGCTCTCAGACGCGGCTGAATATATGCAAGGCTCGATCCTCTATGTCGACGGAGGTACAGACGCACAGCTTAGACCGGACGCATTTTAAGTGGTCACGCGTGTCGGAAATGATATCTTTTTCGATGATCTCGGCGCACCGCAATTTAACCGATTGCAAAAACTTCTCTTATCACTTGGAAAACATAATAAGGTCGAGTTTTCAGAAGCAAATATTTTGAATGTTGCCCGCAAGGCTACAGGATTAAGCGATTTCGGCCCTGACGATTTTAAACGCCCGCTTAACGTCCTGATTCACGAATATGAAAATGACCCGCTCATTAGTCCGATTGGACGCGCACAGGTCTATAATGATCTTGTACGCTGTGCATCTAACCGGCTTATTATCCAAGACCGGATCAACAAAGCGCCGCAATTATCGACAATCCCTCTAAAACGTCCTTTGAGCGTTTCGGGCTTGCCCCGTTCTGGAACCACCCATCTTGTCAATCTACTGGCAGCCGATAGTCGGTTCCAAAAACTCCCGCTATGGGTCGCCCAAGAACCCTTCCTCGCCCCCGGGAAAGAGAAAGTAAGTTTCGGTTTGAAAACACGTGCAAAGCTACTCAACACCCTACTTAATAACGGCGATAGCAAGACAGATGACCCCCGCTTTTATCGCTGTAGCCTGCGCTGGTCAGGCATGAAAATTATGGGACCAGAGCTAGCCAGCATGCATCCCATGAACCCAGATCATATACATGAAGAACTGGAATTAATGACATTCGACTTTGGCTGCAATCAATTTGAGTGGACATCGGTCACGCCAAATTATCGCGACTATTATTACGCTACTAACCAAACACCTCATTACGCTTATATGAAAAATGTCCTCAAATTATTACAGCTAGAGCGCGGAGATAATCGCCCGTGGGTCTTAAAATGTGTCCAGAACCCAGAACAACTCCCCGCTTTAAACACCGTCTTCCCAGATAGCGTCGCTATCTTAACTCACCGCGACCCAGTCGCTGTTATTCAATCAACGGCCACCATGCTGGCATGGGGACATAGAATGTTACGCACGCAAGTTAAGCCGCGTGAAGTTCTGGATTACTGGACGGATAAATTCGAAAAAATGCTCAGGGCCTGTGTCAGAGATAGAAATGTATTTCCAAAATCGCGTAGTCTTGATGTTCTCTTTCATGAATTTATGGCGGGGGATATGGATACTGTCGCAAAAATTTATAACCTATATGATCTGGAGCTAACAAGTAAGGCTAAAGAAGAAATGGCCGCCTTCATCAAAGCCCAGCCTCGCGGAAAAAATGGACGGGTTCGCTATAAACTCAAGGAGCATTTCGGTATTTCGGCTAGCGAAATCAGAGAACGTTTTGATTTCTACTTCAAAGCTTTCCCGGTTGAGATCGAAGTGCCAGACTAACCCAATATCCGTTAGTCATATTTAATGCGGCCCTTCTCGCCGTAACGCTGCTGCAAGACCTGTGTAGCCAACGGACCAAAACCCGACCATAAATCCTCTGTAACTTCATCCGCCGGAATAACCGCGTCAGCATAATCAAGCGGTGCACGCCAGCCCGGATGCGGTTGGATTTTCACATAAACGCCGCCCACTGGATGTTGGGCCATGCGCGCATCTAAAAGGCCTTCAAGACGTGTGACCTGCTCCGGGTGTTGATCTGAAAGATCATTATCTTCATTCGGGTCTTCCCACACATTATAAAGCTCAGTGGTGAGTTTCGTTTCACGTCGTAAATGATCCACATGTTGAACGAGTTTCCACGGTCCGTCCAAAACACCATATTGAAATTTGTTATAAATCGGTACGTTAGAGGTAAAAATTAAAGGCTCCCCGCGATCTTTTGAACCCTCCCCCGTAATTGCTCCCCAACGATTAATACCGTCCACCGCTTTAGTATAGCCCGGCTTTACGCCTGCAGCCTCAGAGAATGACGGAAAAACATCAAGAACGGAAATAACGTTTTCATTGACGGTTTCCGCAGGTAAAACATCCGGCCAACGCAGAACGGCATTAACGCGTATACCGCCCTCATAAGTATCAAGCTTTTGTCCTTTTAGCGGGGTATTATCAGCTCCAAAATTATAAAACCCGCCATTGTCAGTGAAGAAAAGGACGATCGTATTATCCGCCTGTCCTGTCCGGTCAAGCGCATCCAGAATTTTGCCTATCGCCTGATCCATACTATCGACCATAGCCGCATATGTACGTTGCGGCGAACGCGGTGTATCCAGCCGGTGACCATATTTATCTATATCTTCCGTTTTGGCCTCTACAGGTGAGTGAGGCGCTAAAAACGGCACATATAAAAAGAAAGGCTTATCCGGGTCCCGCAGATCAGTTATATAGCGTTCTGCCTCATTGCCATGAATATCCGTTGCATATTCACCGTTATGATCGACTGGCTGACCATTTTCCTGAAAATCATGCCCTCCCGCAAATGTATGATCAAAATAAGAGACATCGGTATTGAAATGTCCATAAAAATGCCGGAAGCCTCGCGCATTGGGTGTGTGTTGCTCTATCGTATGGCCCATATGCCATTTCCCGATCATTGCCGTATCATAACCGGCATCGCGGAACGTTTCCGACATAAAATGCTCTTCAGGCGAAACACCGCCATTATCCCACGCCATAACAACGGCATTGGCAACGCCCAGTTTAATCGGATCGCGCGCTGTCATAAGGGCGGCACGGGTAGGCGAGCAAAAGGGTGTCGCGTAAAACCTCTCGAGCCGCATACCCTCTTTAGCCAAACGATCAATGTTAGGCGTATGTATATCTGATCCCCTATATCCCACGTCAGCCCAACCAAGATCGTCTGCCAAAATTATAACAATATTGGGCGGCTTTGCATTTGCACCTCGCGTTTTGACGCGTTCAGCAATATTGGACGTCGCCGTATCATTAAAAACATAATCAGATGATGGCGTTTTTCGAAACACCAATTTTGCAAAAACAAACCCAAGCAAAACTAGTAGCAAGAATATCAAACCTAGCTTCTTCATTATGCATTCGCTCCCATCGCATGCTTTGCCGCTATATAGCCAAATGTCATAGCAGGCCCTATCGTGCTCCCTGCGCCGGGATAAGTTCTGCCCATCACGGAAGAGGAGCAATTCCCAATCGCGTAAAGTCCGCCGATTGAACGGCCCTGCACATTTAAGGCCTGCGCGTTTTCGTCTACGTCTATGCCGCCTTTGGTGCCAATGTCACCCGGTCGGATCTGGAAAGCATAAAATGGCGGCTTGGCAAGCGGCGCCATACAAGGGTTAGGCTGGATGGTCGGATCACCGTAATATCGGTCATAGGCATTACCGCCCTTGGCAAAATCTTCATCAATGCCTGTTTCGGAAAATCGCTTTACCCTGTCCGCCGTCGCGAGAAGTCCGGCACTATCGACACCTATTTGAACGGCTAAATCTTCTAGACTATCCGCTTTCGCCACTAATGATTTTATGCCCTTTGACCATTTGGAATCGGGATGTACCGAGGTCGGATAAAGGGGTCCAACAGCATATTTTTCACGCGCGCGGCGATCAAAAACAATCCAGCTATCAAGCGGATGAGCCTGTAATTGATGCCCAACAACATCATAAGAGGCAGCTTCATTTAAAAACCGCTCCCCCTTTTTATTGACAATATAGACGCCCGGAAGCGCTCTTTCTGCAAATAGAACACGAGACCGGTCCTCCCCTGGAACGTGGACAGACGGTCCCCACCAAGCCGCGTCCATTAGTGTTAAATTCACGCCGATATCCTTAGCGGCTTTATGCGCGTCACCGTGATTGGTTCCAGGCGTTGCAGACCAAGATTTATCTGTGGGTTGCGCAAGATTTTCCGCGCGCATTTCTTGATTGCTCTCAAATCCCCCTGCTGCCAAAATCACGCCCCGACGGGCTTTAACGGTAATGGATTGGCCCTCTTTTTCTATAATTGCACCTATCACCTGCCCCTCCTCTTCAATCAGGGACGTCATGGGAGCGTTACACCAGATCGGGATACCGCGTTCCATTGTGCTGCGAAGGCACATACCGACAAGCGCATTTCCGCCAGTAAGACGCCGATGCCGTTTGGTTTTCCGCCGCATAGGAAAGTCGAGTTTATAGGCAAGCATTTGCTTGGCGATAATCATTTGCCAGCCCTTTTGGCGCGTAATAATTTTTTGAGCTTCGGGGATGGTAATTGTAAAGCCGCCAAATTTGGTTTGAAAATGTGGCTCCCTTAACGTGAGAAACTCCTCTCCTAATCTGGCCGCATTCATCGGCACGGGGTCGAGCGTTCTATATCCTTCCATACCGCCCGGTAAATCCGGAAAATAGTCTGCGTAAGGTGTCGAAATAAATTTTATATAGGACTTATCCATGACATATTTCAGCATTTTGGGTGCATTTTCGACATATGCCTGAAGGCGCACATCGGAAACATCCTCGCCGATACAGGCTTTTAGGTAGGTTAAAGCGGCCTCGGCACTATCGCTTTGGCCGTGGTTCGCCATAAGGTGATTACACGGTATCCAAATGCCGCCGCCAGATGTTGCGCTTGTTCCGCCATATTGATCTGATTTTTCAACAATGAGAACATCACCGCCGTGGTCATGCGCCGTGATAGCAGCCGTCAAACCACCAGCCCCTGACCCGATCACTAGAACATCAACAGTTTTGCTTTGCATATTCCCACTCATTTTTCCTTAAATTGTTACCACAAGCGGGTTCCAAAACAATATAAATGATAAAAATAAACACGTATTTTACGCATTTCACCAAAAATTTGATCAAACTATATTGTTTTGCAGCGTTATTGCTTTATTATTTTACGCATTCAACAAATCGCCCGCTTGAATTTTCAGCACAGATATGCGTAGCCCTGAAAACCGCGCCTTACATCCTCCCTCGCCCGGGACAAACTAATCCTGGGAAGAAAAATCACACAGGAAAGTCTATTAACTCACACGGTGTGGCGCGTATAATCTCGCCAACTGCAAATTCTTCTCATATTTCAGCCAAAACACTTTCCACCGTAGTCAACTTGTGGCAATAGCTAGTCCAAATAATAACAACAAAAGTGATCCATAGTGCCGACTAAAAGCGCATCACCATTATTCAAAGCCTATGATGTTCAAGAGCATATCGTTGCGGCTCGCGGACATATAGAAACGCGCCTTGCGTCCATCGTCCCTTCTGCCCAAACTTGGCCAACCCGCTTGCACGAAGCCCAAAGACATGCCTTGCTATCACCGGGGAAACGCTTTCGCCCTCTTCTATGTGTCTTTACGGCCAAAGGTATTGGCTATGACGGGAGTTCCGCCGTTGATATTGGATGCGTAGCCGAAATGGTTCACGCCGCCTCACTTATATTGGATGACCTGCCGTGTATGGATGATGCGGAGATACGGCGTAACCAACCGACAACGCATATTGCCTTTGACGAAAGCACAGCGATTTTAACGGCAACGGCATTGCTAAATCGCGGGTTTGGCGTACTCGCTAGATTGGAAGACATAAGCGCAGAGCATCGTATCGAACTTGTTGACCTTCTATCATATGCTGTAGGCTCAAAAGGCCTCATAGCTGGACAATTTGCAGACTTGTCTAATACCGACCAGCAAGCCAGCCTTGCTGAAGTCGAAAGGTTAAATACGCTAAAAACGGGTGCGCTCTTTGACTTCAGCATCGAATCTGCCGCTATCATTGCCCAATCTGATGCGTCTCAACGTGCGGCCCTTAAGGATTTTTCATACCATCTCGGCCTGGCGTTCCAATTACTTGATGATGTTAAAGACCAAGTCATGTCAGATCGGCAAGCCCAAAAATCAGTCGGACGCGATGTCGGCAAGGCCACTATATTAGCCCTCGCCGGATCAAAAGCCGCCAAGGAACGTCTTACAAGCTATATCGCGTCCGCCAAGCAAGCCCTTGCCCGCGCAAATTTGAATAATGTGACCCTGTTAAATCAAGTGCTGGACACTCAATTTAGTTTCGCAAAGTAAGCAAGCTATGCGCTCGCAAGGCCCGCAAAACCATAATCAAAAACCACCGCTCAAATCCATATTGAGCATAAAAGACCTCTCGGTTCGTTACGGGTCCGAAACAGCTCTCGATTCCCTTTGCGTTGACATTATGCCAAGAGAAATCGTTGGCATCATTGGCCCAAACGGCGCTGGAAAAACAAGCTTTATCAAGGCTTTATGTGGCCGGCTTAAATCAGAAGGTGATATCATAATTGCCGGCAAACCCATCAAAAAAGGTCAAAGTCGGCAGAAATATATTGGTCTCGTTCCGCAGGACATTGGCCTATATGGGCATATGACGGCCAAAGAAAACCTTCATATTTTTGCAAGAATAATGCGTATTAAATCGAGTGTCACGGAGAAACGTATAACGGCTGCTCTTAAGGCTGTTGGTATGTCAGATAAAGCCGATGCCCGTGTTGAAACCTTATCGGGCGGCATGAAACGCCGTATCAATGTCGCTGCCGCTATCATGCACCAGCCAAAAATCCTGATTTTGGACGAACCTACCGCCGGTGTTGACGTGCCAGCGCGTGATACCATTCACAAACTCGCACGCCTTCTCGCAAATACAGGTATGGGCGTCTTGCTCATCACTCATGAATTAGAACAAGCGGAAGCATTTTGTAACAAGATTTTAGTACTGGCTAAAGGCCGTAAACTGGCTTTTGCTAGCCCTACAAACCTGCTGGCCGAATGTTTTGGTCACAACCGTGAAGTCACTGTGCGGTTCTCAACGCCTCCAAGTCCGGAATTAATCTCGGCAGTTACCCCCTTTAAATTTACAATGGGCGACCTCCCTACAATTTGGAAGACCATGACAAGTGCCAGTGAAGTTTCCTTTGTCAGTGCCTTTATGGCAGCTGTAAAAAACGGCGACCGACATATACGTGAAATCAGTGTAGGACGCCCCGGACTATCCTCCCTAATGTATCATCTGGAAAAGAACGACGAATTACCGCACGTGAAATTGCAAAGCAAAGCCTCATGATTGGCGCCATTTTTAAAATTATGTGGTTGCGTTTGTGGCGTGATAAAGGGGCTTTGGTTTTGGCCTTTATCCTGCCTGGTTTTATCTTCGCTATCTTTGCCGCCATTTTTTCAAATGCCTCTGGGGGCAATCTCGACCTACGCATTAGCATGGCCATCACAGATACCTCGCCCAGTACACTTGCCTTTGGCAAATCTCTTGAAGACACAGCCGACTTCACATTGTCTACCGATCCGTCTTGGACGCTGGACACAATCAAATCCCGTGTCCGCTTAGGTCAAGACGATGCCGGCTTTGTTATAACCGGCGATATTAGCAACTCACAGACTGCGCCTATCATTATTGTGAATGACCCAAGCCGAGCAGTAGCCGCAACCGTTTTGATGGGACAAGTAAGACAAGCACTTGCCGATCAATCCCCCACGCAGAATCAAGTTCTATTTACGGAGATTAATGCTTTGGAGAGCGGTGCAGCTGAAGGCCCGTCCGATCAATCTGTTACATATTATATCGGTGCTACAGCTATTCTGTTTTTGCTATTTTCGGCTATGCAAGGGGCGTCGATCTCCCTTGATGAGCGTAAATCGGGCATTGCGGACCGGCTATTAATTGGGTCTGTCGGCCTGAGCGCCATGACATTTGGCAAATTTTTATTCTTAACATTGATAGGCACCATACAAGCTGCGATTATAGTCGGTGTTGGACATTTATTCTTTAAAGTTCCCGTCGCGGGCCACCTCTTTCCGCTTACACTGGCCTGTTGCGGATCAGCTGCACTTGCGGCGGGCATTGCCTTACTTACCGCAAGCATGTCAGGCAGTTCTGCGCAGATGAATACGGTCTCGACCTTTATTGTGCTATTATTCTCGGCACTTGGTGGGTCAATGGTTCCCCGCTTTATGATGCCGGATTGGCTCCAATCTATCGGAAAGTTCACGCCAAATAACTGGGCGATTGAAGCCTTCTACGGCATTTTGGCACGGGGACAAACGCATATAGATCTGGTAAATGTTTGGGGTATATTATTTGGCGGCGCTTTTATTTGTGTGATAATAGCAACGTTAATTTCGCACCGACTCATGAGGATTTAAAGGTGAAAAGCCAAAATCTAAAACCGGCAAATCCGATGATTGGGCTTATACTCGCCTTCGGGTTTATCCTGTTCTGGTTAGCTGTCTTTTTCTATAATCTCTTTATCCACGACCTCGGCACCGCCCCTCTATGGCAAAGTTTAGCTTTAATTACCTTACTAAACTGGCTTTATGTCGGTGTTTTCATTATTGCCCATGATACAATGCACGGCTCACTCTGGAAGGGCCATGAGCGCTTTAATGCTGTCATTGGGACATCAATCATGTTTATCTATGCTGGATTTAACTGGCGATATATGCGCGATGCCCATCATGCCCATCATGCCTATCCCGGCACAGAAAAAGACCCTGATTTCAATGCTGCCAATCCACACGCTTTCCTGCCATGGTATTTTAAATTTTTTACGACCTATTTTGGACTACGTCAGATCATTATTCTGGCCGGTTTCACACTCTTATTCATCGCCCTAGGCGCCCCCTATATCAACACCATCATTATGTGGGCCGTGCCCGCAATTTTATCATCCCTGCAACTCTTTTATTTTGGCACTTACCTTACCCACAGACACGGGACAGATTTTCCTGATGCCCATAATGCGCGTACAAATGATTTTCCGGCGTGGATATCCTTACTGACTTGCTTTCACTTCGGATATCACCACGAGCACCATCTCTTCCCGCATGAGCCTTGGTGGCGACTACCTCTTCGCAAAAACCAATCCAATTTGTCCAAAAGCAATATCGAGACGCCAGCATGATAGGCAATATTTTCATAGTCTTGGCCAGCCTCATCGGCATGGAAATTTTTGCTCTCTATTTCCATAAATATTTCATGCATGGAAAAGGATGGAACTGGCATGAAAGTCACCACGTCCATACGGACGGCGCTTTCGAGAAAAATGATCTTTACGGTCTTTGCTTTTCCTTTATCGCAGCGGCTTTATTCATCATCGGATCTCTGTGGTATATGCCGCTGTGGTACATTGCCCTTGGCTTTACGATTTACGGTATTTTATACGGTTTTGTTCATGACGGTCTTGTCCATCAGCGCTGGCCGTTTAACTACACGCCCAAAAGCGGCTATCTTTACAGGCTCGTTTTAGCTCACCGCATGCACCATCATACAGTAACTAAAGACGGGGCTGTGAGTTTTGGGTTTTTATGGGCAGAAAAGCCTGAAGATTTGAAAAATCAACTCAAATCTAACAAATCATAAATCTCGAAGCCAGCCTAAGGGCGCTCATAAAACCCCTTACGCGCCGTGACATCTACAGATTTTCGTCTCGCCGCAGGACCCACTGCCCCCAAGGCCAAAGCCATTTTACGTCCACTTGACGCGCTTACACGCCCGTTCCACGCCTCAGGGCCTGAGACCCGCAACGTTTCTCCGATTTCGCGGTAAACCGAGAGCGCGGCGCTTATCGCCCAAGCACAGCGAAAGGGCAGTTCTTTTATTCCAACCTTCGCACTTTCATAATAGGCTTCTGCGATATTCAATTGGTCGCACGCCGCCTTGTGCAAAGCGGGCCAATGGTTTTGGTCAAGCATTTCTGTGGCCGTCACAGGTGCGCCCTGTGAGACAAGCAAATCACGCGGAACAAATACGCGGTCTGCATTGGCGTCGTCAATCACATCACGGGCAATATTGGTGAGTTGGAATGCCAGTCCCAAATCGCTAGCGCGGTCAAGAATTGCACTATCTCTCACCCCCATTATATTTGCCATCATCACCCCGACAACTCCGGCAACATGGTAACTATAATCCAGAATATCTTCGACAGTATTATAAACTCGCTCCGCAGCATCCATTTCAAAGCCTTTTAGCAATTCATAAGCATGTTTATGATCTATGGCATGATTAGCAAAAACGCGCGCTAGCCCCGAGAAGACCGGGTTTTCCGTAGTTTTTCCTGACAAGGCCTCCTGCGTGCTCTGACGCAGCATTTCTAAGCGCTCAGCTTGTCCTGTTTTATAATCGGCAATTTGACCATGGCCCATTTCCTGACCGTCGATAACATCGTCGCAATAGCGACACCACGCGTAAAGCATGGAGGCGTCATCGCGAATAGCAGGCGGTAAAACCCGGCTTGCTAGAGCAAAAGATTTCGAGCCTTTTTTAATGCTCTCATGGCCATGTGCGGCAACAGAATCCATATCAGAATTACGGCTTTACACTCCCGAAAAAATCAAACTTGCCTAAAGGCACGCCGTTATTTCTCAGGATATTGTAAGTTGTTGTGACATGGAAATAGAGATTGGGAAGAGAAAATGACGATAAATAGTCAATCCCTGTGAACGGAACATCACCCATCGGGCCAAGCTTCACATCAAACACAGTCCCCTCTCGTCCGTCTAAGTCGCCAGCGCTAATTTTTGCAATATCTGAACGGGTTTTTTCTATCAACCCGTAAAGCTCTTCAAAGGTTCTTTCGCTCTCATCATAAACAGGCGGCGTTTTACCTGAAATTCGATAAGGCGCCATTTTTGACATATCGCACACCATAAGCACTTGCTTATAAAGTGGGTGCATATCCGGTGCGAGCCGTGCATTCAAAAATATCTCAGGATCTATATCTCGCTCAACAGCGTTAGCTTCGCCTTTCCGTAAAATATGTTCAAGATTATCTAAAATCCGCGGGATTACACTCACGGCATTTGACATGGATAGTTCGGACATTTCGTCTCCTACTTTATTCTAGCTATTATTTGGCCAATTTACGGGACGCATTTTCGAAAGCACTCCGTCAAAATCTTCAGCAATAACGCCTGCTGTCGCTTTAGCCGCTCCGACGACACCCGGAACACCGGCCCCCGGATGTGTCCCCGCGCCTGTAATATACATATTCCCGATAACATCATCCCGGTTATGCGGTCTAAACCAAGCCGATTGCGTCAAGATTGGCTCAACGGAAAATGCACTACCCAGATGGGCATTCATTATATCGCGGAACCCGAATGGCGTAAGCGTGTGTAACACTTCGAGATTTTCGTTAAGTCCGGGAAGAGCATGCTTTTCCAGATAATCGAGAATTTTTTGCGTGTAACGGGGCCCGACTTCATCCCAGTCTAAATCCGCATGCCCCAAATGAGGCACTGGGGCCAGAACGTAATATGAGGACTTCCCTTCTGGCGCCATAGTCTTATCCGTGACGCACGGGGCGTGCATATAGAGTGAAAAATCATCAGACAGCTTCCCGCCTTTACCAAAAATTTCGGCGATTAATTCCTTATAACGTGGCCCGAATAAAATAATATGGTGCTTTAAAGTCTCGGGTGTCGGGGTTTTAAGGCCAAAATAAATCACGAATAACGACATAGAATGGCGTTTTTTCTTCAAGGCCTTGCCATATTTTTCGCCGCGTTTATGCCCCCTCAACAATTTTGTATAAGTATGAACGACATCGGCATTCGATGCGACCAAATCAGCTTGCATTGCCCACCCGTCTGCGCAGCTCACACCGGTCACACGATCACCTTTCGTATGAATATCGGTTACTTCAGCATTCAGGCGTAGCTCCCCGCCAATATCTTTGAACAAGCTAACCAACCCGGCAACCAAGGCCCCTGTTCCCCCTTTGGCGAACCAAACCCCGCCCTTACGCTCCAAGGCATGTATAAGCGCGTAAATCGAGCTGGTCGCGAAAGGATTACCACCGACAAGAAGCGACTGGAAAGATAAGAGCTGACGTGTTTTTTCATCTTTTACATATTTGGCAACTTGTTGATAAACACTGCGATCAGCACGTAGGCGAATGAGCTGTGGTGCAGCAGCAAACATCTGACTCATTTTTAAAAACGCCGTCGTGCCAAGCTTTTCATATCCCTCCCGGTAAAGCTCTTGGGAATAGGATAAAAATTTACGATAGCCTTCCACATCATCAGGATTACGCTGTGCAATCTGGGCTTCTAGAAAATCCTGATCATTATTATAATCTAAAACTTCGCCGTCTTCCCATTGCAACCTATAGAAAGGGTCAACAGGTAAGAGCTTCACATAGTCCGTCATTTTACGCCCGGCGAGGTCAAACAATTCCTCAAGACAATCTGGGTCCGTAATAACGGTCGGCCCGCCATCAAATTTAAATCCGTCAATTTCATAGACATAGGCACGCCCGCCGGGTTTATCCCGATTGTCCAGCAATGTGGTTTGAAATCCCATGGCTTGCAAACGAATAGCCAAGGCAATGCCGCCAAAGCCAGCCCCCACGACAATAGCGGTGGGACGAGTCTTCTGAGGGCGATTTGAAATCGGATTTTCGGCAGGATTAGGCATGTGGTTTTACTACTCTATTTAATCTTTGACTGACAAAGATTCTATTCGGCGTTGACGTCTCATAAAGGCTTTTTCACCAAAATTATAGAGCGCCTTTGTCACAGGCACTGGTGGCTTGCCAATCAATATGCGTAACTTGTCTTTCCACGTCAAACGCCCCGCATAAAATCGTTCGATGAGAGGCTCTGATAGCCCATAAAAACGTTGTAAAACCTTATAGCGCTCTTCAGGTTTTGAGGCTCGAAACAACATGCGATTTAGAAAACGGAAAAACCGCTCGGATTTAAAATGATCGTTTTGCAATCGTGCAATATCACCTGCGGCCCCTTTTGCTATTAGATCGGCATTTTTCAAAGCGTCTGGAAAGCTAAAACCTGTTACCGCATGATAAAACCCTCCGCGTATTCCGATAGCGTGGACAGGCCGCGCCTTTTTTTCACTCGCCAATGTTATGGGCAAAACACCCTTTTCGGAACGGATAAGCGTATAGTCTTCGAGCTTTAGATTGCCGCGTATATAATCTTCAATTCGGCCATGGACTTCGTTTTCAGATAAACTGGAGCCGTCTGTATAATAGGTGTCCTCAACGAGCAATTCGGTTTCTGAAAATGGCAGGCAATATACAAATCTATAGCCGTCTTTTTGCTCTACCGTTGCGTCCATTATTATAGGGCGCTTTATTCCGTGCGGCGTTTTCGTCTTGATCGTCCGGCCTACAAATTTCTGGTAACCCAGAACGATTTTATCATCGGGTTGAAAGCCCCGTGCATCCAATACATGCTTTGCGGCCAGTTTCTCCCCGCCTTCCAAAATAACGTGATCCGATGCCAATTGGACTACAGGACTTTTTAGCCGTAATTTTAGCCGTCCACTATCAATATGCGTTTGTACGCACCGCTTCAAACTTTCCGTATTACCGGTACAATAGGTAATATTTAACCGACGTTTACGGTCTGGAAACATCACATCATAATCATCCCATTGCGATGCAATGAAGGGTTTTATCCACTCGTGTAAATCCGGTGCAACATCGGTTAAATTAAATGACCACGTGTTATCTCCCGCTATCGCGGCAGCGCCGTCAATTATCAGGATTTTTCTCTCAGGGTGCATATCAAGGCATCGCCATGCTGTTAACAGTCCAGACAAACCTGCACCGACAATAATCATATCCATATCTGAGGCTTTATCGTGTTTCATCACCTTTACTTCCTTATGCCTTGATAACACCTAGGATGTTCCGCCCTAAAAGCCAATGAATTTGCAGAGCTATTCCACAGTTTGTTCTAATCGGAGCCTATAAAAAACCTACATTTTTAACCGACCAAACTCCTTTTCAAGGTGACATAAGACCGCTTAGGTCGAATCAAAATAAAGCTGTTTCACAACAAAAATCCGACACAGGCACAACCCTAAAATGCAAGTCAATTTTTCGCTTCAATTTACAGCAATAAAACACCTATTTATGCATAAAAATTCGAAAAATTTAAGGGATTTTGCCAACCAGACATCTCCCATTCATCTACAATAAGTGCATAATACGACAAGCTATCATTGATAGCCAAGATGGATGGTTTTGTTACCCCACATTAACAGGATCATCCATCGATTAATTCAATAAGACTAAAGCATAAACACCTAAATATGATAGGTGTGCTGATCTATGTTTTGGGGCGGTAATTCTCGTCGTGCTTGGCGAGAACTTCATGTGCGATAAAAACACCATTTTCTTGTAAGGCGCCATTGACCACAATCCCTTGGCCTTCCCGAAAAAGCGAAGGTAAAATTCCATCAAATTGCACCTGTAAAGACTTCAGCGCCCTTACGCGGTTGGGTTTAGCCGCATAATCATCGGGTTCGTCTTCGAAATCGTGAAGACGAAAAGAGACCTTCAGACCGTTACCTTGCAAGACAGAGCCAACTTCAACCAATCCGCCAATCGTTAGGTTTTCCGACTTGGAAACAAATTCGTCCGAGAGGACCGCACTTGGGTCAATAAAAAATTGTGTGTTTTCGCGCAGGGCCGTAAACAACAAACTTACACCGACAACAAGCGCAAGAGCCGAAATTCCAATTAATTTAAAGCGTTTATTTCGATGAGGGGGTCGCATTGATTAAAATATAATATATATCCAGTGTGTCATAGGTAACGCGTTGACGCGTTTTATTGCTCAGAATAAAGGATATGTCATCTAGGGTTTTTAATGTAAACTAAATTTTATGAAAAGGACGCGAAACAGAATTGGGGCCAGGAGACGTTTCGCAATCTTCAATATTGCGGCCTTAATCAAATTTGCGGAAGGTCAGATCAGTAATTTTAAATATAGTGACATATCATTTACACCGTTTAGCAAGACCGTTGCTCACGCCTAGACATGTGGGCAGCGAATATGCGTAACACGTCCCTTGCCAATAAAGGTCAACTAAAATGCGGGTTAACCGCCACGCATCTTAGTGTCACCCGCGGACAATCCGTTTTATTCCAAGACCTGTCTTTTGCATTAACCTCAGGTCAAATCCTGTGGATACAGGGCCCGAATGGGATTGGCAAAACAACGCTTTTACACGTGGTTGCGGGTCTGGCCCGCCCGCAAAAGGGAGAGGTTGTTTGGCAGGATATAAACGGACCTCGGCACGTAGCAGAACTTATCGCCTTTCAGGGTCATAAAAATAGTTTAAAACCGCGCTTGTCAGTCGCTGAAACTCTAGGTTTCTGGATGCGCCTATCAAACTACCAAGGCACGTTGGACGATGTTTTATCCAAATTGAATTTGTCTGGAAAAAACACGCTACGAACAGGGCATTTATCTCGCGGTCAACAGCGGCGCCTTGCACTCGCCCGTCTTTTGGTAAGTCAAAAACCCATATGGATAATGGATGAACCCCTATCAAATATCGATGATACAGGTCGGGATATTTTTAAAGCGTTGATTAAAGTCCATATTGAACAAGGCGGGTGCGCGCTTATCGCCTCGCATAAAAACGCAGAAAAACTTTCCGCCGACACCCGCATTCTAACACTCAGAGCAGCCCCCCAAAATACTGCACGCCAGAACAAACAAAAAGGTGTGACATGATACCGGCGATTATCTTGCGCGATATCAAACTCGCTTTCAGATCCGGTAGTGACTGGCTGTTGGGAATGTTATTTTTTATCTTGTTTTTAAGCCTGTGCGTGATCGCGATCGGCACGGGTCAGACATTAAAAAGCTTGGCAGCCGCCCTTATATGGTTGGCTTTTTTACTCAGCGCCCTCTTATCCTTTCCGCATATTTTTGCGGATGATTATGCCGATGGCAGTCTGGTACAGTTATATCTATTCACCCAAAACATGACAGGTATTGTTATTAGTAAAACACTGAGTTTTGCTATCACGGCCCTTTTACCCATTATGCTCGTCCTACCAATTGCCGCGATTATGTTGGGCATAGATGCACGACTGATTGCGGGGTTGTTGATTTCACTTTTGATCGCACTCCCTGCCATCTCGATTTACGGCGTTTTTGCGAGCGCATTGACGGTCGCGAGAGGCAGTGGGGGATTTTTAATTTTTCTTATAACTGTGCCATTCCTTGTGCCTGTTTTTATTTTCGGCGTTAATGCGCCGGAAAGCTTTGTGACAGACGGTCTGTTTGCTACACCTATAAAAGCACTGACCGGACTGAGTTTAATTGCTATAGCCATAGGCCTGCCTGCTGCGAGCGCCGCTTTAATGACAAATTATGAGTAGACTGTGATAAATTACCTTGCCAATCCCGCCCGATTTCTGCGATTTGCGCGTATCGCCACGCCGATCTTTGGCTTCATAGCACTCATCAGTTTTGCTTTAGGCCTGTGGCAAGCTCTCATCGCGTCGCCCGCCGACTATCAACAAGGCGAAAGCGTTCGCATTATGTATGTCCACGTCCCGGCGGCGTGGTGCGCCCTTATGGCTTACACGGCGCTCACAGTGGCAAGTTTTGTAAGTTTCGTCTGGCGACACCCACTCGCCGACATTAGTGCTCGGGCCTTTGCCCTACCCGGTCTGGCCTTTACTTTTTTATGCCTGGTAACCGGTTCGCTATGGGGGAAAGCCAGTTGGGGCACATGGTGGGAATGGGATGGTCGCATGACATCCGTTCTTTTTCTGTTTTTCATTTATTTGGCCTATCTAAGCATTGCCAATGTGATGGACGACCGGAAAAAGGCAAACCGTTTCGCCAGTATTTTAGCAATGGTCGGTTTTATAAACATTCCTATTATCAAGTTTTCAGTCGAATGGTGGAACACGCTACATCAACCCGCCTCTATTTCAAATTTTGGCGCGCCCGGACTACCGCAAGAATTTTTATGGCCGCTCGGCTTGATGACCCTCGCCTATTCCGCCCTTTTTGGCTGGCTATCCTTACGCTATATCGTAAATAGGATCGGCGCAGAAAAAGCCAATAATGCCGCAACCTTGCCCAAGGCCAATCCACATATAGAGACTTTGTAATGTTAGACTTTGGTGCCTATAGCTTCCATATTATTTCAGCCTACGGAATTAGTGCGGTCGTTTTACTCGCACTCATCATTGCTGTATTTAAAGGGCATAAGCCGTGACAGAAACCCCGATTCTGGATCCTGAGACCGGCACCGTCTATAACCGCATCAAAGCTCTCATGGACCGCCTGCGCGATCCTGAAACCGGATGTCCTTGGGATAAAGTGCAAACATTCAAATCTATTGCCCCATACACAATTGAAGAGGCCTATGAAGTCGAAGACGCCGTCATCCGCGGAGATATGAATGACCTTAAAGACGAATTGGGAGATTTATTATTTCAGGTTCTTTTTCACTCCAAAATGGCTGAAGACGAAGGCGCGTTTAATCTCGATGACGTCTGCGAACGCCTCATAGAAAAAATGGTAAAACGCCACCCCCATATTTTTTCAGAAAACACAAATACAATGCAGGCTGATAGGCCGAAATGGGAAGACATCAAAGCGGCTGAACGAGACGCAAAGACAGCAAACGCCGTTAGGAACGGACATTTACCAAGTCTCCTTGATGATGTGGCTTTAAACTTACCAGCCTTGTTACGCGCGGAAAAATTACAAAAACGCGCAGCGAGGTCAGGCTTTGACTGGCCTGACATTGCCGGCGTTACTGATAAAATTTCCGAGGAATTTGACGAGGTTAAGGACGCTATTTCGACAATGGACAGCAACCATATTGAAGACGAAATCGGGGATTTACTATTTTCTGTCACAAACCTAGCCCGCAAGTTAAAGATCAACCCGGAATCCGCCCTAAGACGTACAAACAAAAAATTTACAAAGCGGTTTCAATATATTGAACAGAAAGCCGCGCAGGCTAATCGGTCTGTATCGGATATGGAACTTGAAGAAATGGAGAGACATTGGCAAGAAGCCAAAGTCTCTCCATTTGAACTCTAAGCCTTCAATCGGACGTTATAACTTGGGCACAAGTAAATGCGGGTAGCGGGCTCTAAACTTACCCGCATCAGCAGGCGATAGTCTGACTTTAATGTCACATGCACCAGATCGTCTAGCATCCTCGTGCATTACAATGCCGTTTTGATGAACCCAAGCCCGTGCTGCATAGTCTTTTGGCAATATCGAAACATTCATGACCTCGTCATGTTTCGAAAGCTCATGCTCGATTAAAATGCGTAGGTCTTCCAACCCACTTTTATTCAAACAACTTGTTAAAACGGCGCTAGGCAAATCTTCTAACTCAGTAGACGCCTTAGCCCGCTCCTCGAATTGTGCGTAATCCATGTCGCCTAACAAATCAGATTTATTCCAGACCTCAACCAGTGCTTGCCCAAATTCAGGCCCAGCCTTGATCGTTCGCAATACACTCAGCACATCTTCCCGCCGATCATCGCTCAGTTCATCTGAAATGTCCCGAACATGCAAAAGCAAGTCTGCTTCCCTGACTTCTTCAAGCGTCGCTCGAAACGCATCGATAAGATGGGTCGGCAAATCCGATATAAAACCCACCGTATCCGAGAGGATGGCAGGCGACCCTGCTGGAAGCTCCAAAATCCTGTGCGTAGTATCAAGCGTAGCAAACAGCATGTCCTTTGCCATCACACCGCCTTTAGTAAGATGATTAAAAAGGCTGGATTTACCCGCATTGGTATAGCCGACAAGCGCAACAATACGCTCGGGTGCGCGTTTACGCTTAGCTCGCTGTAATCCCCGTGTGCGGCGCACATCTTCTAGATCGCGTTTTAAACGCCCTATTTTCGTGGCAAGCATACGACGGTCTGCTTCAATTTGCGTCTCACCCGGTCCGGCAAGAAAACCTTGCCCCCCGCGCTGTCTTTCCAAATGAGTCCAGGTTCTCACCAAGCGTGATCGTTCATATACCTGCCTCGCAAGTTCGACCTGCAAGCGTCCCTCTTTCGTCGCGGCCCTGAGCGCAAAAATTTCTAAAATCAGGCCTGTCCTATCGACAACTTTAACTTTCCAAAGCCGCTCAAGATTACGTTGTTGAATAGGACTAATATTACCGTTTATAGCAACGATTTCGACGTCCAGCGCCTTTATCTCCGACTTGATTTCTTCAATCTTACCCTTACCGAAATAGGCCCCAGCTTTTATATCTCGCAAAGGAACAATTTTGGCGCTTACAACGTCTACACTTAAAGCCTCAGAGAGGTTGACCGCTTCTTCAAGGGCGTAGGCACTCGCTTTTATAACATCAGGGTTTTGTCGGCCATCAATAATGCGCGGGTGTAGAATAAGAGCTTTCTGTTGATTGAGGCCGACTTCAATCACAGCGATAAAGCACTGAATTTACAGAAAAATTAATCTTCAATGGTTTCTTGTTCGAACAGTTGCACAGGTCCGCCCGGCATAATGGTGGAAATAGCATGCTTGTAGACAAGTTGTATTTGTCCGTCACGCCTTAACAGAACACAAAAGTTATCAAACCAAGTCACTACGCCTTGCAGCTTTACACCATTAACGAGAAATATAGTGAGCGGCGTCTTTGTTTTTCGGACAGAATTAAGAAAGACGTCCTGCAAATTTTGTTTTTTCTCTTGTGCCATGAAACTCTCTTTTTAAACGGAATCTCCGTTCCCACATATTAGCTTCATAAACAACCGAACAAGAACTAGGCAAGAGGCATTTAAGACAAATAACAGTAAAAAACTCAGATTTTCTAGGGTTTTAACCTTAACTGCCTCGCTAATGTCGCCATGCAGATGGAAACATAACGGCCATAAGCGCGAGGACCTCTACCCGCCCGACTAACATGATAAAACTAAAGAGGGTAAGCTGGGCATCGGTGAAATCACTATAGCTGGCTTCCAAACTCGTTATCGTTAGGAGCGGTCCCATATTTGACAGGCCTGCGGCGCTCGCTATCGTTGCCAGCTCAAAGTCCATTCCCGACAGACCGAGGGACAATATAGCTAAGGCGAATAAAAAGGTGTAGCCAAAGAAATACATCCATATCGACAAGAAAGCCCTATCAGGAATTAGGCGCCCTCTAAATTTCACCGGAATAACTCTCGAAGGATGTGTTAAGCGTCCAATATCAGTCGCGAAATGTCTAAAAAGCAATAAGAACCGGATGATTTTTAGGCCGCCCGCCGTAGACAGAGCTGCGCCTCCAATCAAAGCCACCACAATAAGAGGTGTCGGTGGTATCATATCAACGCCTATGACATGATAGTCAAATCCTGCTGAGGAAACAAAAAATACGGCTTCCAAAATGATTGTTAGCAAATGGGCAGGGCCCACAAACATAAATCCTAATAGTATAATAATCCCACACATTATCAGCATAGCTCTATGCTCAACATTGGATATTAGCCGCTTATACGAAATCCAGGACCGCAAACGAAATGCATCCCATAGAATAGCAATACTGGCCGCTCCGAAAAGGCAGGTCAGTGCCATTATCATTCCGCCAAATGGGTTCACATATTCGGCAAGCACACCGCTGCGCGGCGTTAAGCCCCCTGTTGATATAGATGTCAGCGCCAAACACATACTTTCGAAAATTGGCGTGCCGCTTATAGCTAAACCTAAAAAACAAAAGGTACCCAGCGCCAAATAAATCAACGCCACGCTACGCCCAACTATTAAAAGCCGCGGTAATAAATTGCCGCGTTCTAATGTGAAAAGAATAGAGCGATGTACACCCGTACCCGTCATATTAAGCGCCGCCAAAATAACGACCGCAAATGTCGTAGCAAAGACACCTCCAAACCACTGCAAGACGGACCGCCATAAAAGCAAGGTGCGGGAGAGACTATCAGCATCCAATGTACTCGCACCTGTCGTCGTTATCGCCGACACAGATTCGAAATAAGCCTGCAAGGGGTTTGTTGCGCCCCCTTCAAACATGAACGGGATAGCGCAAATATAGGGCACGAAGGCCCAAAAGAGAATTAAGAAAAGTAATGAGTCGGAATTATTATCCTGCAGATCCGTCTTATAACTTGAAAGGAGGAAAATAGCCCCCAACCCACCAACAGAGGCGCCCAGAGCTGCGAATTTGATAGCCGAACTATATTCGGCCAACACCACGGCTGCCAGAGCCGCTAAAATGACCATTAAAGCACAAAATATTAATGTGTTCCCAAGCCAGATAATGATCCGCGCAAACACCATATCGGCCTAATAAAAATCCGAACTAACGCGGAACAAACCTTCCACAGCTTTCGAAGCTTCCCGCTCTGCGAGCAAGACAATTCTGTCGCCGGACTTCACAACGTAATTAGGTTGTGGATAAATAATTTCGCCTTTATGGATAATCGCTCCGATAACGATACCCTCGGATAATCCTATATCATCTAACGACTTACCGGCCATTGGTGAAGTATCAAGCACCTCACCTTCCAGAACTTCCGCTCCGCCGCCATCAATCGTGAAAACATCCAGAATACGTCCGCGCCTGACATGCCTCAAGATAGACGATACAGTGGTCGCACGCGGGTCAATAACAATATCGATATCGACCTCGGACTGCAGGTCTTGCATTGACAGGTCATTGAGCAAACTCCCTGCAAATTTTGCGCCTAATTTCTTAGCTAAAACGCCAGCCAGAATATTGATTTTGTCATCATCCGTTAGGCACAAAACCATTTCCGCATTCGAAACGCCCGCTTCAAGCTGTATATCCGAGTTCATCGCATCGCCATTTAGAATAACGGTTTTTGATAAATTCTCGGCCGCAATCTCTGCGCGTTCTCTGTTTATCTCAATAACCCGTGTGCGCACGCCCGTCACACGCTCCAATTCCCGCGCGACATAAGAACCGACATTACCCGCACCTATAATAACGATATGGCGGGCTTTTTCTTCGCGCGAACCAATAATCTCGAGTAAGCGGGTCGTGTGTTCCGCGCGCACTAAGAAATAGGCATTGTCGCCAGCATTAAGCGGGTCATCTTCAGTCGGTGCAAAAACGTCCCCGTCGCGTTTAACCCCCATAATAATCGCATGGAGTCCGGGAAACAGGCTCGCTATCTGTCGAACCGGCATATCAATAATGGGGCAGTCTTCTTCTATAGTAACCCCAATAAGCTGCACACGACCATTTGCAAACGGCACAACGTCGAAAGCACCGGGCGTATTTAAGCGCCGCAAAATAGCCTTGCCTATCTCAATTTCAGGCGAGATGATTATATCAATAGGCATGTTTTTCGTACTGTATAAATCATTCCACTCATTTTCGAGATAGCTCTGAGCGCGTACGCGCGCCACTTTAGACGGCGTCGCAAACAAGGAATGTGCAACTTGGCAGGCCACCATATTGACTTCGTCAGAATGGGTGACGGCAATAATCATATCGGCATCATCGACGCCGGCCCTTTTTAACACATCAGGATGCGCGCCGTGTCCAACGACTCCGCGCACATCAAGCTCATTTGTTATACGACGCACAAGTTCAGCCGATAAATCGACAATCGTAACAGCATTGTTTTCACTAGCGAGCTGGCTGGCAATGCCGTGTCCTACGCGTCCTGCCCCGCAAATAATGACTCTCATAAATCCCCCAGCTTCCCCTAAACCGTATCATTCGCACTATTAACACGATTTCCAGCCTGAACACCCAAGGTTTTTAATTTTCTGTGTAAGGCAGACCTCTCCATCCCGACGAAAGCAGCTGTCTTTGAAATATTACCCCCAAATCTTTCGATTTGAGCTTGTAAATATTCCCGCTCAAAATGCTCTCTGGCATCTCGAAGCGGCATGGCAATAACTTTTTCATCTTCACGATTATGACCAGCAGTGCGCACAACGGACACTTCGCTGGGCAATGTCTCTAGCGTGATAGGCTTTTTAGGATCGCCTGCCGCCAGAATTAAAAGCCGCTCTACATTATTTCGTAATTGTCTGACATTTCCCGGCCAGTCATGCGCCTGCAAGGCGGCCATAGCATCATTGCCAATTTTCCGCGAGGGCAAGCCAGTCGAGATCGCTAATTGTTCTATGAAATATTCAACAAGTTCTGGTATATCCTCTCGCCGTTCCGACAGGGATAAAACATTCAGCGGCATGACGTTAAGGCGGTGATATAAGTCTTCGCGAAAGCGTCCCAACCGGGTTTCCTTTTCAAGGTCACGCGATGTCGAGGTAATAACCCGTACATCCACTTGGATATCTGTTTCTCCTCCAATGCGTTGAAACCTTTGCTCGACAAGCAAACGCAGTAATTTTCCTTGCGTCTCCAGTGGCATATCGGCGACTTCGTCGAGGTAAAGTGTACCGTAATGCGCTTTTTCTAAAAGCCCAATTTTTACCGCGGAGTTTTCATCATCAGCCGAACCAAACAATTCCTGCTCAACACGTTCAGGCACCATTGAAGCTGCATTTACAGCTTTGAAGGGCCCGTTCGCCCGCCCGGAATTTGCGTGAAGCAATCGCGCAATTAACTCCTTGCCAGAACCAGACGGACCAGTGATTAAGACACGGCTATTTGTCGGAGCAATTTTATTGATCTTTTGGCGCAGTTGTTGAACATGAGACGATTTCCCGACAAGACGGTCCGCTATAGGCGTCTTTCCCTTTAGTTCTTCATTCTCACTTCTCAGGCGCGCATTTTCTAAGGCCCGCCCGACCGTAACGAGTAATTTTTCAGCCTTAAACGGTTTAACAATATAATCAAAGGCTCCCTTGCGGATCGCAGACACAGCCGTTTCAACAGTTCCGTGACCACTTATGACAATGACCGGTAAATTTGGATGGCTTTCCTTTAATTTATCTAGGACTTCTATCCCGTCCATTGCGCTGCCCTTTAACCAGACATCCAGAACAACCAACGCCGGGCGCCTGGCTTTAACGGCACTAAAAACTTCGTCGCTTGTAGCCGCTTCCCGCACATTATAGCCTTCATCAGATAAGATACCCGCAACCATGGCACGTATATCTGTTTCATCTTCAACAATTAAAATATCATATTTCATATATTATCCGGTCACTGCTAAGTTATCTTTTTGACTATCAATTTCCATAAATTCGGTCGGCAAATAAAGTTGTACACGCGCCCCTTTCATGCCATCGGGACGCTCGCATAATATCAAATCACCACCATGATCTTCGGCAATGCGTTGCACTATCGCCAAGCCAAGCCCTGTGCCGCCTTCCCGCGTCGTTACATAAGGCTCCAATAAACGCTCTTTGTCAGATTCAGGCCAACCCAAACCGTTATCCGTAAAAGATAAAACAACGGTTTTCCCGATTTTATCGAGCTGTGTTGATATCACGCCCTTACGCGCCCCCTTAGTGCCCATATCCAAGCGACGGCCTATCGACTCCGCAGCATTTTTGTAAATATTGGCTAGTCCTTGGGATACTAGTCGTTCATCGCAAAACACCTCAGTTCCAAGCTGAATGTTTTTCTCAAGTTCAAAATCTATGTCAGGATAAGCGACGCCCTGAGCGAAGAGAATTTTCTCGACCATATCCAGTATATCGACATTTTCAAAAACCGGTGTCGGGCGTTTTGCAAAAGCCGAAAACGCATCAACCATTTTTTCCAAACTATCAACTTGTCGTATTATCGTTTGCGTACAGTTTTCAAAAACTGAGGGATCGGTTTTAACTTCATGCTTGTATTTCCGCTCCAGTCTTTCTGCCGATAACTGAATAGGTGTAAGCGGGTTTTTAATTTCATGGGCAATTCTGCGGGCAACTTCGCGCCAAGCCGAATGTCTTTGCGCGGTTACAAGCCGGGTCATATCATCAAATGTCAGCACCCATCCTGTATCATCTTTCACACCCTGATAGGCTGATACATGTAAATCGAAATTACGTATCCGGCCGTTTCTTTCAAAGTTAATCTGATCCTCCGCAGTTCTTGTAATATTTTCTCGGGCGGCCTGATAGGCCGATGTAAATTCAGACAGCACCTCATGCAGCGGAAATCCGACTAACTGTTCGGAGGATAGGTTTAACAATCGTTCGGCGGAATTATTTGCAACCGATATACGGCCTTCTTGGGTTAAACCTATAACCCCGGCCCGAACCCCCGATAAAACGGCTTCGGTAAATTGCCGCCTCTGTTCGGAAAGGTCATGTTCGCGCACAAGTTCTTCTCTCTGAGACCGAAGTTGACGGGTCATCCGGTTAAAGGCGCTTCCAAGATCGGAAATTTCGCCCCACTGCCCTTCAACCTGAACCCGCCCGCTCAAATTACCGCCTCTTACACGCTCAGCCGCGTCAACAAGACGGCCAATAGGGTCAAGAATACGATTTGCAAGAATAAAGCCTAACCAAATAGCCGCAAATAAAATCAACAAGGCAACTTCTATGAAGGTGAGATAAAAAATCCGGTTAAATAAAGATTGATCTGAACTGAATGTGTCCAAAGATTGTCCGGCTTTATCAATCCCGTTCATGCTAGATAAGACGGGGCTTTGCGACTTCAGAAACTGGCCGACATAAAGATAAGCATCGTCAGACTGATTAAGCCGGGTCAGTCCAACCAGAAAGTCAATTTCGTCCTGACTTTGAAAGGCAATATTATCAGGAGAAGACAGGGCTTTAAACGCTTCATATGTTGGCACTTTAAGCTCGGGTGCTCGAGGCCCTTCCGCGCGCGCCAAAACCTGACCATTATCTGTAAGAATATACAAGACATCCAAACCGCGTGTTCGCGCCAATTTCTGTAAATTAGCCGTCAAGGTTATCCGGTGGTCAAGTACATCCTCGTTTTGGCTTAACGCAAGTTTAGAGGCATTCACATTTCGAACAAGATCTTGAAGCTGCTCGGAAAGATAATCATTCAAAAAGGCTCGGGCCTGCTCCATATTTGTTCGGACGTTCTCGCCAAATAAATCGTTTATATTGCGGCTAATAAGTGTGGAAGAAAATCCACCCACAAGAATGGCCGGCACTAAAGCTGCCAAGCTAAAAATAACCACAAACCGCCGATGGAGTAAGGGAACAGACAAAGCCCTATTCTTCGAAAATAAGGCGCGCCAGACGCGGTATAAGAGATAAAAACCTAAAAGAATAATCAAAACAAGATTAAACCTTAAGATCGCATAGGCCGTCTCAGCACGTGTCGGATTTCCAGACAACGCATATAGGGCCCCTAAGACAACCAGAAAAAGCGCGGTGAAGAATAAGGTTGCGAAAACCGCTGACCGAAAAATTTCCATTTCGCGGAGGATCCTGGGAATGCCAGGAGACGATTTAGTACGGATACCCGAATTAGAATTCATAAGGTTCGACTGCAACACGCTCAAAGCGCCATTATGTTACCTTTTTATCGCAGTGTTGCAAAAAATCAACTATCAAAGTTGTCGCATGTAATTTTCTAAAAATCATGTAAATCTATGAAATATCGAGGCTCTTTAGACGTGTTCGAAGAGTGTTTCGATGAATACCCAAAATATCAGCAGCCTTTGCTCGATTTCCGCCCGTCTGACGCAGGGTTTCGATGATGAGAGGTTTTTCAATCCAAGCCATAGCCCTTTGATATGGTGTCACATCTCCGTCCTCATTGAGTGGTTCATTTAAAAGGCGTTTACAGGCCTCCTCAAGCATGGTCGAAAGCGTATCCCCTTCTTTTTCATGACTCATGGCAGATATATCTTTGGAAAATTCCTGCAATACCATTTCGGCGGTAATAACGTCATCTGAGTATAATATCGCCAAACGACGCACAAGGTTCTCAAGCTCACGGACATTACCCGTCCATTCATGGCGATGTAACACATTAAGCGCTTGGGGCTCAAAACGTCTGTTGGGAGAGTCTGACGCCTGAGCTAAAAAGACTTCGGCCAATTCATATGTGTCTTCATCTCGCGCTGACAAAGGCGGAATTCTGACTTCAGCAACATTTATCCGAAACAATAAATCGTCACGAAAGTCGCCGTTAGCCGCTAATTGACGTAAATTTTTGCGCGTCGCCGATAAGAGGCGGGGTCGTGTATCCGGAGGAATGCGTTCCGCCTCTGACATAAAGGATAAAAGTGCCTCTTGCTGAGTGGCTGTAAGCTCGGCAATTTCATCGATATATAAGTCGCCGCCATTGACCTTTTGCAAGGTTAAGGACGTATTCTCAAAATCTGTTGTCCGTAGGAAAGGCCTATTTTTGCGGGGCCCGCCATTATGGAGTAATTTGGCCACAAGGTCCTTGCCCGTGCCCACTTCGCCTTGAATAAGCACCGGTAAATTCCCGGAGGCAAAACGCGAAACTGCGCGGTACACCGGCTGCATTGCCGGACTCCGGCCAATCATCGGTAATTTGCGCAGTTCAGCTTTAGAACGCGCTAAGCGCGGATTTACACTTTGACCGGCTCGCGTTATGGCTTGGGTAACGTCTTCCAGTTCGAAAGGTTTGGGAACATATTCAAAGACTTTATGTTCACCCGATTTAAGCGCCGTATTGACGGTATTATTGGCGCTGATAACAACAATGGGCATATTGGGCCGGGCTTGAGTAATATCCGGAAGGCTCTCAAAGACTTCACGCCCCCCCATCATAACATCAGTTAATATTATATCCCCCATGCCGGACGTGGCCCATTTCACCAAGGTTTCAGCGTTATCCGTTGCTTTGACGGTATGCCCTGCGCGGGTCAAGACCGTGCTTAAAATCAAGCGAATACTATCATCATCATCTGCTAGTAAAATATCATAGGTCATACGTCACTCTCATCAGAGGCAGGTAATAAAATAGAAAAAATCGTTCGCTCTTTATTTGACTGCACGTCAATCAATCCTCCATGGGCCTGCGCAATTTTGGAGACTAATGCCAAGCCTAGACCTTGCCCTGAGGGTTTAGAGCTTACAAAGGGTTGGAAAACGGTCTCACGGATATTGTCTGCGATACCCGGTCCATCATCAATAATACGGATTTCAATGGGCAATTGTTTGAATTGGTTTTTACCCGAACTTAAAATCTGATAGTTTTCCTGTTGGCGTCTGACACCTGATCTGAATTTAGTTTCCAAACGGATTTCCCCGTTTTTACCCGATTGAGCAATTGATTCAGCCGCATTTTTTATAAGATTTAACAGCGCCTGCATCAAAGCATCTGCATCGCCTTTCGCAAAGGGGAGCGAAGGGTCATAACTTTCCGTAAACGCGATGGAGCTGTCAACGCTCGATTGAATAACCTTACGGGCATTTCTTAGAATTTCATGGATATTAATGTCGGTAAATTCCCGCGAATTTGTATCACCCAAGCGTTCCATCCGATCCGCTAAGCGCGAAATCCGCCCGATTTCGGACCGTATCAATTCCAGCAGAGAGCGCCCTTCTTCTGTTTTCACATCGTCTTTTAGAAGTTGCGCGGCTCCGCTTATTCCAGCCAAAGGGTTTTTTATCTCATGGGCTAGCATTCGTCCCATTGCTGTCAGTGTTTGTCCCTGTGAAGGCCGCTTCGAAGACCGACTTTGCGGGGTCAAAACGGATAGGCCAACTCCTATTTCACTTGGAAAAAACAACAAGTGACATTTTTGACGTGCCCCATTTTTACGCTCAAGGTTAAAGTCGCGTAAAATAACATGTGAATTTGTATCTTTGCAGCGTTTATACGCGCTCATACATGGCTGTATATTGTCTATAAATGTCGACAAATTTTCGCCAACAATTTTTCGGCTGGACTTACCCAGCCATTCCTGACCGGATTGATTTACCCATTCAATATGTATGGCCTGACTGGACAAGAGGAAGACCGGCATAGGGTAATCCTCAACCAGAACATCAATCGGTATGGCGGGCGACGATTGCAATGCGGTCATTAAGCGGCCCTCGCATCATCGGGCATAAGGAAGGCCTGCTCTAATTGGCGTAAAACATGTTCTGGATCATTTGAGCGGCATAAATCCGATTTTAAAGTATCGAGATTGTTTTTTGTTCGCTCAGAGAGATGCTCCATGTAACCAGCAATATGCTTGCGAGCCACCCTGACACCCTTTGCCTCTCCGTAAAAATCAATCATATCTTTGTAATGCCCTGCAATAACATGATAGGCCTGCGAGAGTGGAATATCTCTGACTTTTTCTGTCCCGTCCACTTCAGCCCGAATAGCGGCCAATTTCCACGGCGCTCCGATAAGCCCTCTGCCGACCATGACACCGTCACAACCGGATTGCTCAAGCGCTTCACGCGCATCCTCCGGCGTTAAAATATCGCCATTCGCAATCACGGGAATAGCAACAGCGTCTTTTGTCGGTCTAATAGCTTTCCAATCCGCAAAACCTTTGTAAAACTGGCAGCGCGTGCGACCATGCACAGTAATCATTTTCACTCCGGCGACTTCCGCACGCGCGGCTATTTCCGGCGCATTTAATAAATTATCATCCCACCCTAAACGCATTTTCAGTGTAACTGGAATATCAACAGCCTCTACAGTCGCTGCAATCAGTTCTAAGGCATGCTCCGGATCTTTCATAAGCGCTGAACCCGATAGACCCGACGTGACTTTACGGGCGGGGCATCCCATATTGATATCAATTATTTTAGCACCGGCCTCTTGAGCCAATTTCGCCCCCTGCGCCATCCATTGTGCTTCTCTACCCACAAGTTGAATAACCAGAACATCAATATCATCCTTCCCTGCAGCTCTCGCAATCGTCTCGGGATTGCCCTTGCTGAGATATTCGCCAGCGACCATTTCGGAAATGACAAGGCCGGGCTGGAAAGTTTGTAAAACTTTACGAAAAGGCAAATCGGTCACACCCGACATGGGTGCGACAAGTACGCGCGAACTTAATCTGTGCTTGCCGATTTGTAGTGTTAGAGTCATTATATGGCTATAACGCCTGCAATAGACTTGCACAATAATTCACCGCTTGGAATCAGAAATTATGTCAAAAAACGCACTAATTTTGGTCGCTGCAGGCAAAGGCGCACGCGCATTGGGCGAAAATGATGAAAAAATCCCCAAACAATATCGGCTTATCGCAGGGAAGCCTTTATTGGCCCATACGGTCAATGCGATAGTTTCAACCCAAATTTTTGATAGAATTATCTTGGTACACGCCGAAGATGATCTCTACATTGATGATTTTATGAAAAACTATCACGGCGTGGGCATTGAACTGACATATGGCGGTGCAAGTCGAACAGAATCGGTTAAAGCGGGCCTAGCAGCGCTTAAACCCAACCCGCCGATTAATGTACTCATTCACGATGCCGCTCGGCCTTTTATTTCGAAACAGATCATAGATGATTTGCTAGACGGGCTAGAAAGCTATCCAAGTGTTGTGCCGGCATTGGCAGTAAGCGACGCACTGAAACGTGAAGATGCAAGCGCCGTTGACCGGTCAGGTCTTTACCGCATGCAAACCCCGCAAGGGTTTCATTTTGACGCGTTGATGAAAGCCTATAGTGCCCAAAACTCAGATCAGAGTTTTGATGACGATATAGCCGTGGCACAAGCCGCCGGACTAGATGTTCACTTCATCTCGGGTGATGAAGATAATTTTAAGGTGACCTATCCGCAAGATTTCTCTAAAGCCGAGAGAATGATAGGTTTGAATTATTATACCGCCACGGGCTCGGGTTACGACGTTCACCGCTATACAGACGGTGATGGTATCTGGCTATGCGGTATAAAAATTCCGGCAAGCTATACCTTACTCGGCCATAGCGATGCCGATGCCGGTTTACACGCCTTAACCGATGCTATTTTTGGTGCGTTGGCAGACGGCGATATTGGCGATCATTTCCCGCCTAGCGATCCACAATGGAAAGGGGCGTCCTCAGATAAATTTCTTGAACATGCCATAGATAAGCTGAAAGCGCGCGGCGGGAAATTGCAACATGTCGACGTTACATTGATTTGTGAAAAACCTAAGGTAAAACCTCACCGCGAGAAAATGCGCGAACGTATCGCAGAATTATGTAATTTACCGCTAACGCGCATTTCGGTTAAAGCCACAACAACCGAAAAACTCGGCTTTACAGGAAGAGAGGAAGGCTTGGCAGCTCAAGCTGTTGCGACGGTAATACTCCCAGATGAAAGGGTCTAGCCTTACACATGACAAATCCGCTTTTGATAGAAATATTCGCTCTAGCAAATTCCGTTATCGATAAAGCGGTAAAGGCGAATAAGACAATCGGGACAGCAGAAAGCTGCACTGGCGGTCTTCTCGGAGCAGCGATTACCTCGATATCCGGGGCTTCATCTGTTTTTAAGGGCGGGATTACGGCCTATGATAATGCCGTGAAATCTGATGTGCTCGGTGTCGACAAGGCCGCAATTGAAGCTAACGGTGCCGTCAGTGAAGAGGTCGCAAAAGCTATGGCTATCGGGGCTTTGAAACAGTTAAATGTAGACATGGCCTTATCAGTTACAGGCATTGCAGGCCCTAGCGGTGGAACGGCACAAAAACCGGTCGGCACTATTTGGTTGGGACTGGCTCAAATTCAGGGCGAACACATAGAGGTTTTCACGCATAGGCTTGATCTTGGCGACATTGGCAGAAACCGAATCAGAGATGTCTCCGTTCTTGAAGCGCTTAAACTCTTTGATCAAACATTAAGCGCGACTTAAACGCCGTATTTGCGCCTCTATATCCAACTCACTCGGCACAAGCGGAGTGAAAAGCTGATCAGCGCGGTCTTCAAAACACTGCATTATATAAGCCGCAGCATTGTCGAATTTATGCGCAACAAGCATTTCGATCGGCTTGGCTTTTAGTTCTACGTCTACGTCAAATTCGATTATCGTCGTCCCGTCCGGTAGCGGATGAAACGCCCACTTATTTGTCAGTCGCTTTACCGCGCCCCCTTTTTCGGGCTTCCTCACAAGGATTTTTTGTTCATCTTGCTTCACAGTCACTTTAGACCTGAACGTCTCGTTTAGAAATTTATACGACACGACGACATCGGCAAAAAACTCTATTGCTCCCGCTGCAATATCGCGTTGTTTATACACCCGGCTATGCGAGAGATATTTGATGAAGTCAGGATATTTCTTAACATCAGACACAAGCGATAACAGGTTCTCAGGCTTATGATTTATATGCCTGAATATTTTCGTGGCGGGCATGGTGAGCGCCTTTAAATTGCGCGGGCCTGACGCGCCGCTTGCAATTTCGCAAAGTCACTATCGGCATGATAACTTGAGCGGGTTAGCGGCGTCGCCGCGACCAGTAAAAACCCTTTGGCTTTGGCGATTGTCTCATAGGCTTTAAACTCTTCAGGCGTAACAAACCGGTCAATAGGCGCATGTTTGCGGGTCGGCTGGAGATATTGCCCTATAGTCAAAAAATCCACCCCGGCAGACCGCATATCATCCATGACCTGCATGATCTCTTCCTTGGTTTCGCCCAAACCAACCATCAGGCCTGATTTAGTAAACTGCTGAGGATCACGTTCTTTGACCCGCTCTAATAACCGCAATGAATGATAATAGCGGGCTCCGGGCCTAATTTTCAGATATAGCCGCGGCACTGTTTCCAGATTGTGATTAAAGACATCCGCCTTGGCATCAATAACGGCGTCAACAGCCCCCGTTTTCCGAAGAAAATCCGGTGTTAAAATTTCAATAGTTGTTTTAGGAGAGTGTTCTCTAATAGCGCGAATTACATTGACGAAATGATCCGCGCCCCCATCAGTCAGATCGTCTCGATCAACCGATGTAATGACAACATGGCGCAAACCCATTTCAACAACGGCTTGTGCTATTTTCACGGGCTCCTCAAGATCAACCGCCTGCGGTAGGCCCGTTGAGACATTACAAAATGCACAGGCACGCGTGCAAATTTCTCCCAAGATCATAAATGTCGCATGCGATTTTTCCCAACATTCTCCAATATTGGGACAGGCCGCCTCCTCGCAAACCGTGACCAAGCCTTTATCCTTCACAATTTTACGCGTCTTGGCAAACCCTTCTGAACTCGGCGCTCTAACCCGAATCCAAGACGGTTTACGTAAGATCTCACTATCAGCCCGCCCTGCCTTTTCGGGATGGCGCAAACGCGGCCGAGCAGGGCTTTGGGAACCTGCCTTAGACGTTTTTTGCGGTATATTATCTATAAG
>CAZHPV010000026.1:0-31824 GCA_964534845.1 uncultured Caulobacterales bacterium
GGGGCGGATAATGGCGGGGTCTTCACAGACATTTGACGCGGATTACGCATCGGCTTCATCCGCTCAACAGGCGGCTGCTAACCCCCGTAAGACGTTTTTTGTTTCGGCCAATGCAGGGTCTGGTAAAACCAGTGTTTTGGTTAATCGTGTCTCGCGCATATTGCTTACGGGGACGGTGCCGGAAAAAATTCTATGCCTGACTTATACCAAAGCGGCGGCAGCAGAAATGCAAAGTCGCTTATTTGAAACATTGGGTAAATGGTCGATTATGGAGGCCCAAGCCCTTACCGAAGCCTTGCAGAAATTGTTAGGCGATGAGGCCGATCTGCCGCCCTTGGGCGAGGCGCGTACGCTTTTTGCCAAAGCGTTGGAAACGCCGGACGGGCTAAAGGTTCAAACAATACATGCCTTTTGTGAGCGTATTCTTTCGCGCTTTCCAATCGAGGCGGGCATTTTGCCGGGTTTTGAGCCGATTGATGATATTGAAATGCGTGAAATTCGCGCCCAGACCCGAGAATTGATTTTACAAAAAGCGGCGCAAGAGACGACATCGGAGTTACATAATGCCGTGCAATATCTAGCGGGGCGTAAGGCCGACCAGACCCTCGATCAACTATTTGCTTGGATGGCACAATCTGGGCCCGATATTACGGCCTGGGATGAAAGCGGTGGTGTGCGTGACTTGGCAACGGTTTTAGACCTGCCGGAAAATGGTTTACCTGTCTCGGATATAAAAGCTCAGGCGTGGGAGGCTGCCCCGAAAGCCGAGCTTCGAGCGGCCATGCTGGGCATGTTAGCGAGCCCGAAAGATGATGAGCGTAAAGCGGGCGAGCTGGTTGGGCTGGCCTTATCCGAAACGGATCCGGTGCGGGCTTATGATTATTACGCGCAAATTATTTTAAAAGCTGACAATACGCCAAATTCGCGCATTGCGACTCAGGCGACAGGACCAGCGGCGCTGGCTCTGTTTGGAAACTATGGCAAAATTGATACGCCGGAAAATCACCGCATGGCCGCGGTCGGGCAACGCTTGAAAGCCGCCGCTTGTTTGCGCGGCACCCGCGCTGTCTTAAGTGTAGCTAAAGCCTATCAAGAAACCTTTACGCATATAAAGCGCGCCAGACGGGGTCTTGATTTTGGTGATCAGATTAGTTTGGTTGGTAGGCTCTTAATGCGCTCTGAAGTCTCTGATTGGGTCGCCTATAAGCTTGACGGCGGGGTGGATCATATATTGGTTGATGAGGCCCAAGATACGGCTCCGCAACAATGGGATATTATTGACGCACTGGCAGAACCGTTTTTTCAGGATCATAAGGCGCGTAAAAGTCCGCGTACATTTTTTGCCGTTGGTGATGAAAAACAATCTATCTATTCTTTCCAAGGGGCCAAGCCGGAACAATTTATCGGGAAAATTCAGGGCTATGAACGCAAAAATGGGCAAGGCGAAGTACGTATGCGTATGTCCTTTCGTTCTACCCCTGAAATTTTGCAATTTGTTGATCAGATATTTGTTGAGCATAAATTTTTGCAGCGCATGTTTGATGCCCAGAAATATGTAACCGCCTCCGACCTTATCGGCCATACCGCATTCCTAAAGGATGCACAGGGTCAAATCGAGCTTTGGCCCTTAGCCCCACGACCGGAAAAGCCTGACACGGCCCAAGCGTGGGATACGCGTCCTGTTGATGCTCTTCATGCCACAGACTCTCGGGAAACACTGGCGCTAGAGGTCGCAAAACGGATCCGCGATATATTGGAGGTTGGCGAGAAAATCTACGATAAGGAAAGCCGGTCCTATAGGGCTATAACGGCCGGAGATATATTGATACTCGTGCGACAACGGAATGCTTTTTTCGAGGCGATTATTCGTAACCTAAAAAAGATGGACATAGCCGTTGCGGGGGCTGACAGGTTAAAACTGGGTCAATCCCTTGCCGTAAAAGACCTTTTAGCGCTGGCCCGGTTTGTGCTTTTACCCTCTGACGATCTCTCTTTGGCAGAGCTTTTAAAAAGCCCGATAATCGGGTGTGACGAGGCGGCGCTTTACGATCTGGCGCAAGGCCGGGGCGGGGTCAGCTTATGGCAAAGTGTTAAAGACAGGCGCGCTGATCTGGCGGGTATATTGCAGACGTTCATAACCTATTCCAGACGCTATGCCCCTTATGAATTTTTTGCCCGCATTCTGGCGATGAAAACCCCTGAGGGCGGGAGTTTTTTGCGGCGAATTTACGGACGTTTAGGGCTTGAAGCCAAAGATGCAGTAGAGGCGTTTCTGGGTAAGGCGCTAGCCTATCAAAGACGCGAAGCGCCGTCTTTGCAGTATTTTGTGCAAAGTTTCGTAAAAGGCGAACAAGAGCTAAAACGTGAAATGGATGAGGCGCGCGGCAAGATCAGGGTGATGACCGTACATGGGGCCAAGGGGCTTGAGGCGCCCATGGTGATTTTACCCGATACAACACAATTGCCCCGAGCACGGTCGCAAATGACGCCCTTTGAGGACGGTTTTGTTTTGGCTGGAAACAAAACCCAAACTCCGGAGGCGGTTACGCCTTATGTTGAAGCGAAGTCGGACCGGCTTATGGAAGAATATTTCCGCCTGCTCTATGTAGCTATAACGCGGGCCCAGTCGCGTTTGATTATATGTGGCTATGCTCACGGACAAGAAAGTAAGGGCTATAGGGGTTTAGGATATAGCGAAGATTGTTGGTATGAGCTGTGCCTTAACGCAATAAAAGCAATGGGTGCGGATATAATTGAGAGCCCCTTTGGCGAGGCTTGGTCTGTCGGGGCCGATAAAATTGCCGCGCTTAATAGCTCGCCTGCCAATGCTTCAACTAATCCAATCGGGCAGTCTCAAAACCTAGATAGTCCACTTCCGGATTTTCTAGGACATGCGGCGCAAATAGAACGGGTGCCCTATAAGCGGGTAACGCCCTCACATCTTTTAACCTCGCCTGAAAATTATAATCCGCCAATTCGGTCTCCTCTCAAGACCAGCCATGCTGATCGGTTTAGGCGCGGAAACCTTATTCATAAATTACTGGAGCTTTTACCCGAAATAGAGATTTCGCGCCGCCGGTACGTCGCCCGAATATTCTTGGATCAAAATCGTGTTGACCCTGATATGGGTGAGGAGATTACCGCAGAGGTTTTTGCCGTGCTTGAGCATGCTGACTTCAAAATGTTCTTCCAAGACGGCTCATTTGCCGAAGTCTCGCTTGCGGGACAATCCAGTGCTCTACCAAAAGGCCTCTATCTGAACGGACAGATAGACCGCCTCAGCATCACGGATGAAACTGTTTACATTATTGACTATAAATCCAACAGGCCGCCGCCAAACACGCAAAATTCTGTGCCGCCCATTTATATGGCGCAAATGGCGGCGTACCGTGAACTGGCCCGGGAGATTTACCCGGATCACAAAATTGTGTGTGCTTTATTGTGGACGGACGGACCCTTTCTAATGGTTTTAGATGCAGAACATCTTGACCAAGCCTTGACGGATGTCAGAGCGCAACTTACTTAAGCCGTGAGATTTGAAGTTTATACGGAGGGCCCTTATGCCAACACAGCCTGTCACAGATAAAAGTTTTAAAGAAGACGTAATTGATTCGAGTATGCCGGTTCTGGTGGATTTCTGGGCGGAATGGTGCGCGCCGTGTAAGCAAATCGGCCCTGTTCTCGAAGATCTTTCAAATGAAATGGGTGAGAAAATCAAAGTTGCAAAAGTCAATATTGAGGACAGTCCGGATACGCCCGCTAAATTTCATGTACGGGGTATTCCGACATTGATGATTTTCAAGGAAGGTCAAGTCGTGGCCACGAAAGTTGGTACGATGACGAAATCAAAGCTCACAGAATGGGTTTCTGAACACGTTTAAAATGCGTCAGCCCTAATGCTTTCGGGCAGGTCTATTTTGCTAAGTTAAAACCGCCGCAAGTCCGGCGGTTTTATTTTGTGGTCTCGAGAAAGGGCCTAGAAGCGCCCGCTTACTGTAAATTTGGCATTAATCGGAGCCCCGACCGTAATATTATTATTTGTATGGGAATTCGGGAAATACTCTGTATCAAACAGGTTCTCAATGTTGACTTGTAAGCGTAGATCCTCATTCACATCATAATAAGCGGCGGCATCGACACGGGTGAAGCTTGGGAGTTCTACACTCGCGTCATTACCCGCAAAACTTTCATCCTGATAGGTCAGGCCTGCGCCTACACTAAATTGATCTGTGACTTGGTACTTGCTCCATATATTAAAGGTGTTTTCGGGCAATTCGCGAAGACGGTCGCCTTCAAATTGGAACTCAACGCCGTCGACGTCGATATCGGTTTCCACCTGATTACCGTCAAGATAGCTATAGCCAGCAGATATATACCACTGATCGGTTATATTGCCCTGAATTTGGGCCTCAAAGCCCTGAATATCTGACGTGATAACATCAAGCGTGTCTGGGTTGTCATCTGAAACCTGAGGGGATGTGGACTCAATCTCGAAAACCGCCGCTGTGAAGCTTAGACCTTGCGCGAAGTCCCACTTCACGCCTGCTTCGAGGTTCTGGAAGACATCGGGTTCGAGGACATCGTCATCCCCGTTAATATCGGTGAATTGCTCACCGGAGCGGGGCAAGAACGTCTCAGAAAAGCTGCCATAAACGGAAATATTTTCTTTTGGCTTGTATATTAAACCGACACGCGGGGAAAATTCTTCATCAACACGCGTTCTTAGACCAAAACCTGAGCTGTCAGGGTCAACATTATCGACCTCAATGTCAAAGCGGTCAAACCGACCTCCTAAAATAAGATCAAAATGATCAGAGATCGCAATTTCATCCTGAATATAGGCAGAGACGACTTCGACACTCACACGGGTTTCATCATTTAAGTCCGTAAATGTGCTTGTCGCTGTTAGGCCCTCTGCATTTATACCCACACCGCCGACGAAATTAAACGATCCGTCCGGCGCAAACTGGATGAATTCCTGATCATCTCCATTTGTATCAAAGACAGAATTAAAACGGTCTTGATCAGAGGATGTATCAATATAATCGCCGCCGACGACAATAATATGCCCGATACTCCCTGTTTCAAATTCCCCGACAAGATTGCCCGATAAGAGAAAACGCTCGCGTTCAGTCGTATCAATATACCCATCCAGTTCAACGGCATTATTGACAGTATCAAATGCATCACTGGCGAAAAAGTTTGAATAGACTTTGTCATAATCACCATAAAAGGCGGTGAGATTACCCTTTATGTTATCGGAAAACTGGTGCTGAACTGTGGCATTAAAGACATGGGCTTCTAATGTGGTGAAATTGTTTTCAGGATCACCAAAGGTGATATCGACCAAATCAAAGGCGGGTGCGTTATCCAGGGACGGAATGCCCCGGTCAACAAAACGCTCATGGTCAGCAAATTCATATGACAGATCAAGCGTGGTAGAGGGAGAGGCCTCCCAGCGCAGTGTGGGGTTAATGCCTATGCGGTCCCCATCGAAAAAATCACGATGATTATTGAGATTTTCATAAGCCGCATTTAAGCGAAAAGCGACGGTATCACTCACGCTGTAATTTACATCCCCTGCTACGTCAAAGGCGCCGAAACTGTCGATCGAGGCTTTATAGCCGACAAACTGTTCATCCAAGACGCCCTTTTTTGTCACGCGGTTAATCAATCCGCCAGTACCGCCGCGACCAAAGAGCAGCGCGTTAGGTCCGCGCAAAACTTCAACCTGCTCCAGATTGTATAGCGAGCGGTAATATTGGACATCGTCCCTGACACCATCAATGAAAAAGTCGGCCGTTGAACGCACACCTCGAAAAACAACAGCGTCACGATGGCCTTCGCCTTGTGATTGGGTCAGGCCCGGCGTGTAAAGGACAATATCGCCAATAGACTCAAAGCCTTGTTGGATAATCTGATCCGCCGTTGTGATTGAAAGGGATTGCGGTACATCAATAATCGGCGTGGGCGATTTTAGAGCATTGACCTGATCTGCGTAAAGATATTGTCCACGGACGATTATTTCATCTGGATTTGACACGGATTGGGCAAATGCAGGCAATGAGAGCCCCGCCAAGCAGCTGGCAAATGTTAATGTGTGAAAATACTTCATTCTGGCTTGGGTCCTGATTACAGTTACGAAAAAGTGTGAACTCTACGCACTAATATTTTTGCGAATAGTTCTCATTTACAGGCCTTGTACGCAAATGAGAATGATTTGCAATAACTTTTATTAGAATATTTTTATTTTTTTGGAAAAGAAAAAAGCGGGTGGTTACGGAACCGCGCAAAAATCTGAGAATCGACCGTTTTTACGGCTTTGCGGATAGTTTCAGGACTTCGCCTGCCAGATAGAGTGAGCCGCAAATCAGAATGCGCGGCGTCGGGTTTGCGCGCTCAGAGGTGACGCTCTCTAAGGCAATATCGAGGGCGTCGGTAATGTTCTTTGCAATATATCCTGTCATAGCCCGCTGATTGGCAAGCCCGGTTAAACGATTAAGATCAAGGCTTTCATGCCCCGGAATCGGGACGCCGATCAGGGTTTTCGTCAGGCCTTCATAGGCTTCAAGAAAACCCTCTATATCCTTATTGGCCAAAATACCCGTGATAAGGATAAGCGGGCGAGAGACCCGCGCTTCAAGTTCGGCCATAGTATTGGCAATGGCTCTGGCGGCATGTGGGTTATGACCTCCGTCCAGCCATAACTCCCCGCCCGTTTGGATGACCTTTTCTGCCAAAGGTCCAGTGGTTAAATTTTGCATACGCGCGGGCCAGCTGACCTGTGTTAAGCCCTTGGTAATTGCTGGGTCCGAGATTTGGAGATTTCTGGCAATGGCTATCGCCAGACCTGCATTGGAAATCTGGTGATTGCCTAATAAAGCTGGCGGCGGCAGGTCAAGCAGATTGTCTGCGGTCTGATAGACAAGTCGCCCATGTTGGCTATAGGCGCGAAAGTCCTGATTCCAGAAATAGGCATTTGCACCCACCTTGATGGCCTCATTTTCCAAAACAGCATTTGTTAGCTCGGATTGCGGCCCGATAAAAACCGGACAATGGCGTTTCATAATACCAGCTTTAGTACGCGCGATCGTGGCAAGGTCCTTGCCGAGAAACTCTGCGTGGTCATAATCTATCGGTGTAATGGCGGTACAGTCTGGTTCTATAACATTGGTTGCGTCAAAGCGCCCGCCTAGTCCGACCTCGATTAAAGCGATATCTGCCGGCTGCTCTGAGAACGCCAGAAACATGGCGGCGGTTGTGGCCTCAAAAAAGGATAAAGGCGCGTCTCCGTTTGCCTGTCTGACGCGGGCCAATATATCTATAAGATAGCCGTCTTCGATTTCACGAGAACCAACAATAATGCGCTCACGAAAATGGACGAGATGCGGGGAGGTATAAACATGGGCTTTAAGGCCTTGCGCTTCTGAGAATGCGCGAAGATAGGCAATGGTAGACCCCTTGCCATTTGTTCCGGCAATATGGACGATGGGCGGGAGCCTGTCTTGTGGGCGCCCGAGCTTTTCGAGTACGCGCTCTATGCGCTCTAAGCCGAGGTCTATTTTTTTAGGATGTAAACGGCGTAGAGCATCAAGGGCGCGCTCAAGGTTTTCCGAAAGGGTGTTTGACACTAATCATGCATCCGAAATCAGGCGTCTGAAGCTGCAGAGGTCGTAAGAGCGCCCGCGCTATCAGAGGTGTTATCAGCCGGGCTATCAGATTGCATAATGACCGATATCAGGCGGGCCAAGGTTTGCCGCATATCCTTTCGGTGTACGACCTGATCCACCATGCCTTTATCTTTAAGATATTCAGCGCGTTGAAACCCGTCAGGCAGTTTCTCACGAATAGTGTCTTCAATCACGCGCGGGCCAGCGAAACAGATAAGGGCACCCGGTTCAGCCAGGTGAATATCGCCTAACATGGCATAGCTTGCCGTGACCCCGCCCGTTGTCGGATCACACAGCACGACAATATAAGGTAGGCCCGCTTCGCGTAATCTTTGCACCGCAATAGTCGTGCGCGGCATTTGCATAAGCGATAAAGTCCCTTCCTGCATGCGAGCGCCCCCTGCAGCCGTAAAGGCGATCAAGGGTAATTTATGGGCAACAGCATGGTCGGCGGCCTGGATAAAACTTTCTCCGGCTGCCATACCTAATGACCCCCCCATGAAAGCAAAATTCTGAACCAGAACGACGGCTTTCTGGCCGTGAATGTCGCCTATGCCAATGGACATGGCATCTTGATCACCGGTTTTATTGCGGGCGCTTTTTAAGCGGTCCGTATATTTTTTATCATCTTTGAATTTTAGTGGGTCTTTGGCGACTTCCGGCAGGGCTATAGTCTCATAGAGACCGTCATCAAACGTATAGCCCAGTCTTAAGTCTGGCCCGATACGCATATGATGCCCGGCGGGTGTCACATGAAGGAGCTTGGTAAGATCGGCACTAAAAACCATCTCACCGGATTTAGGACATTTGATCCAGAGATTATCTGGCGTATCCTTTTTGGTAAAAATATTTTTGACACCGGGCGGGGTTAATTTTGTCAACCAATTCATCCCGGTTGTTTGCCTCATTTTATACGGGTGGGCAATTATATTTTTCTGTTGAAAAGGCATAAAGGTCTTTTAAGCTGTCCGTGTGCAAACCGAATTTGACTATATTATCATTGGGGCTGGCTCAGCGGGCTGTATTCTGGCCAACCGGTTAAGTGCAGAGGGCCGATTTGACATTGCCCTTATAGAGGCGGGCGGCAGTAATAAATCGGTTTTTGTTAAAATGCCATCGGCCCTGTCTATTCCTATGCATAAGAAACGGTTTAACTGGGGTTTTGAGAGCGTGGCCGAACCCTATCTGGACGGGCGGGTTATACCGACATATCGCGGGAAGGGATTGGGCGGCTCCTCTGCGATTAATGGTATGGTTTTCGTGCGCGGACATCCTAAGGATTTTGATGAATGGGAAGCAATGGGCGCGCAGGGCTGGAACTATCAAAATTGCCTGCCTTATTTCAAAAAGTTGGAAAATTGGCAAGGCGGTCCTTCGCAACACCGAGGGGGATTAGGTCCGGTTAAAGTGACCACTGGCAATAATATGGCGCTTAACCCGCTATATAGGGCCTTCATCGAGGCCGGGGTCCAAGCAGGCTATCCAAGATGCGAGGATTATAACGGCCAAAGTCAGGAGGGGTTTGGCCAAATGCAAATGAATGTCGATGGCGGTGAGCGGGCCTCGACGGCCAAGGCCTATCTGGACCCGATCCGAAACCGTGCAAACCTAACAATATTAAAACATACGCTAACGCATAAGGTTCTCATCAAAGACGGACGCGCAAAGGGCGTATGGGTAAGTCCTTCTGGTAGCGGCGGTGCGGGCTATGCGCTAAAAGCCCGCCGAGACGTCATTTTATCTGCAGGCTCTATTGGCTCTCCGCAAATATTACAGCACTCCGGTATTGGCCCTAAAACCGTATTGGAAAAGGCGGGCATAAAGCCCATTTTAATCCGCGAAGGTGTCGGTGAAAATCTCAGCGATCACTTGGAGATTTTCTTTCAATATAAATGTTTGCAGCCTGTAACTCTAAACGCCAAACTTGGGCTTATAAGCAAGGCTCTGATCGGGGCACGGTGGCTCGTGTTCAAAGACGGTCTGGGGGCGACAAACCATTTTGAAAGCTGCGGATTTATACGCTCCTCACCCCAGCGGGACTGGCCGGATATTCAATTTCACTTTTTACCCGGCGCGGTTAGCTATGACGGCAATACCGCTTTTAAAGGTCATGGCTATCAAGTGCATGTCGGACCTAATAAACCGGCTAGTCGGGGACATATTCGTATAAGAGACGCGCATATATCTACACCGCCCCAGATACAGTTTAATTATCTAAAAGAGGCTCGCGATATTGAAGACTGGCGGGCGACAATCCGATTGACTCGAATGATAATGCAAGGTGAGGCTTTTGGTCCCTATCGGGGGGATGAAATTCAACCCGGCAAGGACGTTGTGACAGACGGACAGATAGATGAATGGGTGCGCGAAAATGCCGAGAGTGCTTATCACCCGAGCTGTTCAAACCGTATGGGGCAGGAAGATGATCCGCTTGCTGTGGTTAATCACCAATGTCAGCTCATTGGATTGAAGGGTTTACGCGTGGTGGACTCTTCTATTTTTCCGTCCATTCCTAACGGAAACCTCAATGCGCCTACTATGATGTTGGCTGAGCGGGCTGCAGATATTATTTTAGGAAATATAGCGACTTAAGAGGCGTGATTATTTGAAATTGCCGCGCAATAAACGGAAAAATTTGCGACTTGTTTTTTTCATAAAATGATAGGGGCTGCTAGCAATCCCGCCAGCACGGCGGAGTTTGCGCCAGCGGTTTTGGGCTAAGGGTTCATATTCAGGGGAGAGTAGGTTGAAAAACTTTTCTGTCACAGCCTGCCATGAATAGGCTTGGGCGTGGCGAATGGCATCCGCCCGGTTTAGTGTGAGCGCGTCCAGACAGGCTTTGCGTAAATCCTCATTCACAATGCCCGCCTTACTGCCCGGGATAATATCAACTGGACCCGTGACAGGGTAGGCGGCGACGGGCGTACCTGTGGCCATAGCCTCGATGATAACAAGTCCGAACGTATCGGTTTTGGACGGAAAGACGAAGACATCCGCATCGGCGAAATGCCGAGCAAGGTCTTCTCCAAATTTCGAGCCTAGAAATTTAACCTTGCTATATTTTTTCTCAAGAGCAGCGCGTTGCGGACCGTCGCCGATAATGACTTTTGTGCCGGGCAGGTCGAGATTTAGAAAGGCTTCAATGTTTTTCTCGACGGCCACGCGGCCCACATTGATAAAAACGGGGCGGGGGAGGTCTTTATAGACATCCTCAAGACTGGGTGTGTTTGAAAAACATTTGTCGGGATTAAACAGTGTTGTGTCGACCCCGCGGGCCCAAGGGGCCAGATGTTTAAACCCGCGGGCTTTGAGAAATGTCACCATAGAGGGTGTTGTCACCATGACCCGCCCTCCGCTATTGTGAAAGTCACGGACATATTTGTAAGGCCAAGCCAGAGGGACAAAGGGGAAGCGGGCCTTGATATATTCAGGGAATTTAGTGTGATAGCTTGTGGTAAAGGGCATGCCCCATTTTAGACATAAGCTGCGCGCAGCTAATCCGAGAGGGCCTTCGGTAGCAATATGAATGGCTTCCGGGCCGAAGCTGACAATTCGCCGTCCAACATCTTTTCGGGCAAAAGGCGCAAGGCGGATATCAGGATAGGTCGGTAAGGGCATAGTCCAATAGCCATCAGAAGGTGAGATGACCTCAACGTCGTGACCGGCACTCCGTAAATTCGACACGGTTTTCGTCAGTGTACGGACGACACCGTTCATTTGCGGTTCCCACGCATCGGTAACAAGGAGGATTTTCATGACTTACGATCCATTAGAGCTTCTCTAGGCGTCTTAATAGGAAAAATAAACGGATTTATGACAACCGGCGTCTAAGGGCGAGGCCTAACCTTGCAGAAAAGGCGCCCATAGAGGGTTAAAATAGAATCAGATAGGCTCGGGCTGCGAAAAAAGACTATATGGTGAAGGCTGGTGAGAATTTTTTCGGCAAGTGAAGCGCAAGATTGCGGGCTTGTTTCGGAGCCGTCATAAAAAAATCACGTAAAAATTCAGATTTTAACAAGCTGTTAAGAAAAAATTTCCTTTTTTAAGACACTAGGTATTGACGAAAGGGAACAAATCAACACTATATATGGTGTAGAAAGTGGTGGTCCGGGGCTATCATTTTCCCTTTCATTAAGGATCGTGAAGCAGTTTTTGACTGAATCACAAATTTGTGGCCGATTGAGAAAAAAATCGGATGCAGAAATCGTCGCCGAAAGAACCTTAGGGGATACAAGGGATAGGATAAGGAAAAGAATGTCAAATCATACTGAAAATGCCGAGTTTACATTACTGGATGAACAAGAGCTTGAAACGACGCTCATGAGCGAAATCGATTCGCTAAAGCCGCGCCAAAAAAAGTCAAAACCGGTATCTCAAAAAACGTCCAAGATCGGCCATATAAAAATAGATCGTTCTCGCGATGATTTATTGACCGATTTCGGCAAGACAACCCTCACGGACCGTTATCTTTTGCCTGAAGAAAGTTATCAGGATATGTTTGTGCGCGTTAGCCGGGCTTATGCAGATGATACAGCCCATGCCCAGCGCCTTTATGATTATATGTCACAGCTCTGGTTCATGCCAGCCACACCTGTTTTGTCCAATGGTGGTGCCACGCGCGGATTGCCTATTTCTTGTTTTCTAAATGCGGTCGATGACAGTTTGGATTCAATCGTTCACACGTGGACAGAAAATGTTTGGTTGGCCTCAAATGGCGGCGGTATCGGAACCTATTGGGGTAAAGTACGTTCCATTGGCGAGAAAATTGGCAAAGCCGGTGAAACGTCTGGAATTATCCCGTTCATCCGCGTTATGGACAGCCTGACCTTGGCGATTTCCCAAGGCTCTCTACGTAGAGGCTCGGCGGCAGTGTATCTGGATATACATCACCCGGAAATAGAAGAGTTTCTGGAAATCCGTAAGCCTTCGGGAGATTTTAACCGTAAGTCTTTGAACCTGCATCATGGTTTGAACATAACGGATGAATTTATGCATGCCGTAAGAGACGGAAAGCAATTCGCTCTGCGCAGCCCGCATACAAATAAGGTTGTGAAATTTGTAGAAGCCCGGGCGCTGTGGCAAAAAATCCTAGAGATGCGGTTGCAAACCGGCGAGCCTTATATGATCTTTTCCGATACGGTTAATAATGCTTTGGCTAAACATCAGCGCGATGCAGGCTTGCGGGTACAGCAGTCCAATCTCTGTGCGGAAATCATGTTGGCAACAGGTAAAGATAAATATGACCAACAGCGCACAGCCGTTTGTTGCCTGTCTTCTGTTAATGCCGAGAAATGGGATGAGTGGAAGCATGAGGAGGCCTTTATCGAGGACATTATGCGTTTCCTTGATAATGTTTTACAGGACTTTATTGATAACGCCCCGGATGAAATGTCGGATGCGCGATATTCGGCGGCCCGCGAACGGTCTGTCGGGCTTGGATTAATGGGGTTCCATTCTCTTTTGCAAAGTAAAAATATAGCGTTTGAGAGCGCTATGGCGAAAGTTTACAATAATCAGCTATTCTCTCACATACGTAAAGGCGCGGATGCCGCTTCAATTGCCTTGGCCAAGGAGCGCGGCGCTTGTCCTGATGCCCTAGATGCGGGTGTGACGGAACGGTTCTCGCACAAAATGGCGGTGGCACCGACAGCATCGATTTCGATTATTTGCGGCGGGACATCTGCCGGGATTGAGCCTATTCCGGCTAATGTTTACACTCATAAAACCCTTTCAGGCAGTTTTTCTGTTCGCAATAAATTTCTCGAGGCTTTGCTGGAAGAAAAGGGGTTAAACACGAAAGAGGTCTGGGCCACAATCTTGGAAAAGGAAGGCTCTGTTCAGCATATGACCGAGTTGAGTGACGAGGAAAAAGCTGTTTTCCGCACGGCCTTTGAAATTGATCAACGCTGGGTGATTGAACATGCGGCTGATCGGGCCCCTAAAATTTGTCAGGCGCAATCGCTCAATATCTTCATCCCTGGCGATGTTGATAAATGGAATCTGCATATGTTGCACTGGAAGGCTTGGGAAAGAGGTATCAAATCTCTTTATTATTGCCGGTCTAAATCTGTGCAACGGGCAGCTTTTGCGGGGGCACTTGATAAGGATGATGCAAATCTCTCTGAAATGGAAAAGAGCATGAAAGCGGCTGCAAAAACCGATTTTGAGGAATGTATTGCCTGCCAATAAGCCATTTTGGCCTCTTTATACAGCAGATTTGTGGTATTTTTGTCACCATGACGGAATCTTGTGTCTAAAGTAAAAATTGAGGCTTTTCATTTCTTAAAGTTTTATTAATGAGTCGTTTAGGGTTTATTAGTATACTAGTAAGGGTGTGAGTTTCATTTTCGCGCTAGCTCTGCGATAGAGTATCCGGAAATGAAATAAAATGAGAGTCGTTTTAGGTAGATGAAAACCAGCGTAACGCATAATAGTGTTAAGCTCCTAAAAAAGCGGAGCTGGCCGTCCTTTGCTGGGAACGGAGCTGTTGCGCGTGCCGTATTGGGCCTTTTCTCGATATCGGCTTCGGTGGGTCTATCGACGCCGGTTATGGCCCAAACAGACCCCTCAGCACTTGAACGGTCTCCGCTAAGCGTGGTTGTGGGTCAAGCAGACAGCTTTGACGGATTAAACCTGAACCTCGAACAAAGCGTTACGCCAAATTTTTTGGGCCTGAGTCCGACATTACGGCGAGCCGTAACTGAGCTTCCAACGGATACAACCCGCTTGTTTAATCTTGATGAAAGTGATGCAGGGTGTTTCGAGGCTGATTCGATTTGCTTAACGGAAGGTCGCGATATTAACCGTCTTGATCTGGCCTATTCAAAACCGAGCTTTCTGAGTTTGAATAAAAAGGGTTTAGGCTTGGAGCTTACCCCGAGTGCGTCTGTTCATCTTAATGATGACAGTCAGAGTGCGGTTGTCGGCGCTTTATTGCGTATTGGTGACGGCCTAGATGAAAGCGCGCGCTTCAATAAAAATACATGGTATTTCTTTGCAGGCGCAGATGCAGAAGCGGTCAATTTCCGTCCCAATGGCACGTCACAGCTTACCCGCGGTGATTTTAATCTCCAAGATCGTGTCTTTGTCGGAGATGCGCAAGCCGGTTTGGGTTATAGAATCGGTGATGCGGATTTGTCTTTGTCCTATATTCACCGTCAAGTGTCAGGGTTTGACAATAATACGGCAACGGATTCCAGTTTCGCAGAGGATGCGGCGGCTTTTTCATTTACGTGGCGTCGCTGATTATTAGGCCCTGCTGATCCGTCAAGTTTTTGACCTGAATTATACAGAAATTTTTCGCGCCAAAGGCGATTTGTGACTTGCCCTGTTGAACGGCTCAACATATGGTATTTTCGATTAAGCCACCATCTATATATAGTAATATGGATTTGGGCCGCGACTTTAAAGACCAGGGGATAGAATATGGGAAAACTAGACTTTTTAGACAGCCCAAAATCCGGGCTTTTACAGCCTTCGCATAGTTACAAGCCTTTTCGTTATCCTTGGGCATATGAATTTTGGCAGAAACAACAACAAGTACATTGGATGCCCGAAGAGGTACCGCTTGGAGAGGATTGTAAGGACTGGGCTACGAAGTTGAATGAATATGAGCGTAATTTATTGACGCAAATTTTCCGGTTTTTCACCCAATCCGATGTTGAGGTTGGTGGCAATTATATGGAAAATTACATGCCGCTCTTCAAACCTGTTGAGGTTAGAATGATGCTGGCTTCATTTTCAAATATGGAAACTATTCATATTGCTGCCTATGCCTTACTTCTTGAAACTATCGGTATGCCCGATAGCGAGTTTTCCGCCTTTATGGAATATGAAGAAATGGCGGCCAAACATGATTATCTCGGGCAGTTTGGTGTTGATACGGATGCCGACATTTTAACGTCAATGGCGGTTTTTGGCGGGTTTACCGAAGGCTTGCAGCTTTTTGCCAGTTTTGCCATGTTGATGAATTTTCCACGATTAAATAAAATGAAGGGTATGGGGCAAATCGTGTCTTGGTCTGTTCGCGATGAAAGTTTGCATTGTGAAGGCATGATAAAACTATTTCATACATTTGCCAAAGAAACCGGCGCCCTGACCCCGGCTGTCGCCGATAATATTATTGATTGTTGTAAAACTGTCGTGAATCTGGAAGATAAATTTATTGATTTGGCCTTTAAAATGGGGCCTGTGGAAGGGATGACGCCGGACGATATTAAGCGTTATATACGCTATATTGCGGACTGGCGTTTGGAGCAATTGGGTTTGTCGACCATATATGGCGAAAAGCATCATCCATTGCCATGGCTGACGGAAATGCTTAACGGTGTCGAACATGCCAATTTCTTTGAAGCCCGCGCAACAGAATATTCCAAGGGTGCGTCCAAAGGCGAATGGCATGGAGCCGACGGGGTTTGGCAGCAGTTTGAAAGCGTTGAAGCGAAGAAAAAACTTTTAGCGAAAACAGAAGGTTAGCTAGGATTGGGCGACCGAATTTATTCTGTCTTGAGGTCACCTTAAATACTGCGTTAGAACACCCATATGAAACGTCTCTATACATTTGATAATATTGTCAATTTTAGGGATTTTGGGGGTTATACCACGAAAGAGGGACGACGTCTCAAGGCCGGAAAATTATATAGATCTGCGAATTTTCACCGCGCCAATATATCAGACCTTTCGCATTTGTCCGATCTGGATATCCGGCTATTAGTTGATTTACGATATGCGCCTGAGCGGGCCAAGCAACCGAATAAATGGCCCGAAAAAAGTGACACAAAGGTTTTATCCTTTGAAGATATAGGCGGGCTACGTGATCCTGATATCGCCCCGCATGAGGCCTTTACAAAAAATGATTTGCGTGTGGCCGAAGATGCCCGAAATTATATGATCAAATCTTATACCGCGCGTCCGAGTGACCCTGGCTTTGTATCGATTTTTTCTCAAACCTTAAAACATATGGCTGCAACGGGTGATAATATTGTCATACATTGCGCGGCTGGAAAAGATAGAACAGGCACTTTGGCGGCCATTATACAGTCGGCGTTAGGCGTCGATAGCGATATGATCATGCAGGATTATATGTTGACAATGGAGGCGGTAGATATTGAGAGCTTTCTACGGCCTGCTGCGAAAATGATGGAGAGCCGCTATAATCGTAGCTATAGCCTTGAGGCTTTACGCCCGATGTTCGGCGTCGAGCCAGGCTATTTGCAAGGCTCGCTAAGAGCAATAGGGGACATGCAGGCTTATATTCGCAATGAATTGGATATAACCGAAGCAGACCTGCGCGCCTTACGCGCGCAATATCTAGGCGATTAGCAGGTTACGATTAAGGCAGAACTGACGCTACAATTTTTAAACTGACTACCTGCACTGTTCACACTTCCATCTCCGAAAGGGACGAAGTTAGGATTACGCGGTATCGTCATGATAGAATCTTCAAGTGTGATATTATCAAGGGTCCAGCTACTCTCCGCAGTATTTGAACTGCTTCCAAATGTTTTAAAGTCATGTTGGATGCGCGCGACAACCAAACCGGATGTTTCATTAATCAGACTTTGATCAACACCGGCAATATTAAATTCACTGGCAAAATCCGGTCCAACGCTAGCAAAACCGATCTTTTCAGCCACAGTTGGCACTGTTGCTGTTCCGGTGCCCGGTTGCGCCCGGTAGCTATTGATCTCAATTCTCAGATTGCCACTATTCACTTCGGCCTGTGAAACGCCCAAAATGGCGATAGCCGCGGTCAATATATTACCGGCATCCGTTCTATCAACCGTTGAGAAACGTGTGGTAAGATCTGAGGCGACGCCAGTGGCGTGCGAAACATTCCGGTCAGCCGTGATTGTAATAGACATAACGGTAATGCCGAAATAAATCCCGAACATGACCGGCGCTATAAGTGCGAATTCAATAGCGGCCACGCCTTGTTCGTTTTCGCGTAGGGCTTTGAATTTACGGGTCAGACGCCCTGTGGCTATACTGACTGAGTTGCGTAATTTAGTTTTTAATGACGTCATGATGCCCTCTTAAGAACAGACATTGTTGAAAGGTTCATTTCTAAAGGCGGTGCTCGACTCTACGAGACGAATATTGCCTGCCCGGTTTGCCAGTAATGTCAGATTGCCCGGAAGCGCTAATCTGTGAAAAAAGCGAGCTCTGGCAATAACAACGTCATTACCGCCCGAGCTTTCATAGGTGCTAGCTGGAATTGTCGGGTCTGCATCAGTGTCACTTGGGTCTTCTGGTGGTAAAGGCGGCAATACATTTGTTTGAAATGACCCGTCATTTGAACGCACAAGATCGATGGTGAGTTGTTGCTGACAATTTCCGATCGATACCATGTTGTCGCAAACCAGTGTTTTAAAGGCGTCGGCCGTATCGCCGCACCCTTGCTGAAAATTGCCAAGGCGGACATCACGACCCGCCTCACTTAAGGCATGCGATAAAGATGAAGCGATGAAGAAAACAACGGCGGTTTCAACAATTGCAAATAACAGTGCAGAAAAAGGAAGGGCTAACAGCGCGAATTCTATTGCCGTGCTGCCTTCTTTATTACGTATATATTTGCGTAAGCGTCCGATTAGAGTAAGTTTTTTGTTTGTCACAACAACAATCCCGTCCTGTTTTAACAAGCCTGCCCACAGGCCTAAAAGGGGTTTTATACAGGAGAAATATTTAATTTCCTGCCAACAAAGGTCCTTAACAAATCCTTAAGATTTATGGGCCGTCTTCGGAGGTTGCTATGAGGTTTTGAGTGCTTTTTGCAGCCTTTAGGCTAGAGGGTCTAGCTTAGAAATCGTCAAACGTATTTGTTGTCGCGCCCGCAAAGCCGGACCCTGTTCCAGATGATATGGAACTTGTGGGGGTTTGCGTCGCTATTTGGTTGTTAATTGTGATGGCTTCACCAGTATTACTGGCGACAAAATCCGGCGTATCGCCCAATACGGGTGACGGTATACAATAGGGGCTACAGCTATAGGTCGAACGTTCTGCATTCGCGCCCCTATAAACTCTCACCCCATTGGCAGGTATAGCATTTGTGACATGGATATCCGCATCGACAATGACGTCGCCTGCGGCATCCAATACCAGAATATTTGTTTCACCAAAGCTTCGGCCAATAACAAAAAGTGTTCTATCAGAATGTACGGATACGTCTGCAATGACCGGATTACCGATGACAACAGCGCTGGCGGCTTGGTCAAGCCGGACGAGCTCTGTTTTGTTTAGCTCGACACTATAAACCTGACCGATGGCATTAGAGGCACTGATCCCGACTATATTTAATGTAAAAAATGTATAGAGGGCTAGTTTTGCAGCTTTGTCCAACATCGTCTTTCCTTCATTATTTCTCCAAGATTTACGAGAATGTGGTGAACGAACCGTTTACAAAATCCAGATCAAAGCTCTATTTTTTGTAAATTTGCAGGATTTAGGCACTTTTTCCCTACATTATATATAGCGGATATAGTCTGGGCGGTTTTGTTATCGGACTAAACCCTCAGGGTGTTATGTGAGTTTTTACCGCTTTAAAGGTACAAAAATTTTCATCTAAAATTTACCATGTCGTTTAAACGCTTAGTAACGCGACTATAGTAAAACACAGTCATCAGGGAGGTTCCCTGTCGAGGAATGTTCCTCCTTTTTGACGCATATACGTGGGAGAATGTTATGCAAAATTTAATGTCTCGTTTTATCAAAGACGAATCTGGCGCAACAGCTATTGAATATGGTCTGATTGCCGCTCTTATCGGTGTTGCTATCGTTGTTGGCGGTAAGGCTCTTGGTGATGCTCTTGACGCTAAGTTCGCTGAAGTTGCCGGAGAAATCTCAGGTACAGAACTGAACACAACAGCAGACTAATCGTTTTAACAAACGTAGTTTGAAAACGGCCCTCTGGGCCGTTTTTTTTTTGTAAAATTTTGGCTTATGTGATGATATTTGCGTGGTGAAACGTCCCGTTAACCCTATCGCGCTATGCCTTAGGAAAATTGGTTTTAAGCGGGTCTATTATGTTACTTCCATTTTTCATCCTAAGCGTTTTTGCAGCCACAATGTTGGCAACTATTTATAAAGATGCCACGACAATGACGATTCCAAACTGGATTAGCCTACTTGTTATTACCGGATTTTTTATATCGATACCTTTTGTCTGGCAGGGTTGGCCGAATTTTGGCGAACATTTAGCGGCTGGCGGTTTAATGCTTGTCATTGGCTTTATAATGTTTGCGACGAATGGTCTGGGCGGAGGCGACGCTAAATTGATGGCGGCCATTTCCTTATGGTGGACATGGCCGGACTTGATGATGTTTGTGGTCTATTCGACGTTAGCGGGCGGGCTCTTGGCATTTTTCATACTTGTGGGACGTAAATTTGTGCCAGCCCGGATCATCACCGCGCCGTGGATGTACACAATCGTGAAAGATAATTCGAAAATGCCCTACGGCCTCGCTTTGGCAGCAGGGGCATTAGGGACTTTGCCTCAGAGTGAAATTTTTAAAATCGCAGCGGGTTCTTTGTAAAAATTAACACTTTCTTTGTTTCCGATAGGTAAAAATTAACCATGGATTGTCGATAATGCCCCCAAATGGGCATTGATTTGGAATTGTGAGTGACTATGGACACGAAAAGACTGATTTTAGCGGGGGGTCTTGCGGTAGCAGCATTCGTTATTTTTACACAATTGCGCAATTTACAGGCTCCAGCGGCGCCGAGCGCGCCTATTGCGGCTCCGGTTGTTAAACAAGTCGAATATATTGATGTTTTAGTTGCCGCTCTCGATATGCCTTTCGGGTCAAGATTGACAGCCGAGAGCATGCAGTGGAAGCCTTGGCCGACTGAAGCTTTATCTGAAAATTTTATTACCAGCGATAATAGTCCTGAAGCGATATCTGAAAATGTAGGCTCCGTTGTCCGCACAGCTATGTATGTGGGCGAGCCGCTCCTTGCCCGTAAACTTGTTGCCCCGGGCGATAAGGGGGTTATGGCCGCGCTTTTAAAACCCGGTATGCGCGCGGTTACAACGCGTATTTCCGTTGATACGGCAGCCGGCGGATTTATTCAGCCAGGCGACCGCGTTGACATTATTCTCACCAGTGAAATTCCGGTCAATAACATCGATCAGCAATTAGGTAATACGCAGGCGCGTTCCGTGTCCGCGACTATTTTTGAAAATGTGCATGTTTTGGCTATTGATCAGGTTTACGCCACAAACCCTGAGGGCGGCGCGGCGGTTGTCGGCTCGACAGCAACATTTGAACTTACGCAAGGTGATGCGGAATTACTTGAGGAAGCCAAGACTCGCGGCGATATTAGCCTGACACTTCGCGGGATTAATGATGCGCGTAGTCGTTACGCGACAAGTGCGGCGAAAATTTCTCGCGACAATAATAGTGTAAAAGCCCCAACGACAATAACGGTTTATAGAGATGGGCAGCCACAAATTGTGGCTTTGAGAGGGAATTAAAATGGCTGGAAAACGATTTCTTGGCTGTGTTTTCGGCGCGGCTATAACATATAGTCTCTTATCTACAAGCTCTCTTGCGGGCACGCGCTCATATAGTCATATACAATCTTTTGCGGGATCGACCGGTCAATTGTCTATTCAGTCACCGGGTGAGAGCGCTGTTTCGCGTTCCGTTGTGATCCCCTTTAGCAAATCTACAGTTGTGGAATTACCGGAAGATATGATGGATGTGATTGTGTCAAATCCGGATATTGTCGAGTCAGTTGTACATACATCTCGCCGTGTTGTGCTGATTGGTAAGCGAACAGGACAGACAAATACGTATTTTTATGGTCAAGGTGGTAAAGAGCTTTTGAATCTCGAAATTCGGGTCGAACGCGATTTGTCAGGTCTGGACGCCTTAATTTCTCAACATGTGCCTGGAACAAATGTGAAAGTACAGGCCGTTAATAATAATCTTCTGCTTACGGGTTCTGTCGCGAATGCGGCTATGGCGAATAGGATAGAGGGTCTTGCCGGATTATGGCTAGATGAGGATACAGGCGGCGGTGATACTGGCGATATCGTCAATTTGATGACGGTTGAAGGCAAGGATCAGGTCTTGCTTAAGGTTCGCATTGTCGAAATGTCGCGTAGTGTGACCAAGCAATTAGGTATTAGCTTAAATGCCATCGGACAATTGGGCGATTCGACGGTCTCCCTTCTGAGCAATAACGGGCTTGCAACCGGTGCCGGTTTTATCGGGTCCGGGACATTTAATAATACGGCGGGCGGCGCCTTGAGATCGCTTGGGGCAGATTTATCGGCATTAGAGCGGGTCGGATTAGTCCGCACCAAAGCCGAACCGACCTTGGTAACAACCTCGGGGGAGACAGCTAATTTCCTCTCGGGCGGGGAATTTCCTCTGCTAACCAATGTTTTTATCGATGATAATGGTCAATTACAAAGAGAGTTTGAGTTCAGGCCTTTTGGTGTCGCCCTTGGCTTTACGCCAGTGGTTTTAAGCGAAGGCCGGATTTCACTCAATATTTCAACGGAAGTCTCTGAACCGACGACGGAAGGTGCTTTTGAAACGGGCGGCCTTGGCGGTGATATTCTCGGTTTAAGTGTGCGCCGCGCGAATACAGTCGTGGAAATGCCGGCGGGAGGCAGTCTCGTGATTGCTGGCCTTATCTCGGAAGAATCGCGTCAGTCTGTAGACGGTATTCCCGGGGCTAAGGACCTTCCCGGTGTCGGGGCATTGTTTAGAAACCGGGACGATGAAACGATTCAAAGCGAACTTGTTATTATAGTGACGCCTTATCTGGTCGATCCAACACATCCTGATAAATTACAAACGCCTTTAGACGGATTTTCGCCAGCTACAGACAGTGAGGCCCTTCTTCTGGGGCGCCTCAATAAAATTTACGGCAAGAACGGTCAGACGATTTCGACCGAAAAACTACCCGGGCCTTTCGGGCATGTAGTGGATTAGAGGGTAAATTATGGCTAGAAGACTGTCTAAAAGATCATCCATTCATACGATTAAACCTGCCTCTCTGCTCGGCAAAAGCCTTGTTGGACTTACACTGATTACGGGTTTGGTTGGCTGTGCCACCCAGCAGCCACTAGTGTCACCCGATGAGGTGAGATATCCAGTTGAGGTCGCCGAATCGATTGAACGTCTGGAGCTTTATACGCGTCCTAACGGGTTGGAGCTCTCCTCGCGGGATACAGATGCCGTGGCATTATTCGTCAATAATTATAAGCGCTTTGGTAACGGGCCTCTTCATATTAATGTCCCACAACATTCAAGCACCGGATTAGGCGCACAGCAAGCCCAGTCCTTGATCGCGGGTATGGTGGGCTTTCAGGCGGCAAATGTAATTGCAAAAGGGCAATATGCAGCAAATCCGCAGGCCCCGGCCCCTATTGTGGTTTCATATCGTCATCTTAAGACATTGCCGCGCGAATGCGGGTTCTTTAATAATCTTACAGCCACGGGTTCTAATCGTCCGGGTCCAGCCTTTGGGTGTACGCAATCGGCTAATTTAGCCGCCATGATTCAGGACCCCAGACAGCTTATCGCGCCTCTACCGCTTGATAGGGCCGATATCCAGCGCCGTATTGAAGTTTACGACAGATATATACAAGGCGAAGATCCGTCCTCCGTACAACCTCCGCGTCAGGTCATTTCTGCGGACGGTAGCTAAGGGTGAATAGTAATATGACACAGACAACTCCCTATAATGCGCCCCAAATACAAACTGGAGCCACCGCGTTACCCCGCCCTGTACCCCATCCGGCTGCGGGCGGACAAAATGGCGTGGTGCCAGCACCGGGTCAGGCCATGTCAGCCCCTCGCAATATACCAACGCCTGGACAAGCTGTTCCGGTTCCGCAAATGCCAGTGCCGCAAATGCCAGCACCACAAATGCAGCCGCAATATATGCCTCCGCAAGCCACGCCCGCACAGCCTGCTCAAATACCGAATCCGGCTGTGCCGCAAAGCCAGCTTAGTTCACCGATCCCGGTCGCTTCTATGGCGACAGAGGTTTCCATTGAAGAGCGATCTCGAGAGGGCGGAGAGAAAGCGCTTCCGCAAATATCAATTCATGCATTTTGTGACCGGAGCGAGACAGCCAATACTATAAATCAAACCAACCGTGATTGGCGTATGAAGCGCACCAATGTTAAAATCTACATGGGTGGATTGCAGGCTGCGATTGAATATTACCGCAAAGAAAATACCCCAAATTTAATTTTGATTGAATCCGGTATGCGTGGTCCCGAACTCTTTGGGCAATTAGAAGATCTGGCTTCCGTATGTGATGCGGGCACCAAAGTTGTGATGATTGGTGCCGCCAATGATATCAAGCTATATCGCCAGCTTATCGAAAAGGGCATAAGTGAATATCTGGTTCCGCCTTTTCACCCTCTAAACCTTATTCGCGCCCTTAGCGATTTATATATCGATCCAGACCAGCCTTTTATCGGCCGGACTGCAGCCTTTTTCGGGGCGAAGGGCGGTGTTGGGTCATCCACCTTGGCACATAATGTGGCGTGGTGTATGTCAGAAATTGTTGGACAAGATACAGCTTTGGTCGATCTTGATGCCTCTTGGGGTACGACGGGACTGGATTTCGCTTATGATGCAAGCCAGGGGTTAGAGGAAGCTTTAGCAGAACCTGACCGTTTAGATGAAACCTTGCTGGACCGCATAATGATCCGCCATACGCCCAAGCTCTCAATGTTACCAACGGCGAGTTCGCTCGACTCGGCTCCGGTCGAATCTACGGAAGCCTATGAGGCCGTTGTGGATGCTGTTAGAAGTATAAGTCCAATGTCAATTCTGGATTTACCACATTTCTGGTCGGACTGGACGAGTAAGATATTAAGCAGCGCGGATGATGTCGTTATCACAGCCACACCGGATTTGGCTTGCCTGAGAAATGCCAAGAACCTGTTGGATTATTTGAAATCACAAAGACCCAATGATTCAGACCCGATCTTAATTTTAAATAAGACGGGCATGACGAAAAATCTGGAAATTTCTGTCAAGGAATTTGCCGCGACATTAGGGACAGAACCGGCGGTTGTTATTGGTTTTGAACCTGAATTATTTACCGAAGCCTCAAATGAAGGTAAAATGCTCGCAGATATGAAGGCGGGTCAACAGACTGTTGCCGGCTTGAATTATCTTTCTGAACGATTGAAAACAGGAAGTTTTCCGATCACCCCGAAAGCGGGCGTTCTGGATAAAAAGGGACGCTCCTTATTTAGCAAAAAAAGCGCGGCTCCGCAGGAGATGAATGCGCCCGAAGCGGACACTCCAGCGAAAAAGTCTATTTTTTCTAAATTGAAAAAAGGAAAATAGAGCGCTATGTTCGGAAAAAGAAGCGATGCCAGTGCGGCTTTAAAAGCTCCAGCTCCCAAAGTCGAGACTCCAAAACCCCAAGCGGTCGCCTCAGCGCCTGTTGCAAATAATGCGCCCCAGCGCCAATCGCGCGGTGAACCTTCAGAGGAATATTACGAAACTAAGGCGACTATTTTTAACGCCTTATTTGAGACGATTGATGTGTCGGCCTTGGCGGGTATGCAGCCTGAAAAAGCGCGTGAAGAAATCCGGACGATTGTCGACGAAATTATAGCTATTCGAAATGTCAGACTATCTGTTGCCGAGCAAAACCAGCTCATCACAGAAATCTGTGATGACATTCTGGGTTATGGCCCGCTTGAGCCATTATTGGCTCGGGATGATATTGCGGACATCATGGTCAATGGTGCAAAACATGTTTTCATTGAAACCAATGGTAAAATGCAAAAGACCAATATTCGGTTCCGTGACAATCAGCAATTGATGAATATTTGTCAGCGTATCGTGTCCCAAGTGGGCCGCCGTGTTGATGAGGCTAGCCCGATTTGTGATGCGCGCTTGCTTGATGGCTCTCGGGTGAACGTTATCGGCCCGCCTCTCTCGATTGACGGCCCCGCGCTCACCATTCGTAAGTTTAAAAAGGATAAGCTCACCCTTAATGATTTGGTGAACTTCAAATCAATCTCTCCGGCGGGCGCCAAAGTGTTGGAGATAATCGGAGCGTGTCAGTGTAATGTTGTTATTTCCGGCGGTACGGGTTCTGGAAAAACCACATTGTTGAATTGTTTGACGGGTTTTATCCATCCTGATGAACGGATTATTACCTGTGAAGATGCTGCGGAATTACAATTACAACAGCCGCATGTTGTCCGTTTGGAAACACGCCCGCCTAACCTTGAAGGCAAGGGTAAAATCACAATGGCGGATCTTGTTAAAAACTGTCTGCGTATGCGTCCAGAACGTATTATTGTGGGTGAGGTGCGTGGCCCTGAAGCCTTCGATCTTTTGCAGGCCATGAATACAGGCCATGACGGTTCAATGGGAACATTGCATGCCAACTCACCGCGAGAAGCCCTTTCCCGATTAGAGTCCATGATTACAATGGGCGGATTTAGCCTGCCGGCAAAGACAATCCGTGAAATGATTACAGGGTCTGTCGACGTGATTGTTCAGGCGGCTAGATTACGGGATGGCTCGCGCCGGATAACAAAGATAACTGAAGTGCTGGGTATGGAAGGCGATGTCATCGTTACGCAGGATTTGATTGTTTATGATATGGACGGCGAAGATGCTCAAGGTAATATTATCGGGGAGCATAAATCCACAGGTATTGCCCGTCCGGCCTTTTGGGATCGCGCACGCTATTTCAATCTTGAAAAAGAACTTGCTGAAGCGCTTGACGCTGCGGGAAGTTAACCCATGGATCAGCAGACAATTATAGCCGGAGCCGCAGCGTTAGGTATTTTTTGTCTGGGCCTTATGTTTATGGGCGGTAGTAGCGGGTCTGCAAAAGCCTCGAAACGCGCAAAGTCTATTACCTCACGCGGCGAAGACAAAAAGGGCTTTTTTGCTTTAGTAAAAAATGAGGATAATAGCCTCAGACGCAAACAAATCGAAGATTCTCTTGGCGAAATTGAAGAGCGTCAGAAGAATAAGAAGAAGGCGAAAAAATCCCTTAAAAACAAAATTCTACAAGCAAACTGGACTATGACTCCCCAAACCTTCATGACTGTCTCAGTGGTTATAGGGGTTGTCGCCGGTGCAATACCTTTTCTTTTACGGGTACCTATTCATTTTTGTGTGGGCATTGCCATCATTCTTGGATTTGGGTTGCCAAGATTTATTTTGGGTATGGCCATAGGACGGCGCCAGAAAAAATTCACGAATAACTTTGCCGACGCCATGGATATTATCGTTCGCGGTGTCAGAACGGGTCTGCCATTGGGAGACTGCCTTAAGATGATCGCTCACGAATCGCCCGAGCCTATTCGTTCGGAGTTCCGCCTCGTTGTAGAGGGTGAAAGTGTGGGTGTGCCCATAGAGGTATGTCTTGAACGTATGTATGAGCGTATCCCGCTCTCAGAAGTCAATTTCTTTGCGACCGTGCTTAACATTCAAAAAACAACCGGGGGTAATTTGGGTGAAGCTTTAGCCAATCTCTCAAATGTTTTGCGTGGGCGGAAAATGTTACGTGAAAAAATCAAGGCTCTTGCCGCCGAAGCCAAAGCCTCCGCTTATGTTATTGGGGCCTTGCCGATTATTGTGATGATTTTGATCACAATCGCGTCGCCCTCATATATGGAAGAATTATATACGACGTCCACGGGGCAGCGTAACTTGATGATCGGGGCCGGTATGATGGTCGTTGGTACGCTCGTCATGAAGAAAATGATTAACTTCAAGTTCTAGGAGAGGATTATGACACCAGAAACTCTCGCACTTTTACAGACATTAGGTTCAGGCGTGATTGCCCTGCTCACTGTTGCAACCTTATACATGTTGGCAAGCCCTCTGCTTGAAGGTGATAAACTAAAAAAACGTATGGACTCGGTTGCCAATGCCCGTGAAACTATGCGTCAAACGCGGATGGAAAACCTTAATAATGCCGGGCGAGATAATCTCAGACCTGAAGCAAAAGGTAATATCAAGCAATTGGTTGATAATCTTAGTCTTGAAAAACTTCTCGAGGCCTCAGGATTACGCGATAAGTTGGCGCAAGCTGGTCTAAGAGGCCAGCGCCCGCTTTATATGTTCTATTTCTTTCGTCTGACACTCCCGATTGTCTTTGGTATCTTCGGCCTCATCTTCCTGATTGGTTTAAATACGCCGGAATGGGAGATGCTCCAACGCGTCGCGGGGACAATCGGCTTGGTTGCGTTTGGTTATTATTTGCCAGGAATTTATATTGCTAATATTTCGAGCAAGCGCATTAAAGCGATTGTGCCTGTTTTCCCGGATGCTCTGGATTTGTTGTTGATCTGTGTTGAATCGGGTATGTCAATCGAGCTGGCTTTTGCGCGCGTTGCAAAAGAAATGGCAGATAATTCTGTTGAGCTGGCCGAAGAGTTTTCACTGACTACGGCCGAATTGTCATATTTACAAAGCCGGCGTCAGGCTTACGAAAATCTGGGTCGCCGAAACAATCATCCTGGTATTCGCGCCGTGGCAACCGCCTTGGTTCAGGCAGAGCGCTATGGTACGCCTCTAGGCGATAGCTTGCGGACTATGGCAAACGAAAACCGTCAATTGCGGGTCACGCAGGCTGAAAAGAAAGCGGCTTCGCTTCCGGCTAAGTTGACAGTGCCGATGATCCTGTTTTTCCTACCGGTTCTCTTTATTGTTATTCTCACCCCAGCGGCTATGCGTTTGGGCGGCGCTTTCTCCTAGGAAAACCAGACCTTACAAATAAAGCTATTAGCGTCCATTTGTCTGACAAGAGACGGGCTGGATAGGTTTGCAGTTTTTGTGATGAGCGGTTTGGCGCGCGGTTCACATTTTTCGACAGGTATTGCTTAGCGTCTTAGCGCTCTCTGGCGGGCCCGCGTCTTTGCGGGGCGGCGTTTTGCGGGGTGTAATTTCCACCAAATTGCGGAACGGGATAGCCGCCCGGGGAGCTCTGCTGGGCCTGAATTTGTGCCTGATATTGGGCTTGTAATTGCGCCCGTGTGGGGGCTTGTTGATATTGAGCGCCGCTTGTGGGGGCGGTTTGCGGGGTGGCTTGGCCAGAGCGCCCGGGATAATAGGCCTTCGAAGCTTGCGCGGCGGTTCCGCCAAAGGCGCTTTTAGGCCCGACATTTGCTGCGATTTGATCAAGTGCGGATTTTTGTTTAGCCGTTGTTTGCCCCGATAAAGTTAAAGGGCTGACTGCGCGCTTACGTGTTTGATTTTGTGCAACCGCGCGTGCGGCATCACTGGCGGAACTAAAGGACTGCCCGTTTGAATTTTGCGTGGTAAATTGAGTGCCCAAGGCCTGACCAGATTGGGTTTGCGGGGAGAACGGGCTACGAGCCTGCGGCGGTGTCGAGCCGCGTAAATGGGGTTGTGTTTGAAAGCTATCTGTTCGTGTGCGCTGCGGGGCCCGTCTTAATGGTTGGCTTTGCGGGGCTCCATATGACCCCTGAGTACCAAATGTATTATTACCCCCGGATAATGCAGAGGTCTGGCTTCGATGTGCGGGCGGTGTATATGAAGGCTGTGTATATGACGGATTTTGTGTACGCGGCGGGGTGTAGTTTTCAACAGGCCCTAAACTTGCGCTACGCTGATTGGGTAGGAGCGACTGGGCTTCATCAGCTTTGCCTTGCAATTGTAAGACTATAGCCAGATTTTGACGTACGCTTTTTCCGGCCCCGGGAATATCAGCGGCACGGCGCAACCATCCTTCGGCAGTTCTCACATCTCCTGATAGGGCATAGCTTAAACCTATATTCGCCAGAATATTGGGATCATAGGGCGTGATTTGCAGGGCTTTTGCATAGTGTTTGCGTGCGAGTTCATAATTTTCGGTTTGATCAAGTGCCGCCCCTTTTAAGGACCAAAGCCGCGCATAACCCGGCGTTGTCCGCAAGGCGGTATCAAGTGTGTCTAAGGCGTCTTCACCGCGTTCCGAAGCAATCAGGGCGGCGGCATATTCTGCGATAAGATAAGGGTCGCGTGGATAAAGCGCGCGGGTTTGTTGTGTGATTTCGATGGCTTGTACCGGATTGCCCATTTTCCTGACAGTGGCGGCAAGTTTAATCGCGGCCTCAAGATCGCCGGGGTTCAGATCATGTTCTCGAGACCAGAAGGCCGCCTGAGTTAACAGGTCCTGCGTTTCAACATTGTCCCGAAACTCTCGGGTGGCGGGTTGATATTTTGAAGGTGTAAGGGTTTCGGCTAATTCCTGTTCTGAGGCCGAAAATTTCGGAAGCGCGCATCCGCTTAATAAGACACTGGCGGTAAGCAGTACTGTTAAACCGCGGATGGATTGCTCTGTTGATCTAGAGAGGGTCAAAAGTGACATATTGAGTAATCTCCCAGAGAGCGCAAAATATCTGCGGTTTGCGCAGTAAGACTTAGTTAATAATCGTAAATAATGAGAGTTAACGAAATCTTACGAAATCGACTAAAACGGCCTTATTAGTGCGCTTTGAGCAGTTGCGCTGTTGGGTCTTGCGTTCTAGTCTGAGCGCTAGCTGGTACAAGTCTTTAAGTAGGGCGTATGGTCCAGACCTATAAGAAAGAATGATATGCTGGATATATTTACTTCCAAAGACCAAACAGACCCCAAAGACTGCATTTCTATTTACGTTTGCCGGCCCGCTGACTGGGATGAAATCCGTGAGCTCTTGTCTGAAAGCCAGAAGACCTATGCTTTAGCGCGGGAGTTTGTAGGAGAGCAGGGCCAAAGTGTCAGCCTGCCTGATGCAGAGGGCCAAATTACGCACCACTTATACGGTGTCGGAAATGAAAAGGGTGATGTCCTCAATGCCGTACGTCTGGGCGGGCTATCGGCCACGTTAAATCACGGACACTATAAGCTCGCATATATTCCGGAGGATTGGGACGCCGCGCTTTGCGCAATTGGTTGGGGTTTGGGGTGTTATAAATTCAATCGTTACCTCTCCTCTGAGAACAGTTTTCCGGTACTTTCTTTGGAAGAGGTGCACCGACCGCGTGAAGCCAGCGCTTTGGTCAAGGCCGTACATTTAGGGCGGGACTTGATTAATACACCGGCAGGAGATATGGGGCCCGACGCCCTTGGAAAAGCCACCCAAGAGTTGGCCCAGCAATACGGAGCCGATATTCGCGCTACAATTGGCGAGGCGCTGATGACTGAAAATCTGCCTATGATACATGCCGTGGGTCGGGCTGCGCATGAAGCCCCTAGACTAGTCGAATTTGAATGGGGCAATCCGGCTCATCCGCGCCTGGCCTTAATTGGCAAGGGCATTACATTTGATACGGGGGGTTTAAACATTAAAAGCGCCAGCGGGGCGCGGATAATGAAAAAAGATATGGGCGGGGCAGCTCATGCCTTATCTCTGGCTAGTATGATTATGGAAAATGATCTGCCGATCAGGTTACATGTACTAATAGCGATTGCCGAAAACGCTATTTCAGCCGGGGCCTATCGTCCGGGCGATATTTTAACCTCTCGTGAGGGCTTAACGGTAGAGATTGATAATACGGATGCTGAAGGACGTCTTGTAATGGCGGACGCGCTCTCTAAAGCGGCCGAAGACGAACCGGTCTTAATGATGGATTTCGCGACATTAACGGGTGCTGCCCGCGTTGCGCTAGGTCCGACATTGCCTCCATTTTTCTCCAATCGCGAAAAACCTGTTTCGTCAGTTTTAGCCCAAGCCCGGCGTCAATGCGACCCCGTCTGGCATATGCCGCTGTGGCAGCCCTATATCTCTATGCTCAGTTCACCGATTGCCGATATGAAAAATGCAGGGGGTGGTTTTGCCGGATCTGTGACAGCGGCTTTGTTTCTTGAAAAGTTTGTCAAAAATGTGCCGTGGATGCATTTTGATGTGTATGGATGGAACCCGTCTACTTTGCCCGGACATCCAAAAGGCGGGGATATGTTTGCCTTGCGGGCCTTATATCATTGGCTAAAGGCAGGTGGATTAAATTCCGATTTCACAGTTTAACAAAAGATTAAGGAAAAGTTTCCTTTATTATGAGTCTGTTAGCAGGAATGTGTCTGAAAAAATAACTTTGTCTCTTGACCAAAGAATCCTGCCTATGCGAATCCTTATCCATAGTGATTTGTTTTCGATCGGGATGCGTTAGGATAAATGTCCATATTTGAGAGATCATATAGATATAACAGGCTT
>CAZHPV010000027.1:0-31660 GCA_964534845.1 uncultured Caulobacterales bacterium
ATATTTGATTTTCCTAATATTTTAGAATTGTTCTTCTTCTCCTTATTTTGTTGATAAAGTTATTCACAAAATTTTAAATGGTGATATTAAGATTATATTCAGAAAATTCTTTCCCTGTCTTTTTAATACACAAACTCACAAGCCTTACTACTTTCACATCTTTATATTAATAAAAAGATTTTTATACTTTCTAATAATACGGTGCAAATTTGACCTCCCCACTTCTAAATAGTTTAGCAGGAAAATCTTTAAATCCGCCTCCAATCTGGATGATGCGTCAGGCCGGTAGGCATCTACCTGAATATATGAAAATCAGAGAAACTGCTAAAAATTTCGTTGATTTTTGTTTCTCACCAAAAAAAGCGGCCGAAGTAACACTTCAGCCCATACGCCGTTATGATATGGACGGTGCTATTTTATTTGCGGATATTTTACTTATTCCCATTGGATTAGGTCGTAAGGTCGATTTTGTTCAAGGTGTTGGTCCGGTGTTAGAGCCTATAAATAAGGGTGATATTAAAAACTTAAAAATAAACGGTGCCGCGGAGCGTATTTCCCCTGTTTACGAAACGGTAGATCGTGTTCGGTCTAACCTATCTCCAGAGAAAGCACTTATTGGGTTTTGCGGCGGCCCGTGGACGGTTGCTACTTATATGATTGAAGGGAAAGGTACGCCGAAAAAAGAAATGGCTAAACGGTTTGCTTATGAAAACCCACAAGCCATGGAGGATTTATTGTTCGCTATTGCGGACTCCAGTGCTGATTATCTTATTTCGCAGGCAAAAGCCGGGGCGGATGTATTAAAAATATTTGAGAGTTGGGCGGAAGGCTTATCACCGGTTCAATTTGAAACCTTGGTTATAAAGCCTACCGATCATATTATTAAAAAAATCAGGCAAGCGGGTATAAAGAAGCCAATTATAGGGTTTCCGCGAGCGGCTGGCGGGAATATAATTCCGTATACAAAATCTTTGGAAATACAGGCTTTAGCGCTTGGAACAGATACATCTATTGGCTGGGTGAGAGATATTACTGGCCCGAAAATGTGTTTACAGGGTAATTTTGGATCCGCTTGCATTGCGTATTGGTGGTGATGTGTTGAGGGATGCGGTTCAGATGATAATCGAAGCTATAGACGGGCCGCATATTTTCAATTTGGGGCACGGGGTAACGCCGGATGTTAAAATCGAGAATGTATTAGCGGTTGTTTCTCATTTGCGGACGGGTGAGGGCCAATATGTTTGATCTTTATCTGTGGTTTAAAGCCTTTCACATAATTGCTGTTATTTTTTGGATGGCTGGTTTGTTAATGCTACCAAGGCTTTTTGCTTATCAAAGAGGTGCGGAAGTCGGCGGAGAGTTAGAACAAAAAATGATAATTGCGGCTGATAAATTAAACAAAATCATCTTAACACCGGCCATGCTGGCGAGTGTTCTTTTGGGCGGTGTTTTAATTGGATACAGAGCGTCGGAATTAACAAGCTCTGCTTGGCTTATATTAAAGCTTATTTTTGTTATAGCTCTGATTTTTTATCATGTGTTTTTATCAAAAGAGCGAAAGAAGTTTGCGAGATCGGAACGTCCAAGAACTGAAAAATTTTATAGATTGATAAATGAAATCCCGGCGATATTGGCAATATTAATTGTTATTTTGGCTATCGTTGAGCCCTTTTAAAAAGCTTGACGCCTGTTTTTATCTTCGGTAAGGGCAGGTGAAGTCGGCTATTCTTGCCGCGCTGTTCCCTATTTTCAATATTATGAGCAGCTTTATAAATCTCGGAAATAAATATGTCTGAAACAATTACCTCTTTGGATAATCTCGAATCGATTAGTCTGGATGATTTAAAACAAAAAAAGCCTCCAGAGCTTATCAAATTTGCTGAACTGGTCGGGATTGAAAACGCCGGTAGTTTACGCAAGCAAGAAATTTTCTTTTCTGTGCTTAAAGATTTGGCTGAGCGCAATATTGAAATTAATGGCGGGGGCGTATTAGAAGTTTTGCAAGACGGATTTGGGTTTTTAAGAGCGCCTGAGGCGAATTATCTACCGGGACCTGATGATATTTATGTCAGCCCGAACCAGATTCGTAAATTTGGTCTAAGGACTGGGGATACAGTATCCGGTCAAATTCGAAGCCCAAGAGACAATGAACGGTATTTTGCCTTAACCAAAGTAGCATCTTTGAACTTTTCAACACCTGAGCAAGCTCGCAATAAAGCGCATTTCGACAATCTCACACCTTTATATCCGGATCAAAGATTACAAATGGAAATAGAGGATCCGACACGCAAAGATATTTCAGGACGTATTATTGATATTGTCTCTCCGATAGGAAAAGGCCAGCGGGCTTTGATTGTAGCGCCCCCGAGAACCGGTAAGACAGTTCTTTTGCAAAATATTGCGCACTCTATCGAAGCCAACCATCCTGAATGTTACGTATTAGTGTTGTTAATTGACGAGCGTCCAGAAGAAGTGACAGACATGCAAAGATCAGTGAAGGGAGAGGTTGTAAGCTCTACTTTCGATGAACCCGCAACGCGCCATGTACAAGTAGCTGAAATGGTTATCCAGAAAGCAAAGCGCCTAACTGAGCATGGAAAGGACGTTGTTATTTTACTCGATTCAATAACACGCCTTGGGCGGGCCTATAATACGGTTGTGCCGAGCTCTGGGAAAGTGCTTACGGGGGGTGTTGACGCGAACGCCCTACAAAGACCGAAACGGTTTTTTGGCGCGGCGCGAAATATTGAAGAAGGCGGATCGTTAACGATTATAGCAACGGCGCTAATCGAGACAGGGTCCCGTATGGACGAGGTTATTTTTGAAGAATTTAAAGGTACGGGCAATAGTGAAATAGTGCTGGATAGGAAAGTGGCGGATAAACGTGTTTTCCCGGCAATTGACGTTACGAAATCCGGCACGCGGAAAGAAGAGCTTCTTATTGGTCCTGTTGAATTACAAAAAACCTATGTTTTGCGGCGTATCTTAAATCCTATGGGAACGATGGATGCGATAGAGTTTTTATTGTCCAAACTTAAAGACACAAAACAAAACTCTGAATTTTTTGACAGTATGAATACTTAGGTCTGGGGCGGGGTAATATCATCTATTTTGTTTTTGCGGGTTAGGCGTGCGAAAACCCATCCCCCAAGGCCGCCCGCCACGAGTTGCAAAATATGTCCAAAGCCTTCTCTGGCTCCCCCAACAATCGGCACGCCAAAAAAGACCCTTTGCATTAAAAATAACATTACAAAAATAGCTATAAAACCGGCTCCGACAAAAATAAAGGCTCTGGAGATATCAAGCTTTTTTGAAATAAACCCAGCGACTTGAAAGGCAATCATAAAAGCCAGTAAAATAAAAAGACTGTATAGTCCGGCAAAATGATAGAGATCATAGGCGGTCATTGATAGACGTTTTGCGAAAGGGGTATTTAAACCCAGATTTGCAAGATTGGCGATAATAATCTGGCTCGAGAATATTGAGGCACTTATAGATGTTACCGCAACGGCTATTAATGTCGCAATGCGGTTCCATATAAAGGGTTTTTTGAAAAAACGGGTCATAACAGCCCTATTGCACCTTTTAAAAAACTGTCTAACATTCTCCTAAACGTCACACTTAATATGTCAATCTAAGTCAATGAGGGTGTATTATGAAAATTTTTCGGCATTTAAGCCTTGTTGCAGTCGGAATGGTTCTGGCGAACTGCCTTGAACCGCAGGCTGCGCCGAGACTAGATTCAGGAAATCATGATTTTACGGTCACGCCTCTGGCGTCAAACCTATCAACACCTTGGAGCGTAACCCCCCTGCCCCGCAATGTGGACGGTACGGACGAGTTAGCCCCTGCCCGATATCTTGTAACTGAACGCGGCGGGGCCTTGAAGCTTTTGGGGGGTGACGGCCGTCTTATCACTTTGGCGGGTTTGCCAGATGATATATATGCGCGCCAGCAAGGAGGTGTGTTTGACGTAGTTTTAGCGCCTGACTTTGCCAGCAGTCAGACCCTTTTTATATCATATGCGCGCGGAACAAGACGCCATAACGGCACGGTAATTATTTCTGCTAAATTAGGTGATGCGTCTTTAACGGAGGTGAAGGACATTTTTGTCGCCGCACCCACTAAGGACACCGCCTCGCATTTTGGCGGGCGGATGGTGATATTGCCAGACGAGACCTTGGTTTTGACCCTTGGGGATGGCTTTACCTACCGTGAGGCCGCGCAAGATAAACAAAGCCATTTAGGGAAAATAGTTCGGATCAATCTTGACGGTTCAGTACCTAGAGATAATCCGTTTGTCGGCGGTGAAACTCAAAATTCCGAAATTACAAACCGTATTTATTCTTACGGCCATCGGAATGTTCAGGGCCTGTTTTATGATGATAAAACCAAGGTCTTGTGGTCCCATGAACACGGGCCGCGCGGCGGGGACGAGCTTAACATCATTAAACCGGGCGAAAATTATGGCTGGCCTTTAGCCACAACGGGTGTTGATTATAATGGCGCGCGGATAAGCCCGTTTAAAACTCTTGAAGGAACACAGCCTTTTGTTAAAGACTGGGTGCCCTCTATCGCCCCGTCTGGCATGACTGTTTACAATGGAACCTTGTTTAAAGATTGGCAGGGCGATATTTTTGTTGGTGGCCTAGCATCACGGGACTTAAGGCATCTCGAAATGGACGGCATAAAATTTGTCAAGGAAACGAAATTGCTCTCCAAGCTTAATGGACGCGTACGCGATGTTAAAGAAGATTTGGACGGTGCCTTACTGGTCCTGATTGAAGACAGCACCAATGGACAGCTCTTACGCCTGGCCCCGCCGCAAAATTAAAGTAACCAGGCGGCATGTTTTATATTAGGCGTAAACATTTTATCCTAACCGCCGCTATTTCCCGGCAAGCTCTCTTTGGTTGATGCCATACAGTGGTCGAAAGCTCGCCGAGTTTGGCGGGTTAATCCCATAACGGGTTTAAGTTGAAAGGCGTAATCATCCACCAATAGGCTCGCATGTTTTGCGGCTTGGGTGACACCCGTTGTCGGGGCCTTTCTTAGGAGGGCTATATTGTTCTCCGCTAAGGTCTTTTCAAGACTGGTCGGGAGGTCTTTTTTTGATATCCAAACCCCGATTTTGTCAGGCTTTAAACCATTTTCAAAAAGCTCGGTGAGGTGGCGGGGATTAGAGGCTGGCAGAGAGATGAACATTTCGGGGGCCAGACGATTTAACGTCCGGGCCTGCGATTTTGAATAAGCGATCAGAATGACATGGTTTTGCAGGTCGTGATGTCTGATTTGACCAATAATATCCTGATAAGAGGCGCTGGTTTTGAAATCTATTTCGAGGTAAATTTTCTTGCTTGCAAGTTGCAGAACGTCCTCAAGGCGTGGAATCGTATCTGACGTCACCCTGCCCGATGGGTCTCGGAGCAAAATTGTTTGTGCTTGCTCCCAGCTTTTTGACACAACGGCGCCCTTGCCGACTGTTGTGCGTTCCAATACGCCGTCATGCATTAAAATATGAGTTTTGTCCTTTAAGCGTGCGACATCGATTTCAGCGAAATAAAACCCGCGTTTTATGAGGGCGCTGACGCCCCCTAGTGAATTTTCTGCCAGACGGCTGTCTTTGGACGTTGCGCGGTGGGCGGCGATAAAGGCTGCGTTTTGAGGTAAACACTTAAAAGCAGTGGCGATCGGCGGTAAAGCCTCTGTTCGGGGAGAGCTATCATCAATAAAATTACAAGCACTAGCGAAACTAAGGGCGGTCATAAAAGCCAATATACGGGGTTTGCGGCGTTTCATAGTTTCTCTTTGTTTTGAAAAGCTGTAGGGGTCTAAAAGACCTAGAGGTGATAGCGATCAATCACCTTGTCATAAAGAGGTAATATCAGATTGTCATGGCTGTAAGTGCAGACACTATATTTGCATTGAGTTCCGCGCCCGGGCGTGCGGGTGTGAGTGTGTTTCGGGTTAGCGGACCGCGCGTGCGCAATATCATCGAGGCTGTAACGCGAAGGCCTTGCCCCACCCCGCGCCGAGCGGTTCTGGGCAATATTTACCCTGCCGATCAAGCTGCGAGCGAACCGATAGACAGTGTCCTTCTGATCTATATGGAGGGCCCCAAGAGTTTTACAGGGGAAGATATAGCAGAATTTCATACCCATGGTAGCTTGGCTGTGATCGAGGCTGTTTCGGAGCGGCTTTTAGAGTCGGGCGCAAGGCAAGCTTATGCTGGCGAATTTACACGGCGTGCGTTTTTAAACGACCGCATGGACCTTACCGAAGCTGAAGGACTTGCTGATCTTATCGATTCAGAGACAGAGGGTCAGCGAAAACAGGCTATGCGTCAAATGCAGGGCGGGCTAAGGGAAATATATGAAGACTGGCGCTCTGAGCTTATTGACGCTTTGGCGATGATAGAGGGCGAAATTGATTTTCCCGATGAGGGGGACGTGCCGGACGCTCTCGCGCGCCGCGCTGGGCCTTACCTTATACGCGCGCGTGAAAAAATGGAGCAGGCCGTTAAAAATGCGGGGCGGGGCGAGCGGGTTCGGTCTGGGATACATGTTGTCGTGCTGGGTCCGCCAAATGCCGGAAAATCAAGTATAATCAATAGGTTAGCAGGAAGAGACGCGGCTATTGTATCCAAACAAGCGGGCACAACACGTGATATTATTGATGTGCAAATGACCCTGGCCGGGCTACCGGTGCGGCTTTCAGATACGGCGGGGTTACGTAAAGCGCAGGACGACATTGAGGCAGAGGGCGTAAGGCGTGCGCAAGAACGTGCAAGACAGAGTGATCTATGCCTCTTGGTTTATGATGGCGTCGAAGGGCTGGACACTGAAGGCAAAGATTTAGAATTTACGTCTGTAGGGCTAGAGCGTGCTTATGATGCGGTGATTGCGAATAAAGCCGATTTATTGGAAGCCCATCATAAAAAACCCCATCTGCCGGACGTAAGCTCTGTCCAAAACAAGCCTTTATTTAGCCTAAGCGCACAAACGGGTGAGGGGTTTGACGGTTTTACGGACTGGCTCGAGGCGGAAATAAGGACGCGTTATAGCCCTGAAGCCCTGCCGGGTTTGACACGGGTTCGGCATGTCGCCTGTGTGAATAGGGCGATTAATGCCGTAAGTCGGGGGCATGAGAATCTGTCTATTGCGGCAGAACTGGCGGGCGAAGATGTGCGTGCGGCTCTGCATGCGATAAAGGAGCTGGCGGGTGAGACGGATATGGACGCCGTTTTTGACCGTATTTTTTCAAGGTTTTGTATTGGTAAATAGGCGCCGTCTTGAAAAAGAGACGAAAAGGCCGCAGCTTAACAGGGCTGCGGGGAGCCCGCAGGCCCGCTCTAAAGGGCGCTAGCACTTTGATTATTTTGAAATTTTTCATTACAGCGCGAGTGTTTCACGTGAAACATTGCGTCTAAATATAAGAATTTCAGGGTTTTTATCGACTTTTGGGCGCCAAGCCTCTATAGGCGGGACAATTGACGGAGGCCGATATGTCCCAAAAATGGGATGTTATTATTATTGGGGGTGGGCACGCCGGCTGCGAGGCGGCGGCAGCCTCAGCGCGTACGGGCGCGCAAACCCTGCTTCTTACCCACAAGATCGAAACCTTGGGCGAAATGTCCTGCAATCCGGCTATTGGCGGTTTGGGTAAAGGCCACCTCGTGCGCGAGATCGATGCGCTAGGTGGGGTTATGGGCCATGTCGCTGACGCGTCGGGTATACAGTTTCGCCTGTTAAACCGTTCAAAGGGGCCTGCTGTCCATGGTCCGCGCACCCAGAGCGATCGTTGGCTCTATAAGCAGGCTATGCAGGAAACCCTGCTTAATTACGATAATCTGACGATAAAGCCTCTTGCTGTTGAAGACCTTCGGGTCGATCGCGGGCGTGTTACCGGCGTTATTACCTTTGACGGGCGGGTTTGGGCCAGTGAGCGCGTTGTCTTAACGACAGGGACATTTCTAAAGGGGGTCATACATATTGGCGAGGAGCGACGCCCGGCCGGGCGGTTTGGCGAGGCGCCGTCTATCGGCTTGTCAGAGTGTTTATATGGGCTGGGCTTTAAGCTTGGGCGACTAAAGACGGGGACGCCAGCGCGTTTGGTGAAGTCGTCTATTGACTGGGAGGCCTTGGATCAACAGCCGGCCGACGAGAACCCTGTGCCGTTCTCTTTTATGACATCCGCAATCACTGTGCCACAAATTAGCTGCGCCATTACGCATACAAACGCGAACACCCATGATATAATCGCAAAAAACATAAATAAATCATCAGTTTACAATGGCAGTATTTCCGGGCGCGGCCCGCGTTATTGTCCGTCAATAGAGGATAAGGTTGTTCGTTTTGCTGACCGGTCGGCCCATCAGATTTTCCTCGAGCCAGAAGGCCTGCCGGGTAATCCAGACGGGGATATAATATATCCAAACGGGATTTCCAGCGCCTTGCCTGAAGATGTGCAAGACGCGTTTTTGCGTACTATTCGTGGATTGGAAGCTGTAGAGGTGCGTCGATATGGCTATGCGATTGAGTATGATTATATTGACCCCCGCGAATTGCGGGCAACATTGGAAACAAAGCGCTTGCCGGGCCTATATCTAGCAGGGCAGATTAACGGCACAACAGGTTATGAAGAGGCGGCAGCGCAGGGCCTTATGGCGGGTCTGAATGCGGCCTTGGCTGCAGGCGGCTCTGAGCCCTTCTTGCTAGACCGCTCTGAGGCTTATATCGGCGTCATGATTGATGATTTAATCACCAAGGGTGTGACTGAGCCTTACCGCATGTTTACCAGTAGGGCCGAATATAGACTGTTTTTGCGGGCTGATAATGCCGATCAGCGCTTAACGCCAAAAGGTATCGAGCTGGGTTGTGTTTCCACGGCGCGCGCTGCGGCCTTTGAAGACAAGATTAAAATAATAGAGCAGGCCAAATCTCTGGCTATAACCCTCACAAATACACCCAATGTCCTTAATGGGTATAATATTCGGGTTAATTCCGATGGTGTGAGACGGGATGTTATGGATCTGCTGGCCTATCCTAATGTCAGTTTTGACGATCTTTTGCCTGTTTGGCCTGAACTTTCAGACGTACCGGGTTTTGCTCGGCAGCAATTAGAGATCGAAGCACTTTATGCAGGCTATATAGAGCGACAAGCACGGGATATTGCTGCTTTTAAGCGCGATGAGGGGCTGCGCTTGCCTGAAACTATAAATTACGCGGCCATTGGCGGCATTTCTAATGAGGTCAGAAGCAAGCTGACGGAGGCGCGACCGGCTACTTTAGGGCAGGCGGCCCGGATTGAGGGGGTCACTCACGGGGCTTTGACGGCCCTTCTGGCCTATGTAAAAAGATCAGCATAAGCATAAATGGCGTATAAAAAGTCCGATTTTGCGCAAGAAAATCATGTTTCACGTGAAACATTAGCCGATTTCGAGCATTGGGAATCGCGCCTTATTAAGTGGAATCAGCGCATAAATTTAGTGTCTCGCAGTGCTATGGCGCATTTTTGGCAGCGACATGCGCTGGATTCTTGGCAAATTATAGACGTTTTGCCGGATAAGGCTGCCGACTTTCTGGATTTAGGCTCAGGGGCTGGTTTTCCGGGCTTGGCCATTGCGATTGCCTTAAAGCATAGGCCGCCCGCCACAGAGGATGGGGGTTTAAGTAGGCACCCGCATGTTACGCTTGTCGAATCTGTTGGTAAAAAGACGAATTTTCTAAAAATGCTTATTCGTGAGTGCAACCTGCCTGCGACGGCTGTGTCAAAGCGCATTGAAGACTTGCCGATAAGGCCATATGACGTGATTACGGCGCGCGCATTTGCGCCCATGCCATCGCTTTTGACTTATGCACACCCATTTTGGTCTAAAACTACGATTGGCTTGTTTTTAAAGGGGGAAGGGGTCGGCGAGGAATTGACGCAAGCCCGAAAATACTGGACATTCAACGTGGAAAACATGCAGAGTCGGTCTAATCCCGGAGGTGTTTTGTTAAAAATAACGGACTTAAAGCCAAAGGCGCCCTAGCGGAGTATTTATGTCATCAGCGCGGATCATGGCGATTGTCAATCAAAAGGGCGGCGTGGGCAAAACCACCACATCCATAAATTTGTCCGCTGCTTTGACATTATTGGGTAAAAAGGTGCTGATGATTGATCTGGACCCGCAGGGCAATGCGTCCACCGGATTGGGTCTGTCACATGCGCAGCGTAACCTAACCATGTATGATGTGATGGTTGATGGTTTGGAGATATCTAAGGCTTGCTTTAAAACCTCTGTGCCGGGCCTAACGCTTGTGCCCTCCCATATTGACCTCTCTGCGGCCGAATTGGAAATCGGAGGGTCGGATGGACGCACAACACGGCTGAAACTCGCTCTGGGTGAAATTCAGGACCAATATGACTATATTTTGATTGATTGTCCGCCTTCGCTTAATATCCTAACGGTCAATGCTTTGGCCGCGGCCCATTCTGTTCTCGTGCCTTTGCAATGCGAATTTTTTGCGCTTGAGGGCTTAAGCCAGCTTTTGAAAACAGTCGAAATGGCAAAGGCAGGCTTAAACCCCGGATTGATAATAGAGGGTGTGATGTTGACAATGTTTGACAAACGAAACCGTTTGTCAGGGCAGGTGGTAAAAGATGTGCGCGATAATCTGGGCCGGGCTGTCTTTAAGACTTTGATACCCCGTAATGTCAGGATTGCAGAAGCGCCAAGCTTTTCCAAGCCGGTTATGATGTATGACCCGCATTGTATCGGGTCTAAAGCCTATATGGCTTTAGCCCGGGAAATACTAGAACGCCATGACCGCAGAGTGGCTATTTAACGTTTAATATCAATAGGTTAGCTAATGTCTACAGATGAAAAACCAACTCCTAAAAAACCGGATAGAGGCCTTGGCCGCGGTTTGTCTGCCCTTATGCAGGATGTTCCACTTGCCGCGCCAATTTCTGCTACGGATAGCCCGCCTAATCCGGCTTCTTCTGAAAGTGCGTCCCAAAACGGCGTCTCAACTTTGGCGATGGACAGGCTGGAGCGTAACCCCGATCAGCCCAGACGTTATTTTGATCCCGAAAAACTATCTGAACTGACCCAATCGATCAAAGATAAGGGTGTGCTGCAGCCCATATTGGTGCGACCATTGCCGGAGGGGCTGTCAGCTTCAAAAGCCCATTACCAGATTGTTGCGGGTGAGCGACGATATCAAGCCGCTCTAAAAGCAGGGCTGAGCGCGATACCTGTGCTTATTCGGGATTTATCCGATCAGGACGTGTTGGAAATCGGGGTCGTGGAAAATGTCCAGCGGGCAGACCTTAACCCCATTGAGGAGGCCCAAGCTTATAAGGCTTTAATGGACCAATTTGGCCGTACGCAGGAAGAGATAGCCAGCGCTATTGGCAAGAGCCGCCCACATATCGCTAATATGTTGCGCTTATTAAATTTGCCCCAACGCGCGCAGGAATATTTGCGCGAAGGTAAAATAACGACAGGTCATGCGAGAGCGATAATCGCCGCGCCAGACCCGGCGGCTTTGGCTGAAGATATTGCGGTAAAGGGCTTGTCTGTCAGGGCGGCTGAGGATTGGGTGCGCCGCCTAAAGCAGGACGGGCTGGCCAAACCCCGCCCCAGCACGCAAAAGTCCGCCGATGTGCAAAATGTTGAAAAGACACTTATGGATGTTTTGGGATTAAAGGTAGATTTACGTCATAAACGACCGGGTGGGGAGTTACGGATTTCGTATAAAACCCTAGCCCAGCTCGATGACCTTATAACCCGCCTTAAGTCTTAGACAGCAGTTTAAGGCCAAATCTTACTGACGTTTGGCGAGGGGCTGCGACCTAGCGCCTTTTTTTGGCATAGCTGGCTAATGCCAGTAATAATCGATTTATGAGCGCATTAATTGGCGCACCGGCTGATTTTATCGCTGTTTCGGTCTCAAGGCTTTGATTAAGGGCTTTAGAGAGCATAGGGGCCGGCCAGATATTGAGGTGGCGTTTAAAATCCTGTTCTTGCATCCTAAAAACAGGGGGGCGTAAGGCGCGCATGGCGCTTTGAGAGCTCTCGCCATTATCCATATGCATACGAGCCTCTAAAAGGCGGCTTATATGGCGTTGCAGGCTTCGTAATATCACAGCTGCATTGACTTTGCCCTCGACGGCGCGTTGGAAGGCGTTATCGCACTGTATAGGCTGGCCGCTTAGGGCTGACATAATGATGGCGTCTAGACTTGCCATCTGCCCCCCCGCGGCCAAACGCTTTACGTCTTCGGTAGTGATTTCTGCATTAGCCACGTCGCCATAGCCTTTATAGAGCATCATTTTTTCAATTTCGTTATTTTGCAAAGCCTTATCGCCGCTAAGCAAGGGCACCCAGAGAGCCAAGGCGTCGCGTGTAATGGAAATATTATGGGCCTTTATCTGGTTGCGGACAAAATTAGCAATGTCGGCGGGATTGGCCGCGTAACAGCCAATCGCGGCAAAATTTCCGCAGGCCTCAAAGGTTTTCCGTAGCGCTGAGCGCGGGGTCATATCACCGGCTTCAATTATCAGGCGGGCCTCACATTTGTCCGGCTCTTTATCAAAATGCTTTATAAGCTTTGAAATCGCCGCGCCGGGCCGTTCATGGTCCAGCCTGACGCGCACAAGGCGCTCTCCGCCGAGCAGGGAAAGGGCCACCATTTCATCTGAAAGTTTGGCGGGATCCGACATCAGGTCATCGGATGTTAGCACGGTCGTCGCAAATACATCGCTCGGATCTGATATAAACTGGCGCGCTAAAAGCTCGGAGCGTTCCTTTACAAGGCCTCTATCGGGGCCAAAAAACAATGTGCCTTTAATATTATCCGGCGGAGCGGATATGAATTTATCTATTCTCGCTCCCGTAATTTTCACCGATCGGCCTTTAAAGTGTTATGTTTCTGGAAAGACACAGACGTAGGGTGTGGGCTAATTCGGGGTGCTGGCGTAAAAGCGGGCCAAGCGCGCCAGAAGACGGTCAGCCGTTTCCTGGGCGATGGTGCGGGTCGCATTATCTTGGGCGGCTTGGCGGCCAAATGCGTCAACTGGTGTGCCAAAACTTGAGGTGCTGCGTACACTGCCCGCATCTAATATATCCCCTGAGGCGGCGTCTACTAATTCATAATTTGCCGTGAGGGATAAATCATTTCGTGAGGCAATATCATCACCGCTAAAACCAAGTTGTGCTCGGTTAAGTTCGGGCGTTATGCGCAATATATGGCTGCCTTGGCCCGCTCCCACCCTATCTCTTAGCCGTTGCTTTAGAAAAAACCCGCTTTCATCAACGGCCGGATTGCCGGTCTCTACGGTTTCAATCGTTATATTTTGAAAGGCGGTATTGGGTCCTGTCGAAGAGCTACTGTGAACAGGGCTAAACCCACAGGCCGAAAGTGCCGTTAACATGAAAAGGCAAATGAGCGTTTGAATGCGGTAAGGATTTATCATCCGGCCACTATATTGATAATTCGGCCCGGGACAATAATGACTTTACGAATTGTCAAGCCTTCCAGAGTTCGAATGACAGCGGGGTCGGCCATGGCTAAAGCCTGAATAGCGTCTTTAGGCATATCAGGGGTTACCGAAATTTCGGCGCGGCGTTTGCCATTAATTTGGACGGGTAGGGTGATGACGTCCTGAACTAGCATGTCAGGGTCGAGTTCCGGCCAAGGGGCATGATAGACAAGGCCGGAGCCGCCTAATCTGGCCCAACATTCTTCAGATAAATGCGGCATAAAGGGCGCAATAGCGCGAATTAATATGCCCAAGGCCTCGGCTTTCGCCGCGTCATTTGGCTTATATTTCTTTAGGGCATTAGAAAGCTCATAAATCTGGGCAACCGAGGTATTAAACCTGAAATTTTCTATTCCTGCCGTGATTTTATCTAAGGCTTTATGGGCAAATTGTCTAAGTTTTAAGGCCTCGCCTGCTGCCCCCTTAGCGATAGTTTCTGGAGGTAACCCGCCTTCTGGAAGTTCGCTGACCAAGGCCCATATTTTATTGGAAAACCGCCAAGCGCCAATTACGCCGGCTTCTGTCCATTCAACATCGCGTTCGGGCGGGCTGTCTGAGAGTACAAACCAGCGCGCGACATCTGCGCCGTAGCCTTCGATAATGTCATTTGGATCAACGACATTTTTCTTGGACTTGGACATTTTCACTGTGTCGCCCTTGGTGATTTTGGCCCCTGTTTCTATATGGACAAACTGACCGTCTTTTTCATCAACGGCATCCGGCAAGACATAATTACCATCCGCGTCCGTAAAGACAGCATGGGTGACCATGCCTTGGGTAAATAGCCCGGCAAAAGGCTCGCCGCTTGGCAGGTCTAAAAGCCCGCAATCGCGCAGCCCGCGGGTAAAAAAGCGGGCATAGAGAAGATGCAGCACAGCATGCTCAACGCCGCCGACATATTGATCAACAGGGAGCCAGTCACTGGCAATATCTTTATCAAAAGGCCGATCATCCGGTTGACCCCCGCCACTTCCGCCAGCAAAGCGGGCGAAATACCAAGAGCTATCGGCGAATGTGTCCAATGTGTCGGTTTCACGGCGCGCGGGCTTAGCGCATTTTGGGCAATCGACATGTTTAAATGTCGGGTGACGGTCCAGAGGGTTCCCCGGAATAGTCAGGTCAATGTGGTCATAGGGCAGGGCAACAGGCAGGTCGGTTTCGGGGACGGGCAGCACTCCGCAATCCTCACAATGAATGACAGGTATGGGGCAGCCCCAATAGCGTTGGCGCGACACACCCCAATCGCGCAGGCGGTATTGTGTGACGCCTTTGCCAAGCGCCTGTTTTTCAACGGCTTTAATTGCCGCCGCAATGCCTTCATTTTTGGACAGCCCGTCGAGAAAGCCCGAATTAAACAAAGTACCTTCGCCGACATAGGCTTCATTTTCAACATTATAGGTTTCGGCGCTTTCACCGTCAGGTAGGACAACGGGGGTGACGTCCAATCCATATTTGCGGGCGAAGTCGAGATCGCGTTGGTCATGGGCGGGACAGCCAAATATTGCGCCAGTGCCATAGCCCATAAGCACAAAATTCGCGATCCAGACGGGGAGGGTTTTACCCTCAATGAAAGGGTGCTTAACTTTTAAGCCTGTGTCAAAGCCGAGTTTCTCGGCCGTTGCGATGGCTTCCTCGGTGGTGCCGATTTTCGCGCATTCCGCGCGGAAGGCTTCCACCTCTTTTTCTATTCCTTGGTATGAATTTGGTCCAAACCTTGTACTGTTTTCTATCTCAAACTTTTTCAAGAAACTTTCTACTTGGGAACCAGAGAAAGATAACTTTTTTGCTATTGGGTGGTCGGGTGAAATAGCAATAAAACTAGCTCCAAATAAAGTGTCAGGCCTAGTCGTGAAAACTTCAATGCCATTAGGGGCTTCTGCTTTTACGGAATCAAGGGTGAAGTCATGAATAGTATAATCGTTACTTACGGATAACCGGTCTATATTTGTTTCGGAAGGACTGGCTTCATTTGATGGTGCAAAGTCTCGCGTAAAAACACTAGAGCTCTTTTCGAATTCAAACTGCATTTGACAGCCTTCAGATTTCCCAATCCAATTGGCTTGCATAGTACGGACTTTATCGGGCCAACGTTCGAGTGCGTCTAAGCCGCTTAAAAGCTCCTCGGCATATTCGGTGATTTTAAAAAACCACTGATCCATAGCGCGTTGCTCAACCACCGCACCTGAGCGCCAGCCCTTGCCGTCAATGACTTGTTCATTGGCGAGCACGGTGTTGTCGACAGGGTCCCAATTCACCTTGGCGGTTTTGCGGTAAACAAGGCCGCGGTCCCAGAATTTCAGGAAAATAGATTGCTGCTGTTTGTAATAGGCCTCGTCGCAGGTCGCAAATTCGCGCGACCAATCAAGAGCAAAACCAAGCCGCTTGAGCGGGGCTTTCATGGCCGCAATATTTGCATAGGTCCAGTCTTTAGGATGACCGCCATTATCTTTGGCCGCGTTTTCAGCGGGCATACCGAAAGCATCCCAGCCCATGGGGTGGAGCACGTCAAAGCCCTTGGCTTTTTTATAGCGCGCGACAACATCGCCCATCGCGTAATTTCGCACATGTCCCATATGGATACGCCCAGAGGGATAGGGGAACATTTCAAGCGCGTAGAATTTTTGCGAGCCGTCATTTCGGGCCTTAAAAACGTCGGCGTCTTCCCAGCGTTTTTGCCATTTTGGCTCTATCTCAGCGGCATTATAGCGGCTCATAAATATCCTGATCCCAATGGGGCTAACCATTAATGTAATATGTTAAGCCGCCTATATAACAATTTCGCCCAGTGTGACTAGAAAAATGTGTGACGAGGAAAATGTGTGGCGAGGAAAATTACGGCATTAATAGGGGAATTACTCAGACCCTAATCTGAGAAAACAATGTCGGGGAAGTCTTTCCCGCTAAAGACTTTTCGTTCTCTGACATAATTTTGTGTATTCACCCAAGGGGCACGGTCACCCTGTTTGGGCATTTCATCCATGGCGCGCTGGATATATCCCGCATCGAAATCTATCCAAGGGCGCGCTGTCATATTTTCAGGCGCTTGTGGTCGGGCAATGGTGGCATTTTGGGCCTCTAAGGCATTGATAAGATTGCAGACAAATTCGCAGATAAGATCGGCCCGCAAGGTCCAGCTATAATTGACATAGCCAAAAACTGCGACAAGGTTGGGCACGCCGGAATACATTATGCCTTCATAAGTAAAACTCTCAGACGGGTTAAAGGGTTTTCCGTCAACGGAAATATCCAGCCCGCCTAGAAATTTTAAGCTCAGACCCGTTGCCGAAATAATAATATCGGCCTCAATATGATCGCCGGATTTAAGCTTAATCCCCGAGGACGTAAAATGATCAATATGATCGGTTATGATATCGGCTTTGCCAGAGTTAATGCTTTCAAGAAAGTCGCCATTGGGTATGAGGCAAAGGCGTTGATCCCACGGATTATAATCCGGGGTAAAATGGGTCTTGATATCGTAATCTTTGTTAAGGCGTTTTTTGACGCCTCCAAGCAGTATTTTCTTAATAGATGCGGGCCTTTTGCGTGTCGCCTGATAGAGAAGATGTTGCTTATAAATATTACGAGACCTTACGATTTTATAAGCCCAGCGGCTCGGCATGAGCGGGCGTAAAACCTTGGCGAGCCAGTCCTCATCGGGGGCAGCAATCATATAACTCGGAGTCCGCTGTAACATTGTTATATGTTTTGCGCGGTCCGCCATGGCGGGAACCAGCGTTACAGCTGTTGCCCCTGAGCCAATAACAATGATTTTCTTTTGGTTATAGTCCAGACCTTCTGGCCAATGTTGTGGATGTATTAACGCGCCTTTGAAATCTTGTGCGCCCTTGAACTCTGGCATATGGCCTTGCTCATAATCATAATAGCCCGAACACATATAGAGGAAATTACAGCTAAACGTTTTGGGGCCTTTAGCGGTTTCACAGCGAACGGTCCAACGCGCCGTTTCAGAGGACCACCTAGCTTTGGTGACGTTATGGCCCATGCGAATATATTGGCCGATATTATTCTCGGCGACCGTTTCATCAAGATAGGACATAATAGAAGCCCCATCTGCGATGGACTTTTTGGCCCGCCAAGGCTTGAAATTATAGCCCAGCGTATGCATGTCTGAATCAGATCTTACGCCCGGATATTTAAACAGGCTCCACGTCCCGCCTATTTTCTCACGCTTTTCGAGAATAATAAATTTTTTATCCGGACATTTATCCCGAAAATGCCAAGCGGCACCAATCCCTGAAATGCCCGCGCCGACGACGAGGATATCCGTATGTTCGGTTTCGGACTTCGGGTCGGTTTTGGACATATCTTTTAGCATTTCGGGTAATGCTAGCGAAAATGGCGGGCGAGGGGAATTATTTTTTGTGCATACCGCGTAAACATAATGCCTTCATGTTGCTCACGCTAAGCCCCATTGTGGGCCTGAAGCGCAAGATCATGTTCAAGTTGTTCGTTTTGCGATGGGCGGGAGAGTTTACTGAAACCGTATGGGGGGCTTACTGGCTATCGACCGTCGCGATGAAAAGTTCCCGCGCGCGGGTCAGTATCGAATTTTCTATCTGACGGTTTGTGTCTTGATCGATTGATGCATCTGCCCAAGCCCCGCCGGAGCGAACTTGTTTAAAAACAGAGGCCTTTAACGCGTCAGCGCGCAGATTCGTATCCAGAATAAAAACATTAGCTTTGAAACGCTCATCAGGCGCTTCGGGGCTGGCATACCAGTCTGTGATAATTACGCCGCCAAAGGGGTCAACGGAATCAAGCGGCATAAAGTCCAGCGTTTCGAGACTTGCGCGCCATAAAAATGCATTCACCCCTAAATTGGGAGATTGCTGAATACGGGCTGCATTGGTTTGTGCGGCCTTGCTTCCACCGCCTAAGCTGGAGCAGCCAGTCAAAAGGGTGGCGCCCAGTAAAACGGCGCTTAGCCGCTTGACGCGTAATAAGGCTGTTGATCCCTTGCGGGTACTTAACAAAAGGTGTCTTTTAGACATGCAGTGGCTCCAATGCCGTCAAATTCAAATCATTCTGCTTATAGCATTTAAATTTCGTCCCGCTAGTCCCTCAATGCGAAATTCTGAAAGCGAAAACCCCCATAAAACCGAGGGCTTAAGGGTTTTGTTAACCATTTTTTAGGAAGCGATCATCATAAAAGGTTAACGTAATGTTGATTTTTTGACGCTTATACAAAATGGGGAGCCCGTCAAAGTGGCCATAGAGACCGAAAACAGAGTTTCAAAACTGACTTGGCTCGTACCAATCTCGGTTGCATTTGGGGTGATATCATTTGCTCAGGCACAGTCTGGTTCCCCTTTTGCAAATAAAAAGAAAACGCAAGCTTGGGAAACGGCTATCCCTAATTCACCCGCCCCAACCCCGTCATATACAGCCCCGTCATATACGGGCAGTTCCGAGCCAATATTTACCTATCCAACACAAAGCGCGCCTAGCTCAGCCGGCCCGACCACGTCTGGCTCGACTTATAATACGCCGTCTTACACTACATCTGGTGCCTCCCCGGCGCCAAGCCAATTTCCAAGCCAGACCACAACACCATCTTATGTTTACGGCGGCGCGGAACCGGGTTTTTCCCAGCCTCGGTATAATGCGCCGAGCCAAGGGCCGGACGGCTATCCGTCTCAATCTTATACTGGGCAAAGCTATACTGGGCAAAGCTATTCTGGGCAGGCTTATTCGGGGCAAATTGGAGGCGGGCAATATTCTGATCAAAATTACACTCAAGGCTATAATAATCCGACATATAACGGACAGGGTTATAATAATCCTGCTTATAATGGGCAGGATTTTGGCGCTCAGCCCGGCCCTAATGGCGGGCCAGTTGTCTCTCAGCCTCAAAAGCGCAATTGGAAAGATAGGCTCGGCTTTAAAAACCTCGCTACAAGATTTTCCGGTTATCTCAAACTCGGCGCGGCGGCGACAGATAGCGATACATTATCAAATGATGCATGGCAGGCTGACTTTATCGGCGATGCCAAGATACGCGGAGAGGTCAGCGCCATTACTCAAGGGGGTCTGGAATATGGTATAGGCGGCGAGCTTCGCGCCCAATATGATGCAGACCGGCGGGGGTTTGGTGGGCGTGTTGGGGATTGCCCGGCCAGTTTACCAGATTGCCCGAGCGTGGTTGTCGGGGGGCTGGAAACGGCATTGCGCGGACATACGTCGCAATTTTACACCTCGGGACCTGAAAATGATGAGGATTTTGAAATCGCCCTCGAAGGGGCCTATGTCTTTTTGCGCAGCGCATACGGGGACGTAACAATAGGGCGCGATGATGGTTCGGCCTATTTATTCTCACTGGGCGCCCCGAAATTAGTGGCGGTCGGTGCTTCAAATTCCCCTGTTGATTATACCGGACTGGATAGTGTGAAAACAGTTAATGACGCCTCGGGGTTTTCCGAGAAAATTACCTATACCAGTCCGCGGCTCCTAGGCGATCAAATTGGAATAGGCGTGCAATTCGGCGCCTCTTATGCGCTTGATGCGCGGTCTTGTGGGGTTGATTTTTGCGCAAGGCGCGATGATGTGTCAGGCGCACTCTCACCAGACTTGGATGATGTTATAGAAGTCGGACTTGCACTTGACCGGACATTTAACAACGGCCTTTCTATTGAAGCCACCGGTACCTATGCCACGGCGAGTGAACAAAGCGGCTTAGCTGGTTTCGATGATTTAAGCTCATTTGGCCTGGGCCTTGAGCTTGGCTATGGCGACTGGATCGTCGGAGCCTCCTATCTTGATAGCAATAATGGTTTATCTGATGGGGATTATACAGCCTATGATGTCGGGCTGACATGGAAACCGGCAGAGTGGGGTATTACTGTGGGTTACGGCCATGCCGAGGACGAAAATGTTGATCTGGAGTCAGATCAGGGCTTGCTGGCTTTCTCATATGATTTTGGAAATTACCGCCTCGGAACAGGTGTTCAATATATTGAGCGCACCGTGCCCGTAAATGGTACCGGATTAGCCGCGGGCACTATAAGTTCACAAAGAGAGAAAGCGGGCGCTTTATTCGTAGAGGGCAGTGTTAAGTTTTAACGGCCAGTGCGGCAAAGGCTGAGACAGCAGCAAGACCTGCGGCTCCGCTTCCGATTAAACCTCGTGCAGTATCGGCATTAATGCCGCCGAGTGCGAAAACCGGAACCTCCAGCTTTTGGCAGATATTATGAAAAGCGCCCAATCCGATCGGGCTGCCTGCACTGGGACTTGCACTCTCAAACAGGCTTGAGATCAGTACGGCGTCAAGTGGCTTCAAATCTTTACTGTCTGATGGCCCGCTTTGCCCGGGTCCTATATAGGCTAAGGGGTCTTTTTTCCCAGCTTGGGATAGGATCCAGTCAGGGCATCGTTTTTTCCACAAAGAAAGCGTTCGAGCTGAGATAGTGCGTCCGAAATGCACACCGTCCGCCCCGCAAGCTACAGCAAGCTCGGGGTCATTTCCGATTAAAAGCTGCATTTGGCGTTCGAAACTAAGTTGTCGCAATGCGCTGGCGGTTTGGCGGCGGTTTTCATCGCCAAAATGTCTGAAAATTACCGCCATTTGCCCGTCTATATTTGGAGGTAAGGACGCAATAAGACCAAGGGGATCGGCAATACGTGCGGGGTCTGTCATCAATATGAGGGGGTTAAGGCGACACGGGCGGCGCGCCTGCTCGCGCAGGGTAAGGGCGGTTGATAGCAGATCGGGATTATTCATATCAAAGCCGTTTTTACTCCTTGCGCACTTTTAATTCGCCCCGCGGCGCGTTAGAGGAAGATATGTCAGATGATCTGTCCATTGCAAAGAAAAGAGAGCTGATATTAGGCCAAATTGCCGCCGCCGCCAAGCCTATTGCGGGGTCTGTCATACCAAGGCGGGCAGGCGAGGTGACCGTGGTTGCGGTTAGTAAACAACAGGCGGATGAAAAAATAGCTGAAATGCTCGCCGCGGGCCAGCGTGTTTTTGGCGAAAACCGTGTCCAAGAGGCCAGCCAGCGTTGGCTTGACCGGTTTAAAGTGTCTCGCGAAAAGATAGAATTGCGCCTAATCGGGCCTTTGCAAACCAATAAGGCGGAACAGGCGGTAGATCTTTTTGACGTTATTGAAACGCTGGACCGAGAAAAATTGGCGGCGAAACTAGCGGGTTTACGCCAAAAGGGACGAAAATTGCCGCGCTTACTTGTTCAGGTTAATACGGGTGAAGAGCCGCAAAAATCCGGCATATTTCCGCGTGAATTACCGGGCTTTATGGATAAGTTAAGACGGGATTATGACTTACATCCTGAAGGGTTGATGTGTCTCCCGCCTCTGGCCAAGGATGTTGGGGGCCAAGCCGTTAGCCCGCATTTCTGGTTGATGCAAAATCTGGCAAGGGAGCAAAACCTGTCCATATTATCTATGGGTATGAGCCAGGATTTTGAAACGGCCGTAAAAATGGGCGCGACACATGTCCGCTTGGGCACGGCTTTATTTGGCCCGCGTCTGCCTAGGGCTTAGTTTTTAGATCAGGGTTTTATATCTACAATAGTTCCCTTTTGTAAAAAGGGCAGTAAGCGCACCATATGCTCTGGGGCTAAGGCGACACACCCCAATGTGTCCCGTCCGTCAATTTGAGCGATATGGATAAAGACGGCACTGCCAAGCCCTTTGCTGGGCGGGCTGTCATTGTGATCCATAACCAATAGGATGTCATAGGCGCAATCTTCGCGCCATAATATTTCATGGCTGGCGTTAAAGGGTGTTCTTATAAAACGGTTATAGGCGGGGTGCTCGGGCGCATCACACCAGCCATCATCCGGCCTTAAGGCACGAAAATTAAGCGGGTTTTGCAGATTTTTATTCAAACCGGGTCGTGGTAGACGGTCCGCGCGGTATAGCCCGAACCTTAATTTATAAGCCCCTAAAGGTGTTTTTTCATCGCCTTCACGGCCATGACGGGCCGCAACCCCGCCCCTCCTTCCGATATGGCAGGGCAAGACCAAGCCATTAAAATAGAGGGTTTTTGCTTTAGTTTTCACGATAATAGTCATACTATGTCTCAGAAACGTGATGAATCGGGAGCATACTGACATTAGCTTTGTGGTCTATTCAAGGGTAAAGAGTGTCAAATTAGGAGGTCATTATTATGGCAGTTAAAAAGAGAATTTTACTTGTTGATGACGACAATGATCTCAGAGAAGAGCTCGTTGAGCAGTTCAAATTATATGACGAGTTTGAAACTGTCGATGTGGCCACTGCCACAGAGGGCATTGAAGTGGCTAAAGCCAATTCCTTTGATTTAATATTACTCGACGTCGATTTGCCAGATATGATGGGCACGGATGCGTGTGAACTTATGCGCAAGGCGGGTGTCGCGGCCCCCGTGGTCATGCTGACAGGCAATGACGGGGATATGAATGAGATTTTAGGCTTAAATTCGGGGGCGAATGATTATGTCACTAAACCGTTCCGGTTTGCTGTTCTTCTCGCTCGCTTGCGGGCGCATTTGCGCAGTTTCGAGCTGTCTGAGGATGCTACGTTCCAGATCGGACCTTATGAATTTAAACCTGCTTTTAAACGCCTAACCCCGCCCCAACCAGAGGACGGCTCCAAAGTGCGAGATATACGCCTGACGGAAAAAGAAACAAATATATTGAAATATCTGTTTCGAGCAGGGGGTAAGCCGGTCGGCCGCGATGAGCTATTGCATGAGGTCTGGGGATATAATTCGGGTGTAACCACACATACTTTGGAAACACATGTCTATCGCTTGCGCCAAAAAATAGAGCCGGAAAAAGGTGTTGCGACCTTACTCGTGACCGAACCGGGCGGCTATAGATTAGTCATTAGCTAGGCGTTAGATTAAATATCCAATATTTGGGTGATCGGGACATGGTCTGAGGGCTTTTCCCATATCCTGCAAGGTGTATGGATTTCATACCCTTCCCGGCCGGGACTTATGACAGCCGGTTTTAGGGCCGGACTGACCCAAATATGGTCAAGACGGCGTCCGCGATTGGATTTAAACACATCTCTGGCGCGGTAAGACCACCATGAATAGAGTTTTTCCTCATCCGGGATATGCACTCTTGCGCAATCTATAAAGTCATGTGTTTTTTGCAATTTTTCTAACCGAGAGACTTCCAGCGGAGTATGGCTGACGACTTTGAGTAATTGCTTGTGACTCCAAACATCATGCTCGCCCGGTGCAATATTGAAATCCCCGACAAGCACTTGCCGCGCATCCCCTTGCAAAAAACGATCTTCAAAATATTGAGTCATGGCCGATAGGAAATCTAGCTTATGCTTAAACTTAGGATTAGTCGTGACATCGGCTTCGTTCCCGCCAGCAGGAACATAGAAATTATGAAATTCAAAATCAGTTTTCGGGCTGCGCACGCGGGTTGAAACATGACGCGCCTCGCCAACCGGGCAAAAGCGCGTATCCATACGCTCTAGGGGCAAACGCGAAACCGTGGCGACACCGTGATAGCCTTTTTGGCCGGAGACCTCGATATATTCATATCCTGCATCGTGAAAGGCTTGGTAGGGATATTGCTCGGGCAGGCATTTAATTTCTTGCAAGCCCAGAACATCGGGCTGTTCTGCTTTTAAAAACGTTGTAATCTGATCAATGCGTAAGCGTACTGAGTTTATATTCCATGTCGCAACTTTTATAGCCATAAAAAATTGTTAAGGCCTAAGACTTTAAAATCAAGGCATTGTTACGATTATCTTAGGGGTATATTTATTTTGGGTTTTATCTCTCGCGACGATTACGGCGTTGTTCGTCGCGCAATATAAAGAGACGCGGATTAATGCGCTCATTATATTTCAAATCGGATAAAATCACGCGCGTTTCTCCGCCAAAACTATCTTCGATCACCCATTCTTTTAGGGCCAGAGTCCGGGCATCAAAAACCATCGTAATGGCGCCGTCTATCCCGCCGCTACCATCGCGAGCGGTGACGCGAGTTTCGTTAAAGGTTTTTATCAGGCTGATGACTTCTGTATCATTAGCCAGATTGACGTTCTCTTTAAGAAAGAAATTAAGCGGCGTTGAGGCCAGGGGTACTCTATCCGTGGTTTCAAGAACGCTGTCCTGCTGGGTCAGTGTGACCCCGTCAGAGACGATCAATAAAGGATGCGGCGCGTCATATTCAAAGCGTAATTTACCCGGGCGGCGCAAATATATTGTACCCTGTGCAAAGCTGCCATCACTGGCATATTGGGCGAAACGGCCAGAAAAGCTCGCCGTATTATTTAGGGCGCTATCAATACGTGCAAGGTCTGCCGGAACATTGCGCGGGTCGGTAAAGGCCGCATTACTGGCGGGTCGTTGTTGGATTTGCGCGTTGGCATAAGGCTGTTGTATTTGGGATGGCTGGATCTGTGCGCTTACAAGCCCCGCAGAGCTGGTGATGAGTGCGCTAAATATCAGTCCAGATACCAGATTAGATTTCAGGCCGAGCTTTTGGCCCGTTTTTCGAGACGGGGCGCTTGATGATATTTTCATACCGTTACTCATCGTTTTAGTCCTTATTGCAGGCCTCAAACCGACCCGATATGTAAGCTTTATAGGCGAGGGGGCTTTAATCCCGCCTGAATATAAAGAGGTTTTTTCATTAAATTTTGGACAGGCCCCTTATGCATTTTGGTCATTCTTGGCAGAATTAAGACCCTGCGCTTTGTCATAATTTGTGCATCTCATTGTTCTGTGGGTGTGTAAAGGTTAAGATCAATGGCCTATGCCTGTAACCTTTTGTGGAAAGACATCATGCCAAGCTTAAGACATCATATGATTTGGGCCCTTTTACGGCTATCGGGATTTCGGTTTAGAATGGAAAAAGACGTCCGCAATGGAACGGTTATCCGTAACCGCCCGCCGGCCTCTTTGAAAAGCCGGATAAAAAAGGAGACGTTTGAGGGCCATAATATATGGCGTATTCAACCGGATAATTTCGTAAGCCCCCCGCCTGCTAAAACCCTTTATCACCTACACGGAGGTGGTCATGTTTACGGCGTTCTGTCGCTACATTTTAAGGTCTTGGCCCAATTAGCTGATTTAGCGCAAGCCGAAATCATTTTGCCGTGCTATCCTTTGCCGCCGGACTATGAGGCTGGCGGGGTGAACACCTTTTGTCGCAATCATTTCGCACATATTGCGGCGCAGAAAGGTCTGGAGAATATAACACTTTCGGGCGATTCTGCCGGGGCGGGACTGGCGCTCATTTTAAGCGCTTATCGGCGCGACGCAGGACTGGTCAATCCTGAAAGACTGATTTTATGGTCGCCTTGGGTCAATCTGGCCATGGATCACGCCGAAAGTGATGCCTATAATAAATGTGCCCTTTTGGACTTAGAGGGTTTGCGCGTTGCAGCTTTGAGATATGCTGGCGCGTTAGGTGTTGATCACCCCGAGGTCAGTGCGGCCTCTGGTGATATGACGAATTTGCCAAATATGACCATATTTACGGGTGATAGAGATTTGCTTTTCCCCGACATTCGGGATTTTGCTGAAAATGTACGTCTGGCAAATCAGAAAGCCACGCAAAAGGCGGGTCCACAAGACAGACTCTCAGGTCGGGGCGAGGTTGATTTGCGCATCGCAAAAGACATGGGGCATTATTGGATGTTTTTCCCGCAAAAGGAGGCCAAGCCGACTTTGTTAGAAAGCGCGGCCCTAATAAGCGGCTAATAACAATATAATTTATTTTAATGCAGCATGTTTGTCGAAAGACAGCTCCGTAAGACTTGGTTATGAGACTGCATGTTATCCATATTAGACATTTTCCGCGTTGGGATCGGGCCGTCAAGCTCGCATACAGTCGGGCCCATGCGTATCGCTAAGCGTTTTGCCGTGAGCTTACACCGCAAGGACCGGTTTCGACGGGTTGAGACCATCATGGTTTCATTGCAAGGCTCTCTGGCTTTAACGGGGACGGGGCACGGCACGCCTAAGGCCGTTATATTGGGACTTATGGGTCTGGACCCAGAAACCGTTGATACGACACATGTCAAAACGCAAATCAATATGGTGGAGCAGAGCGGGACCCTCAGTCTTTTAGGAGCCCGTGATATAAAATTTGATCTCCAGCACCATATTCAGTTCGACTTTGAAACCAAACCCACACTGCATCCCAATGGGATGACATTGACGGCTTATGATAAAAACGGGGATTTATTGCGCCGCCAGACCTATTTTTCAACCGGCGGCGGGTTTATCGCCTCGAAACGGCAAATGGAAAACCCGGTTGAAAACGACCTTATGACGGGCCCTATTAATGTGCCTTATCCCTTTGGCTCGGCAGCAGAACTGTTGGCAATATGTGAGATCCAGAAAACATCCATAGCCGATATCATTTACGCCAATGAAGATGCGATGCGCCCTCGGGCCAAAACAGAAGCCGCGCTGGATCATATTAAAGACATTATGATGGCCTGTATTGACAGAGGATTGAACACGGAAGGTATTTTACCCGGTGGTTTAAATGTTAAACGCCGTGCCCCGGAAATCTGGCAAAAATTACACGGTGCGCCGCCTTCAAATGAGCGGGAACAATTATTTGACTGGCTAAATGTCTACGCCATGGCGGTGAATGAAGAAAATGCCGATGGCGGCCAGCTTGTCACTGCTCCGACAAATGGTGCTGCCGGTATTATTCCGGCGGTTATTCGTCATTATTGTCAGGGTGAAAATGCCCTGCCGCAAAATGTCAGGAAATTTTTGTTAACGGCGGGCGGGATAGGACTTTTATATAAGCAGCGGGCTTCGATTTCGGGCGCCGAAATGGGGTGTCAGGGCGAGGTGGGCGTTGCGTGTTCTATGGCTGCGGGCGGTTTGGCCGCCGTATGGGGGGGAACGCCGCCACAAGTGGCAAGCGCCGCTGAAATCGGTATGGAGCATAATCTGGGCTTAACCTGTGACCCCGTGGGCGGTCTTGTGCAAATTCCTTGTATAGAGCGCAATGCGATCGGTGCCGTTAAAGCGGTAAATGCTGCAAGACTGGCCCTGCATGCCAGCGATCAGATGAAAGTCAGTTTGGATCAGGTCATTGAAACCATGCGTCAGACGGGTTTGGATATGTCTTCGAAATATAAAGAGACAAGTCAGGGCGGCCTCGCTGTAAATGTCATTGAGTGTTAAAGGCACGCATATTGGTTTCGTAGCGTGCTGGGTTTACGGGTCCGTAACGTTTATGGGATAAATAAGCGCGTGGCGATAGAGGCGCATTATACTCCATATATTATTAACTATAAAAGCTAACTCATAATTTAAATGTTTTTGCTACTTATCCTAGAAGAATTTACGAAAGTGGGATGGGACTATGGGAAAGTTGAAATCATTTTTAAGAAATACTGCGGGTAATTTTGCGGTTATAACAGCACTTGGATTAAGCTTTGTTATGGCGGCGGCGGGCGTGGCTGTTGATGCCAGCAGTCTTATGCAATTGCGTGCCGAGTTACGCGATGTTTCAGATGCAGCGGCATTAGCCGCGGCGATTTCTGCAAATAAAAAGGATCAATACGGAAATGCGGTTGATCGTGAAGCGGCGGCAAGAGCGGCAATAAAGGCCAATTCCTTTAACCTTGGCCCGTCTGTCACACTTGGAGAACCGATTATTAAATTTGATGACGAAAAACAGGAAGTCAATGTTTTTGTATCAGCGAAAAAAAGTCTATTCTTCGCAACTATCCTGAATCTCGACACGCGACCTGTAGAAGCTGTAAGTGCTGCATCGTACCGCATTTCGGAGGTTAATCCGGTTTCATTTGCTTTTGTGGTGGATGTTTCTGGCTCTATGGGGTGGTGTCCGGGTCAGCCCAATGGGTCATCACCATGTCCGGTGGGAGAGCAGCCCCGTATTGAAACTTTAAGACAGGCTACAGGGATTTTATTTGGTCAAATAGAAGGCAATAATGTCCATATTGATATTTTGAAAGATAAAGTGCGCACCGGTGCTTGGACATATCGGGCGACAGCCGCCGCATCTATAGATATAAACGATGGTTGGAATCATGTGCAAAACTTCATAGATAGCAATAAAACCAACCCAAGCGGGGGTACCCACTCAACAGATGCTTTTGAGGCTGCGTTATTGGCTCTTAATGAAGAAGTTAATATTGTAAATGACCCTAACCTGAAACGGTTTATAATTTTCATGACGGACGGCGCGAATAATGATGTCGCCTCTACATTAGAGACCCAGCAATTTTGTCAAAAAGCGAAAGAGGATGGTGTCAGCATTTTTGCCGTAGCTTTTGCAGCACCTATTGAAGGTGAAAACCTGCTTTTGCAATGTGCTTCGCCTAATGATAGTGAGCAAGTGTCTGATCCGGGGGCGTTTGAGTATAATAATCAAGAAGCTCAAATTGATAATGATTGTAAAGATTTTACAACACCTGGTGCTGGCAACGGGAATGCCCTTGGCCTTCAGACGTGCAAAGACGCAAAATCACAAAATTATTATGATGCTGATAATGAAGAGGAGTTTAAGAGCGCCTTTGCGAAAATCGGCGAAGAGCTTGGTAAAGTCGACACGCGCTTAACACGCTAGATCAAACACCTCTTTAAATAAAAAAGGCCGCTCCAATGTGAGCGGCCTTTTGGTTTTTAATTCGCTTTTAGAGCCTTATTAGCACTTATAATAGAGGTCAAATTCGACAGGATGAGGGTGCATATTGACCCGGTGGACTTCTTCCATCTTCAGATCAATATAGGCGTCGATTTGATCATCATCAAACACACCGCCCGCTTTGAGGAAGTCTCTATCGCTGTCAAGGTTTTCCAGCGCTTCTCTTAAGCTACCGCAAACCTGTGGAATTTTAGCCGCTTCAGCAGGCTCCAAGTCATAAAGATCGATATCCATTGGATCGCCCGGATCGATTTTATTCTTGATTCCATCGAGACCGGCCATAAGCAGGGCTGTATAGGTCAGGTATGGATTACCGGCTGGATCAGGGAAGCGTGCTTCAAGACGCTTACCATTTTTAGACGCGGTCCAGGGAATACGAATAGAGGCTGAGCGGTTACGCGCTGAATAAGCCAGCATAACCGGCGCTTCAAAGCCCGGCACCAAACGCTTATAGGAATTGGTTGAGGCGTTTGCGAAGGCGTTGATTGCCTTAGCATGTTTAATAATACCACCAATATAATAGAGGCATTGTTTGGATAGGCCAGCATATTGATTTCCGGCAAATAAAGGCTTGCCGTCTTTCCAGATGGATTGGTGAACATGCATTCCAGTACCGTTATCATTCCAGACGGGCTTAGGCATAAAAGTGGCCGTTTTGCCATAGGCGTGCGCCACATTCTGCACGATATATTTATAAAGCTGCATATTATCAGCCATATCGACCAATGTGCTGAACTTCATTCCCAATTCGTGCTGGCTGGGGGCCACTTCATGGTGATGCTTTTCTGGCTTTAGGCCTTGCTCATCCATAATTGCGAGCATTTCTGTCCGCATATCCTGCAAAGAATCTACAGGTGGAACCGGGAAATATCCCCCTTTTGGCCCGGGTCTGTGTCCCATATTGCCTGTCGTATATTGTGTGCCGGTATTATAGGGGCCTTCCGTGCTGTCAAAGCTATAGCCCGTATTTTGCTGGTCAGTACTCCAGCGTACATCGTCAAATACAAAGAACTCGGCTTCAGGTCCGAAATAAACCTGATCCCCGACTTTTGCAGATTGCATGTATTTTTCGGCCGCCTTAGCGGTTGTCCGTGGGTCACGATTATAGGCTTCACCTGTATCAGGTTCTAATACATCGCAAAATAATGTGAGGGTTTCGACCTGATAAAAAGGATCAACCTTGGCCGTGTCAGGGTCTGGCAAGAGTACCATGTCTGACTCGTTAATATCTTTCCACCCACTGATTGAAGAGCCGTCAAACATGGTGCCATCTCTAAACAGGTCCTCGTCAACCATACTGGCATCAAATGTGACGTGCTGCATCTTTCCTTTTGGATCTGTGAACCGAAGATCGACATAGCCGATCTTTTCATCTTTCATTCTTTTTAGAACTTTATCTGCGGACATTATTAAACCTTTCCCTAATTATAAAAGTCTTGTGTGTGTTGAAAATGCAGACCTAGAGTGCTGCATCACCTGTTTCGCCGGTACGGATACGTATAGCCTGCGATATATCAGAAATGAAGATTTTACCATCCCCAATTTTACCGGTTTTAGCGGCTGTCTGGATGGCTTCTACCGCGCCTTCAACTTGATCATCGGCAATGACGAGTTCCAGTTTTAATTTTGGTAAAAAGTCGACAACATATTCAGCGCCGCGGTAAAGCTCGGTATGCCCTTTTTGACGTCCGAAACCTTTGGCCTCGACAACTGTCATGCCTTGTAGACCGACGGCTTGTAGGGCTTCCTTTACTTCGTCAAGTTTAAACGGCTTTATGATAGCCTCTATTTTTTTCATGTTGCTCTCCGGTTTAAGAATTATGGATGATGCGTATCAGGCGAGCGCACCGTTGATTTTAGTTTTAATCAACTCGAAAGCGGAGTCGATATAATGCGGGCGTGTCAGACGGTCTCTCACGTTATTTGCCTTATTTTGCAGCATATCGTTCTGTTAAGTGCGCCCAACGCATAAAAAATGGGCGTTTCTTGCCCCGTTTTAACGTGTCAGGTGCCATGTTTTTACTATCTAGTTCAGTCATAAAGGGCTAAAGAGCCTTTTACTGCTGTGGGATCGAGAAAAGGAGAGAGTTCGTGCCAAAGTCAGAGGGACGCAACCCCAAAAAAACAAATATTACCGACCAACAGGCTCTGGATTTTCATTCCCATCCTACGCCTGGAAAGTTGGCGCTCTTACCCACTAAGCCGATGGCGACACAGCGTGACCTGTCGCTGGCCTATTCGCCGGGCGTGGCCGTTCCTGTCGAAGAAATCGCAAAAAACCCCGATCTGGCTTATGATTATACGTCGAAGGGAAATATGGTGGCTGTTATTTCGAACGGCACCGCAATTCTGGGCCTTGGTAACCTAGGGGCTATGGCATCAAAGCCGGTTATGGAAGGTAAGTCCGTTCTGTTTAAAAGATTTGCCGATATTGATAGCTTTGACATTGAGGTCGAGGAAGAAGATGCCCAAGCCTTTATCGAATGTGTAAAGCG
>CAZHPV010000028.1:0-31073 GCA_964534845.1 uncultured Caulobacterales bacterium
ATATATGTCCCGCGTGTTTTTAGCCCTCTAAATCCGGAGCGTGCACCATATGTGTAACCCTTATCTTCGCGCAGGTTCAAATTTATCCGGCTGTTAAAGGCACCACCAAGAGTATAATTCATAAGACCAGATTTGAAATATTCTCCGGTCGCATCAAAGGGTAAAGACCGTTTGCCAATTCGGATTTCTGATTGAGTAGCCCCAGGCTTATTGAGGAAGTAAATCACTTTGCCTTCAAGCTCCGGAAAGGCCTGTTCTGTTGGCGGCTCTACCGCTTTTCCTTCCCATTTAGAAAAAACAGACAAAGCCTGTTTCATGGCCTCAGATTCCAAATCGCTTACTGCAACAATTTGCGCGATTTGTGGTGTGTAATATGTTTTGTAAAACGCCTTAACATCATCAAGGCTCAAATTGCTAACAGTCTCCACTGTGCCTGCATTTGCATAGGCAAAGCTATTATTGTCCCCAAATAATTTTCGGTTAAACGCTTCAGCGGCTAGCACTTCAGGCTGTTTCTTTGACGCCTTAATGCCTTGAATTGCATTGGCTTTAACGCGTTCGAAATCATCCGGATCGAACTTAGGAAAAAGCAACTTCTCGGCGGCAATAGACAGCGTTTCGTCCAGATTTTTGGACAGGCTTCGAACATATAAACTTGTCCGTGTATTGCCGCTCGAAAAACTAATGCTGGAACCCAGCTTGGCCAAGCGGTTGGATAAGTCTTCCGAGCTGGATTTTTGTGTAGCTTCATTCATCATTTCTGCTGTCAGTGAGGCTAGGCCAACCTTATCCAAAGCTTCATAGTTTTGTCCGGCTTCTAGATTTAAATTGATCGTCGTTGTCGGGGTTTCAGAATTTAAACTACCCAGCAGCTTAACACCGTTTGCCAATTCGCCCTTATATATATCCGGGACACTTACAAGCGGATTTGGGCCGCTGGGCGGTATTACGGAGCGATCAAAATTATCTTCCGGTAAGCTCCAATCAAAATCATCCGTTTCATTATCCTTCGGGATCGTGCGTTCGTAACGCTGCCAGCTATCAGGTTTGGCAATCATCGCGCTTTGTCCTTTTGGAACGATACTCATAATGACTGAGGGCTTATCTTTTACATATTTAGCGTAGACCCGCATAACCTCGGCTTTGGTCACACCCTCATATCGCGCTATATCTTCACCAATACCGTTCGGGTTGTTCCGGTAGGTTTCATAGGAGGCTAATTGAGAGACTTTTCCACTCACGCTTTCCAGACCGTAAATCATTCCGGAAATGATCTGAGATTTCACCCGGGTGATATCATCATCTTCGACGCCGCGTTCCTCGAACTCTTCTAGTGAATTTCTAAGAATGTCTTCCATCTCGGCAAGATTTTGAACCCGCGCCGGATTTGCCAACGCAAATAGTGTAAAACTACAATGGAGTTCCTGACAACCATGACCAGCACTCGCCTGTACCGCCAAGCCGGGTTTTTCCAGGTTTTTGTAAAGCAATGAGGTTTTTCCACTCCCCATGATCGACATTAAAACGTCGAGCGGGGCCTCGTCAGCATGATTGAGATGAACGGTCGGCCAAGCCATATATAATAAAGGTAGCTGGATATTATCTTCTAAAGAAATATAACGGTTTTCGTCTAGCGTAACCGGCGTATATATTGGATCACTGACTTCTGCCCCTTTTGGAATAGGTCCAAAATATTTCTTAATCCACTCTAATGTTTGGGCCTCGTCAAAATCGCCTCCGACAGTAATCACAGCATTGTTTGGGCCGTACCAGCGAAGAAAGAACTTCTTGAGATCATTAAGTGTGGCACGGTTAAGGTCTTCAATATATCCAATAGTGGACCAAGAATAGGGATGACCTTCAGGGAAGAGAGCTTCGCCTACACGTTCATTTAATAAGCCATAAGGTTGATTATCAACGCGTTGGGCACGTTCATTTTTAACCGTTTCGCGTTGAACTTCGAACTTTTCCTGCGTCACTGCATTCAGGAAAAAACCCATCCTGTCAGCTTCAAGCCATAACATTTTTTCAAGCTGATTAGACGGAACGGTTTCAAAATAATTTGTCCTGTCTGAATTAGTGGTGCCGTTTAGCGTGCCGCCTGCTTCTGTTATAAGTTTAAAATGTTGTTCATCGGCAACATTCTCTGAGCCCTGAAACATCATATGTTCAAAGAAATGGGCAAAGCCCGATTTGCCAATATCCTCGCGCCCAGAGCCGACATGATAGGTCACATCGACATGCACGAGCGGGTCTGAGCTATCCTGGTGCAATACAACCGTTAGCCCGTTTTCGAGCGTGTATTTTTTAAACGGTATTTTGATCTCGTCGGCAGAGCTATTAACGGTTTGAACAAGATCAAACCCCGTAACATTTGGACTGCTGACCTCAGCGCAACCATGAATTAATAAAGCCATACCCGCACTTGCTAATAATCGTGACATCATATTCATTCTAATTACCTATAATGTGATTCCGAATGTTAAGCCTAAACGGGTCGAGGCTTAGGCCCAACCCTTTAAACCTTAAAAGGGATTAATTTATTGCTTGGGAAACCAAGGGCCACGGCGCCCAAATTGCGATTTGCTAATTTTTGGCCTGTGATGATTTTCTTGACTTTGCCTATGGGGACGAATACGACTCTGTGTACCAAGGCGGCCTCCCCCATATTTAACCAGCGCTTCAATACGTTTTTCAATAGGTGGATGGGTTGCAAAGACGCCTGCAAAACCTGTCCGGGGGTTCTCAAACGCCATTTCTCTTACTTCAGCAGGCGCGTTAAGTTCCGCCCGTCCTGAAATTTTTTGCAAAGCACGTATCATAGCATCGGGGTTTTTCGTGAGGTCAACAGCCCCAGCATCAGCCATATATTCACGTTTTCGCGACAAGGAAAACCGCACCAACATGGCGAAGAAATATGTCAAAGCAATAATGGCAAAAGCGATAAGCACCATGGCTCCCGCATTGCCGCCCCCACTGCGCCGATGATGAGTACTACGGGCCAGATTGGTTCGAAACATTGAGCGCACGACGCCCTCACCTATAAAAGCAAATATACCGACAAAAATAACCGAGATAATTAAAACACGCACATCCTTATGCGTGATATGGCACAATTCATGCGCAATAACGGCTTCAAGCTCCTCGTCATCCAGATTATCCATCAGCCCGCGCGTAAGTGTTACCGTATAATTTTTGTCTCTAATTCCGCTAGCGAAAGCATTCATAACCGGGCTCTCGATGACTTTTAATTTGGGCATGGTTTGCCCTCGCGAAATGCTTAAGGTCTCAAGCATTTTATAAGCACGGGGTTCTTCACTGGGCTTAACTGAACGCGACTTTGTTGCCGCTTCTATCATGGCTTGATGCCCAAAAAAGGCTACCGTAAACCACGCACCCGCCGCGCCAAAGGCAATAGGTGCCGCGCCCGGCATTGCAGCGGCCGCCTGATAGAGCCCTTCTGACAAACCATGCTGGCTCGTCAGTCCCGTAAATAACAAAACAAGGGCATAAGCGAGGCATAAAAGGAGTACGGGAAAGAAAATCAGTAGCAAAACTGATTTCAAATTATTATTCCAAATATGTGTACGAAGGCCGTAGGCTTCTAACATTTAAGCATAATTCCTTGAATGTTTTAGAACTGAACCTCTACAGGCTGCTGTAAGGCTTCGCGCCCTTCAGGCGCTTCAAAGAACTCACGTTCCGTAAATCCGAATGGACCTGCAATCAAAACAGCCGGAAATTGCTCACGACCGGTATTATATTCCTGAACAGCATTATTGTAGAAACGGCGGGACGCAGCAATTTTATTTTCTATGTCCGATAATTGGTCCTGCAATTGTAAGAAGTTCTCATTCGCTTTCAATTCCGGATAGGCCTCTGCCAGTGCAAATAATTTACCCAAAGCTTGTGAGAGCATACCTTCCGCGGCGGCCTGTTTTCCGGGAGTGTCAGCGCTCACGGCCATTTGACGTGCCTTTACAACATCTTCAAATGTTGTTTTTTCATGTTTGGCATAGCCCTTCACTGTGTTGACTAGTTGCGGAACAAGGTCTTGTCTCTGCTTTAACTGCACCTCGATATCAGACCAAGCTTGATTGCACGTTTGACGCAAAGCAACCAAGCGGTTGTAAATCCCAATAAGTATAACAGCCAATACAGCAATTATACCTAAGATAACGAGCAAAATTTCCATCTTTAATTCCCTTCAAGGCTCAAACATTCAGAACAACCATAATCGCTCTTGTGCACAAGTCACTAGCTTATACCAAACTAACATAGAAAAAAGTAATATTTTAAGCCCAATTACCGTCAAATCTTGGTTTAAAAACTCTAATATTGTGTTTTATTTAAGCCGTTTGTCTGGTGCGAACACGCCGCCGCGCGAGAAGCCTCGCGGTGCCATACGTCCGGATTGAGCCCTTTTGCCCTTTAGGAGTTCCCAGTCATTCACGGCATTACGGCGCCCTGAACTATCAATAAATGTAAGTCCGTTTTCGGTTGCGAACGTCGTTATATCAGCGAGGCCACCATCTTTGTATTTCTGCAACCTAACCCCCTTGCCGCGTCCCATTTGCGGAAGTTCCTCATGTTCAAAAATCAATATTTTCCGGTTTTCACCTATCGCGGCAATATTATCCCCCGTGACTTCAATACAGCGCAAGGCTTCGACATCCCCGCGCACATTCAGGGTTTTGCGACCGCCGCGTGTCGAAGCGATAACATCTTTTTCCAAAACTCTAAACCCATACCCATCAGAGCTTGCTACGATTAACTCCCGCTCTGGATCATGGACAAAGAGTCCGACCGGAACATGATCGTCTTCCAGATCAATCATTAACCTGACGGGTTCGCCATTTCCGCGTCCCCCTGGCAATTTATCAACTGCAAGTGTGTAGAATTTTCCATTAGACCCAAATAGAAGGACTTTGTCGGTGGTATAAGCGGGCACTATAAAGGCCTCATCGTCACCGTCTTTATATTTGACTGTGGACTTGTCCTCTATCGAGCCCTTCATGGCGCGGATCCATCCTTTTTCTGACAAGACAATAGTCACCGGTTCCTTAGTGATGAAGGCTGTTGCCAGATCAATTTCAATATCTGGTTCAATTGCGAATCCGGTTCGGCGCTTATCATCTTTATATAATTCTTTGAGTGCCTTGAGTTGACCGGCGATAGCATTCCATTGCAATTTATCTGAGCCAAGCAGTTTTTTGATATCTTTCTTCTCACCGGCAAGCGTGTCATATTCGGATTTTATCTCGACTTCTTGGAGCTTATTGAGTGCACGCAACCGCATATTCAAAATAGCATCAGCCTGACGCTCTGTAAGTTTGAACGCCTTCATAAGTTCTTCTTTAGGTTTATCTTCAAACCGGATGATCCTGATAACCTCATCTAAGTTCAAAAAGGCGATCATATAACCGTCCAGAACTTCCATCCGGTCTTCGATTTTACCTAATCTTTGACGAGAACGGCGCTGCAAAACTTCTCGGCGGTGATCGAGGAAAGCTTGTAAAACTTCGCGTAAATTCATAACCCGCGGCGTACGCGTATTATCAAGAACATTCATATTAAGAGAAATACGGGTTTCCAGACTGGTAAGTTTAAACAAGCTCTCCATGAGCATTTCCGGCTCGATATTCTTACTTTTTGGTTCCAGAATAATCCTGATATCTTCAGCTGATTCATCACGGACATCTGCTAGCCACGGAACCTTTTTGGTTTCAATGGCTTCTGCTAATTTCTCAATCAATCTTGATTTTTGCACCTGATAAGGAATTTCTGTAACAACGACTTGCCATTGCCCGCGTCCCATATCCTCTTTTTCCCATCGGGCACGGACTTTAAATCCGCCTTTACCCGTAGCATAAGCATCGAGCATATTTTCCTTTGGCTCAACAATTATACCGCCGGTCGGAAAATCAGGACCGGACATATGATCCATAAGGGTCTCTATGCGTGCGCGAGGGGCTTTAATCAAGTGGAGCGCGGCATTGCAAATTTCCGTTAGGTTATGCGGCGGGATAGACGTCGCCATTCCTACTGCGATACCTGTGGAGCCATTCGCTAAAAGATTAGGAAACCCGCCCGGTAATACAACAGGCTCGGTATCTTCTTCATTATAAGTTGGTGAAAAATCAACGGCATCCTCGTCAATGCCATCAAGTAGCATAACGCCAGCGGTCCTCATTTTGGCCTCGGTATAACGCATAGCGGCTGCGCTGTCGCCGTCAATATTTCCAAAATTCCCTTGTCCATCTACAAGTGGATATCGAGCCGAGAAACTTTGCGAGAGTTTGACAAGCGCGTCATAAATCGAGGCATCCCCGTGTGGATGATATTGACCCATTACGTCACCGACTATTCGGGCGCATTTCTTATGAGCGTTTTCCGGGTTAAGCTTGAGTTGACGCATCGCGTAAAGAATACGCCTGTGAACGGGCTTCAAACCGTCTCTGACATCCGGTAAGGCCCGCATTGTAATGGTTGAGAGCGCATAGGCCAGATAACGCGCCGAGAGCGCATTATCTATATGTTCTTCAATAATAGCGTTATCGCCTGGAAGCCCGTTATCTGTCGTCGTCATTAAAAATCCCAGATGGTCGTTTTATCTCACCTATTTTGCCCGATTCGCAAATCGGCCAAAGAGCTTAAAAATACAAATTAGAATTTTAAGATAAAAACCCGGCTTTGCGGAGCGCTGAAACCATATAATTCCTAGCCTCGGGCATCGTTTTATTGACGCCCCAATGAATGCGTGTCTCAAGGAAATAGCCCGTTAGACTCAATCCGGCACTCAAGTCATCTGGGGTAATAGGAACCTTCATGCCGTGTAAAAAGCCCGGTAGAGGAAGAAGTTTATCAATATAGGGCTGCGCTGCCTGGGCGCTTACCGCTCGGCCTGAACGCGGCGACACATGTGTTAGGTTTTCCATGCTACCCGTTGCCGCGCAGCTAGAAAAATCGAGCCCATAGCCCATAGCTTTAAGCAGTCCGGCTTCCCACCGAATATAAAGGGCTGGCCATATCTCCGGATCATGCATGTTTTGCAGGACAATCTCGAATGCATTGTAAACCGGAGGGAATGCCTCACGCTCTGGTAGAGTTTCACGCGCGACAGCACATAGGGCGTTTAATCCCGCTAAGGCGAGCCTGTTATCCATCAATCGCGCTGTGTTCAGGCTTGATGGTTCAATCGTAAAATAACCCAAATGTTCCGAGAGACGAGCACGCCATTCAAGATGCACACGATTTCCAGCTTGTAATACAGGTCTTAAGCGGCGACCAACCCCGCCCCTGACAAGACCGAGATGCCGACCGTGTTCAGGTGTAAAAACCTCTATGATTGCAGAGGTTTCGCCATGTTTTTTAACAGAAAGAATATAGCCCTGATCCTGCCAATCCATTTAAATTTACGATCCATCATCAAGCCATAAAGAGGTCTTAGCCTAGCCTTGAACTCTTGATGTTCGCAAGCGATTTTAGGGCGTATAAATGGTATATGTAACATCCGCGCCGATCGTTCCCGTACCTAAAGAAAAATCATAGCTATTATTATTACTGCCATCAGGGGTTTCGGAGAAAGCATAGCGAATATTAAAGGAAACAGCTTGTTCCAATAAGCTGCCTCTAAAACGCGCCGTTCGTCGCCCACCATCAAATAATTTTACAGGTGCCACACTCATATCGCCGAGGTCATTAATTGTATCATCAAACCCAGTCCCCCCGATCGCAGGATTTTGGGCCATATCTCCCCATCTACCCGCTCCCGAACCACCGGCACGATTTAATAAAGGACGAAAACCGATATTCTCGTAGCCTAAGCCAGAAAAATCACCAGATGTCGTTAGGTTTGAACTTTTGGCAAAGAGATCAAATGCAACATTGGATACGACCAAAAAGCGTGAAACATTACGTGCCGCCCTTATATTGATGTCTGTATCGTCTCCAATTCCGAATGATGTTAATCTATCGGTGGCTTCAAGAAAATCGATATCTCCGCCACCGGGATTGGTGAAATTACCGCCTCCCCCGATTTCGTCATTGATATCCAAACGGGAGGCCCCGCCGGAAAAATCGTGTCCAGGAACAAAACCACTTCTTGAGTTAAAAACAAAGCCATCAATGTCAATCAAGTCATTTGCGGCGCTTCCGCTTGTATCGGGTGTCAATAAGTTGAAATCAACGACTACCGGTGCAATGCCGCCATTCGTTTCATTATCTGTTGCAGCTATGACGATAACAATAGATTGCGCTTGTAAAAAGGGCTGATCTATCACGCTTGCATTAGCGGCATGCGTGCCAAAATATGCAATCATCGAACTGAATACTATTTTCACGTAGCGTCCCATAAGACGACATTTGCCAGAAAAACTTTAAGGATGATTTGAAAGATAGATTTAAAATTTGATTAATTATTGTACCGGTATGTCTATTCAGACATCAAATTCCAGCCCGCTATCCAAATAACGCGCCCTGTCATTTTTCCAGTTAACCCGGACTTTAACGAAAAGGAATAAATGAACCCGACATCCAAGCCAATCTTGCATTTCCATACGGGATTGCGCCCCGATATCTTTTATCGTGCGCCCGCCTTTGCCCAAGACAATCGGTTTTTGACTATCCCGACGCACAAATATTACCTGTTCTATCCGAAGGGAGCCGTCCTTTTGTCTCTTCCAGCTTTCTGTTTCCACCGTGGATGCATAAGGAAGTTCATCATGTAAACGCAAAAACAGCTTTTCGCGGGTTATTTCAGCCGCCATGAGGCGAGCTGGAATATCTGCTGCTTGGTCCGGAGGATATAGATATGGCCCTGCTGGCATAGCGGCCTTAAGAGCTGCGACTAACATCTCCATCCCATCTTGTTTTAATGCAGAGATAAGAAAAATATCCGAATAAATTTCTAGCGCATTAAATTTAGCAATGAGCTCCAAGAGATTATCGCGCTCAATTTCGTCGATTTTGTTTAGGGCTAGAAATAGAGTTTTAGGATTACGGCGTTTTAAACCTTCACTCACGCGGATTGTGTCTTCAACTGAGAGTTTGTCCTGTGTTCCGCCCTCCCCGTGTAATTGTCGGTAATAGGCCGGCGCATCGACGACATGAATTGTGGCATCCGCATCATCTGCCCCTGTCCACGCAGCATGAACCATAGAACGGGCTAACCGGTCACTCTCCTTGGGCCGAAATATTCCGGGCGTGTCGACAAAGATTATTTGGGCATTGTCCAACATGGCTATGCCACGTATCTGGAACCGAGTTGTCTGTACTTTATGGGTAACAATAGAAACTTTTTCTCCGACAAGTGCATTGACCAAAGTTGATTTACCCGCATTAGGGGCGCCAATAACGGCGACAAAACCGGCACGGCTTTGTGTTTTATCTTCAGCGAAGTTTTCGGTCATTATTTCTGGGGCCAATTCTCTAGCAAGTGAAGTGCGGCGTAACGCTCTGCATCCTTTTTGGATTTACCCGTCCCGAGCGCGGAGCCGATGTCGGCAACTGACACTTCAACCACGAATAAAGGACGGTGATCCGGCCCTGACTTTTCCAATACTTTATAAACCGGTGTGCCGCCGCCGGAACTCGAAGCCTGTTCCTGAAGGTTTGTTTTAGGGTCCTTAGCTGAGATATTTGAAAGCTGTGTAATTTCTTCTGACCAAAAGCTGTCAAAAAAACGCCAAGCCGCTTCAATGCCGCCGTCAAGATAAATCGCGGCTAACAGCGATTCACAAGCATCACCTAAGATTGACGTTTTATCGCGTCCACCTTGCCTTTCTTCCGAAATAGACATGAATAGGGCTTCCCCTAAAGCTATTTTTCGGGCAATTTTAGCGCAGGTTTCCTTTCGGACAAGCGCATTTAGCCGCCGTGCTAAGGTGCCTTCATCTTCAACAAATACCTGATATAATTTATCGGCTGTCATAAGACCCAAAACTCTATCGCCTAAAAACTCAAGGCGTTCATTGTCATTTTCTTTTCTGCGCCCATCACCATATGATGAATGGGTAAGCGCGGTTAAGGCCAGACTTCTATCTTTGAATTCATACTGGATACGCCCTTCAAGAGCCTTTAGTCGTCTCTCTCTCGTATCGCTCATTTAATAGCCTTGAAAAAACGATTTTTTCGCATGTTAAACCATGTCCAAGGTTTCAGAATTGAAAAGTTTTCATTCACAGATAGAAGAACAATCCTTGCCTTGCCCATCAAATTTTCAGTTGGAACATAACCAGCACCGTTAAAACTGACGGGAACGCGGCTATCAGCCGAACGATCTCGGTTATCCCCCATAAAAAAATAATGCCCAGCCGGAACAATAAATGTCTCAGTGTTATCTGCCTTGCCTAGTTTATCAATGTCAAAAATCTGATGGGTTGAACCGTCCACAAAACGCTCTTCTAAAATATCGGCGGTTTCTTCTGTCCCGTTTTCATGTCGGCGTTGAGCGGACCCTAAATTTTGCGTTGGCACGATTGAGCGGTTTATATGGAGACGCCCGTCTATCATTTGAATCTCGTCTCCGGGGAACCCTACAAGGCGTTTGATATAGTTTTTATCTATGCCCTGTGGTCTAAAAACAATGACGTCACCGCGACTTGGTTTGCGTTCAAACAACCGCCCGGTTTTAACCGGAAAAGGAATAGGCGTGGCGGCATATTTCCCATAACCCAAAGAATATTTAGTGGTGATGATGTAATCACCTTTAATCAATCCCGGCTCCATAGAGCCCGATGGAATATGAAAGGGTTGAAATAAAAATGTGCGCAAAATAAAGGCAAGTCCTAACGCCCAAACCACGGTAGAGAGAGTCTCCCGTAATTCAGAACGCCCTTTTTCTTTTTCCAGCGTCTTACCTTGCGACTTATCCTTTTTTGTCTTTATGGGTTCGTCACTTTCACTAGTCATAGCCTATAAGCCTATTTCATCTCAGAATGTGTTTCAATAACCACAAAAGCAACGGCGAAGGGATCATCATCGCTTAAACTCAAATTTATGCGCCCTGTATGGCCCATAGGCAGCAAACTATCCAGTCGGGCTTGCGCACCGCGGTACAGATTAATCTTCGGGCGCCCGCTTGGAGCATTTTCCACCTCGACATCCAGCCAAGATAGCGAGCCAGTGTAATCTCCGGCCAAGGCTTTGGCGACGGCTTCCTTGGCGGCAAATCTCTTAGCATAATAGGCGGCCTTACCTGATTTGCTTTCACAATAGTCTTGCTCATGTTTCGTAAAAGTCTTGGCAATAAATCGATCTCCAAACTTCTTTAAAGTCTCCTCGATCCTTGGAATACTGCAAATATCGGTCCCTATTCCTAAAATCATGTTACCTCTATACTTTCTCGCGTTTTATCCATTAGCCGACGCATTTCAACTATCGTAGCCTCTAGTCCGGTAAAAACAGCTTCACCTATCAAAAAATGACCTATATTCAACTCGCGGGCTTGAGGAATGGCGGCTATCTCAGCTACATTATTATATGTTAGACCGTGTCCGAAATGCACCTCCAGCCCTAGATCACTTGCCTGTTTAGCCCCTTCTTTCATATTGTTTAAAAAACTCCGGGCTTTTTGCGTCTCACCTGCATCAAGCGCATGGGCATAAGCACCAGTATGGAACTCAACAACAGCGGCTCCCGTTCGCGCAGCCCATGTTATTTGTTCGGGAACGGCTTCAATAAACAAAGAAAGGCGCGAACCCTTATCTTGAAGTTCTCTTACAATGGGCGTGATACTATTATGTTGTCCCTTGACGTCCAATCCGCCTTCCGTAGTACGCTCTTCGCGTCTTTCCGGCACAAGACATATTGCATGAGGTTTTAAACGCTTGGCAATTTTGGTCATTTCAGCAACAGCTGCCATTTCCATGTTTAAAGGAATGTTTTCACTTAAACATAGCGCCTGTAAGCGCTCCATATCTTCATCCGTTATGTGGCGGCGATCCTCACGTAAATGCGCTGTAATGCCGTCAGCTCCCGCACGTATAGCCGCTTCTGCCCCAGCGACGGGATCGGGATGGGCACCTCCTCGTGCATTTCGCAGCGTGGCGATATGATCGATATTTACACCGAGCCTAAGTGGAAAAGAATGTGGCGCTTCGCCCGTCATACCAATCCACGACTACCAGGTTTAATTGCGGGAATAGATGCAAGTTCGGGCGGTAAGTCGTTTTCAGCATAAGCCGGAAATTTTCGCGCTGCCAAACTAATCAGTGGCACGCCAATATCTGCCTCCCCGCCAGACCTGTCAAATAGACACGCACCGCCGATAACGTGAGCGCCTGTGGCTTCAATACTGGCAATACACTCGCGCGAGGACAGACCCGTCGTGACAATATCTTCAACCATTAGGACCTTTTGCCCCTTTTCGAGACTAAAGCCACGCCTAAGAGTAAATGTGCCATTTTCGCGTTCAGTAAATATGGAGTCGAGACCCATATGCCGTGCGGTTTCATATCCAGGAATAATACCGCCCATAGCCGGCGCAACAATGATATCTGGTTGTGTATTTAAATCCCGCCTAATTTTTTGAGCAAGCGCCTTGCATAAAATTTCAGTGGTTTGAGGGTTTTTAAATATAAACGCTTTTTGCAAGAATACAGGACTGCGAAGTCCAGAGGACAAAATAAAATGCCCTTCCAAAAGGGCGCCTGCTTGACGGAAAATATCCAGTACTTGATCGGTATTCATATTGTGGCCTAAGGATCAGGAATGTGTTGCGAGATGAGCGCGTTCAGCAGATAACACATAGGCACTGGCTCGCATAGCCGCTATTATCTGTAAAAGATGACGATTATCAATAACTTCCACATCAAATAAGATGTTGAAAATACTGTTAGAGCGCTGCAAGGTTCTCACATTAATAACATTACCTTTAGCTTCTCCAATGGCCTTTGTTACATCTGCCAACGCGCCAGGAACATGTTCCATGGCGACTGAAATCCGCCCGATTGAGTTCGTTTGGGCAGCTGCACGTCGCCACCCAAGATCAATCCATCTATCCTGATGCTGTTCCAAGGCTTCTAATTCGTCGCAATCAATCGTATGTATAGCCACACCGCGCCCCTCACCTTTTTGATATCCAATAATCCGGTCACCCACTATCGGCGAACAACAAGGCGATATATGCAAGCTGACACCCGCTGTTAAACCATCCCCTTTTACGTAGAGCTTTGCCGTGCTATCCTCGATCAAATCACGTTCAATATCGAAATCGAGACTTTTATCATTTGCACGTGCCGGAAATACAGCCATCATAAATTGAGAGCGCGTGAGGTCTCCTCGCCCTAAGGCCACATATAAGTCTTCTATATTTCCCAGATTAAGACGTTTGAGTGCGTCTTCTAGCGCAGTTTCACTAAAATCACGCCCCTCGCGCGCAAAGGAATGTTCGGCCATCATATGCCCAATCCGGCGAAATTCTAAGGTTTCGCCGTCCCGTGTCAGACGCCGTAAAGCTGAACGCGCCTTGCCCGTTACAACAATGTTTTCCCAACCCGCTTGCGGTTCGGCTTGCCCACCCCGAATAATTTTTACGACGTCCCCATTTTGCAAACGAGTTCGCAAAGCCTGTTCGCGCCCATTTATCAAAGCGCCAATACAGGTATCGCCAACCATCGTGTGCACCGCATAGGCAAAATCGAGCGGTGTAGCACCGCGTGGCAGTGAAATAAGCTCGCCTTTAGGCGTAAAAGTAAAAACCTGATCTGTAAACATTTCGAGTTTAGCATGTTCCAAAAACTCATCGGCATCACCGGTATGCTCCATCATTTCGACTAGCGGACGAATACGGCGCAAAGGATCACCCCCGCTCTCTTTGGCGCTTTCAGGGTCATAAGCATAAGATTCGTTTTTATAGGCCCAATGCGCGGCGACACCACGTTCGGCGACGTCTTCCATGCGTTCTGTTCTTATTTGAAGCTCTATACGGTTATTATCCGGACCTAATATTGTTGTGTGTAAAGACTGATATCCATTTGGCTTCGGCACCGAAATAAAATCCCTGAACCGGGACGGCACGCATCTATAGGCATCATGTAAAACACCTAGAACTTTATAACACTCTGCCCGATTATTAAGGATCACCCGGAAGGCGTAAATATCGGCAATATCTTCAAAAGACACGCCTTGTCTTTCTAGTTTTTTCCATATCGCGTAGGCGCGCTTTTCGCGGCCATAAACGCGTGCTGTAATGTCTTGAGCATCCATCAAATCTCTCAAGGCAATCGACATTTCGGAAATGGCGACTTCTTGATCTGTTCTCCAGCTCTCCAAGCGATTGGTAATACTCTCAAATGCAGCCGGGTTTAAATGCCTAAATGAAAGGTCTTCAAGTTCCGAACAAATCCTGTCAACACCCACACGTCTGGCAAGAGGCGCATAAATTTCCATGGTTTCTCGTGATATGCGTTCACGCGAACTTTGTTTGGGATGATGATATAATGTCCGCATATTATGTAAACGGTCGCAAAGTTTTACCAATAAAACGCGAACATCCTTACTCATAGCCAACACAAATTTTTGGAAGTTTTCCGCCTGTTGACGTTCTCGTGACGGCGCGGGGATAGAGAGCTCCACCTGCCCGAGCTTAGTGACACCGTCTACGAGATCAGCTATTTCCGTCGTGAAGGTAGTGGCGATTTCTTCATAACTTGTATCCGTATCTTCGAGAACATCATGGAGCAAGGCAGTGCAAATACTGGCAACATCAAGATGAAGCGATGCCAGTATGCCAGCTACCTCTATGGGGTGGGCATAATAAGGATCACCGGAATGACGCATTTGAGTACCGTGGGCTTTCATTGAAAAAACGTAAGCCCTGTTAAGCAGGGATTCATCAACAGACGGGTCATAGGCCCGAACACGTTCGACCAACTCAAACTGGCGCAAAAAACTTTGCCCTTTGGGTTTTATTTTGACGGGTTTGTTCACGCCTAAGCTATAGGCAAGTTCGTTCTGTCTCGCAAAAGAAAAACGTCCAAATATCTTAAACCATTAGAAAATGGTGAAGTGATTATATTACAATAAAAAAGTGTATTCAGGCTAGAAACGATTATCCGGCCCGTTGTCACGGTCGCTTTGCAGAGCTTTCATCATGTCCGCTTCCGTCATTTCACTCGGAGCGCCAGCTTCACCGTGCTCAAGCGCCAAGATCGGAGATTGCTCTTCTTCATCTGGCATATCATCATCAATAATGACGCGCTGCAGACCTGTTACAAGACTGTCACGCAGGTCTGTTAAGTCCAGATTTTCCTCTGCGAGTTCCCTTAGAGAAACAACTGGGGTTTTATCATTGTCACGGTCAACCGTAAGAGCCGATCCAGCGGCAATATTGCGCGAACGATGTGCTGCAAGGAGCACTAAATCAAAGCGGTTGGGAATTTTTTCTACGCAATCTTCTACAGTAACGCGAGCCATGTCTTCTCCTTAGGGATTAGATAATCCAGCCATGCCGAGTCAGACCCCGACATTTCGCAGGCTTATAAGCAGCTTTTAACCAGCATGCAAGTTAGTAAAAACTTATTTTAAGCACTCACTTTAGGAACTTTGATGCTCTGCCATCCTTGGGACCCGAGGACTTCTTGCGCTTTGATAAAGTTATGCAAATCACGGGCACGGCGTGAGGGGTCAGGATGTGTCGATAAAAGTTCAGGTTGGCGCGAACCGCTAGCCTCTGCCATTTTTTCCCACAATGCGACGCTTTCATAAGGGTCATACCCAGCTTTTTGCATATAAATAGCACCGAGCAAATCCGATTGGCTTTCATGTTTACGCGAAAACGGCAGTAAAACACCCAATTGCAGTCCCATACCGAGGGCCCCATTTATAAGTTGTGTATTCCTGTTAACAGAGGCCAAACAATTATTGCGCTCAACACCTACAAGTGTGCGACAGCGTTTGGAGCCTTGCGTTCCAGCCAATATCGTACCCGCCGTTACGGCCAGTTGGCCTGCCATCTGTTGGCTAACGCGTTCAGCGGCATGCTTTCCCGTAACATGTCCAACCTCATGCCCCATAATGGCAGCGATTTGGTCATCTGTACCCGCAAAATCCATCATGCCCTTGTAAAAGCCTACGCGGTTGCCTGGTAGTACAAAAGCATTGCGCGTATCATTATCAAAGACTTCATAGTCCCATGTCTCGTTAGATTTATTCGCACCGCGCGCAATACGTGTTCCGATATTTTGCAAACGGCTCGTATAACGCGGATCATTGGAGGTTGGCACTTTTGCCTTAGCGTCGGCCCAGCTTGCAGCCGCCAAAGAGCTTAACTGGCTATCGCCAACCAGTAATAATTGCCGAGAGCCCGTTTCGGCGTTCGTAGCGCAACCTGTTATGGCTGGTGCTGCCGCAACGACTGCGCCGCCCGCTACCAGATTTTTTAAAATACGCCGGCGTTCAACCGCATGTTCTTCAACAAGATCTTTAGCTGTACTCGCTACGGGATTATGACCGTGATGTGTGCACATATTTTTCTCCAAATCTGATACGTAAACGCTACTCAAGAGTCAGTATAAACGCATTATTTGCTCAAATACCAGACCCTGACTGCGTTTTTTACCCGAAAAGACCAGTCCTAAACTGCGTTTTATTCGCTAAAGTGAAGCTATACTCACAAAAGTTTTACCCAAAACGCTGACATTTAACCCCAACGGAGCTCTTATTTAGATTATGTTCATTTTAAATATGGTTCTGATAGGGATTACTTAAACAGGCCGTGCCTTCATCTACGCACACTGTGAGCGCTGATACCTAAAACAGTCTTTAGAAACACGTTGTTAAACATGAAAAAACTTATTCTTGCTATTGCTCTTCTTATTATTTTGATCATTGGGGCCATTATATTTTTGCCCGGCCTTGTACCGTCCGATGTTTATAAGGATAAAATACAATCTAAACTCAGTGAAGCGCTCGGGCGCAATGTCACTATTGAAGGCGATGTAAATTTGTCGGTGTTTCCGGTTATCATGGCGCAGACCGGACGCATTACAATCGCGAATGCAGAAGGCTTTGATGCGGAATACCTCGCTGAAATGCAGGGGTTAGATGCGCGCGTAAAGCTATTGCCTTTGCTGTCAAAGAAAATAGAAATTTCTAAATTCACATTGGTAGAGCCTATCATCGATTTGCAAAAAAAGGCCGATGGTTCGGCCAATTGGGTCTTTAAAAAGGACGGCGAAACCGGCGCCGTAGCGACTGAGAATACCGGGCCTTTCAAACGTGACGGCCGACTTGCAAGTGTGGATCCCCAAATTGGTAAATTCTCCATCGAAAACGCTGCGATACGTTTCCGTGATGAGGGAGAGAAAACATCACACAGTTTAACCGATGCGAACCTTGCTTTTAGTCTCTCCAGCCTGTCCGACCCCGTTGCTGTTAAGGGTGATCTTGTATTTGACGGAACCCCTTTTGATTTAAGCCTTTCGCTTGATACACCTCGAAGCTTTCTTGATGGACAATCCAGCCCAGCCGAAATATTCGTTGATGCAGGTTTTGCAAAAATCGATGCTAAGGGTCAATTCACTCAAAGTCGGGACATTGCCTTTTCTTTTAATGCAGATGGAAACATCAGCGATGTCGCTAAACTCAAGGCATTTTTACCGGACTCAATTCCCAACCAATCCTATCTCGATCTCGCTAATAACGTCGATATCTCGGGGGGCTATGATTTTGACGGGAAAACTTTCGCAGCGAATGGTGCGCAAATCCATATTATCGGCGACGATGTTGATGTTAAGTATAAAGGCGATGCCAAGCTGGCTGAGAAACCCGTTTTTAACGGACGTTTGGACGCCAAAATTTCTAACGTTAAAAAAATAGCGACCCTATTTGATCAAGACATTAAGGGCTTAGAAAAAATCGATAAAATTGACCTTAGCACGGATATGAAAGCGCAAGGTGATGGATTTGCCGTCAATAATGTTGATGCCAACATAACCGGCTCAGGTCTACTGGCAAGTTTCGAGGGGAAAGGGAATTACAATGACGCGATTTCACTTGATGGCCCCTTTACTGCAAAGATTGATGACTTACCGGCTTTATTGACGGCCTTTGAACAAGACATCCCACAAGCCGCAGTCATTCGTACTCTGGATGCAAATGGCAATCTCAGCTTAAAGGGTGAAAATATTAAAGCCGATTTTTCCAAACTGAAAGTCAATGGAGAAACCCTGGATGCGGACTATCAAGGACAGTTTTCAAAAACAGGCGAAATAATCACGGCTAATGGTAGTTTTTCGGCGGATATACCTTCATTCGCCAGATTAAATGAGGTGGCAGATCTCAAAATCGAACAAGCCAGTGCTATCGGTGCGCTGAAGGCCAATGGGACAATAAATCTACAAGGAGAGGATATTCAATCGGATATTGCCTCACTTACTATTGACGGCGAGTTGCTCCAGGCGAACTATAATGGCCGTGTTAATAAGCGCGGCGAGGCCATTTCGGCTGACGGCGCATTTTCCGCAGACATACCTTCATTTGAACGTCTAAACGACGTTGCTGGTCTTGAAATCGAACAAGCAGGCGCAATTGGTGCGATACAGGCTAGCGGGACTTTGAGCCATGGCGGGACAAGCACCGTTTTAAATAATGTCGATGTGGGCCTGAGCAATGGGGCTATTAATGGTAATTTCAATGGCAATGGCACCTATTCAGACGCCCTCGCCCTGAGCGGAAATTTCGATATTGATGTTCCATCAGCTCAGACACTCGCGCAAAAAGCAAATATCGAGAACCCCTATCTTTCATCCGTTGGCCGTCTAACATCCACTGGCCGTCTAACGTTAAACGGTACGCAATACAAACTTGAGGACCTCAACGCCCAATTGCGGGACGGACAACTCAACGGGTCCTTTACAGGCAGTGTTGCGCAATCCGGTAGCTTAAATGTCAACGGACAACTCAATGCGGAGATAGCCTCGCTCAGACAGATAGCGCAGACTAATGGCACGGTCTTACCGCCCAGCACACAAGCGGGCGCTATATACGAAAACTTTAAAATTTCCGGTCGCGTATCAGGTTCGCCCGATAATCTTACCTTTAATAATGCCAATATGACATTGGACGCGATCACTGGAGCTGGCAGTTTCGGTGTTAAAACCGTTAATCAAAGACCTAACTTAACGGGGAATTTGAATTTATCTGGACTTGATCTTCGTCCCTATATGGCGAGTTATGCTAAGCAAAAGCCTTCAGGTAATATAGAACCTTGGAGCAACGAACCCATTAATGTTGAAATGCTGCGCTCAATTGACGGCAATTTTAAAGTCACAACTCCCAATATGATCACCGATAGAATGAGTTTAGGGCAATCTGATATAACGGCGACTATATCAAATGGTCTTTTAACTGCGGACTTCCCCAATATGTCACTCTATGGCGGTCTTGGAAATATGCGCGCTGTTGTGAACGCAAGCGGATCGGTGCCAACTCTTGATATGTCATTTGCACTATCAAAAATGCAATCCAATAGCTTTTTGAAAGCCGTAGCCGGCTTTGCCAATCTCACCGGAACGGCAGGCACCAAGTTTTCCTTCAGAGGCGCAGGACGCTCACAAGCCGAGATCATGCGGTCTCTAACGGGCAGCGGTGACTTTAGTGTTCTGGACGGAAAAGTCTCGGGTGTAGATGTTAATCAGTTTGTCAGCGGTATTGATCAAGCCTTTACCTCTCGCTCATTGCCCGCGGGTATCGGCCCGACATTTTCAACGGCTTTTCAGGACATTGTAGGCGCTGTCACTATTCAAAATGGTGTTGCGAAAATAAATGATTTCAACCTTAATGGTCTGGGTGTTTCAGCAACAGGTGGCGGTCAAATGGACCTTGGGGCCCAAACCGTAGATTTCAGCTTACGTCCGCGCTTAACAGGCTCAAACGCAACGGGGCTGGCGGCCTTTGGCATCCCGATCAGAATGCGAGGTAATTTTGGATCGATTAAAGCGGGTCTGGACACCGATATGCTTGGTCAAATCGTTGCAGAACGCGCGAAAGTAAAAGCCCAGCAAGAAGTCTCCAAACTGATTTCAAAGAATGTCGGGGGTTCAGCGGGTTCCATTTTAGGATCTGTACTCGGCGGAACACAAGGGACTACCACTACAGCGCCCCCAGCCACGTCAAACACGCCAACGCGTACCACGACCACTCCTGCGTCGCGCCCGTCAACTGAACAATCTATCGGAAATGTGCTAGGCGGAATTTTAGGCGGCGGTAGTTCGGCTCCTGCGCCTACTCCGTCAACACCTACAGGTACGACGCAAACAGCGCCCGCTCCAGAGCCTTCTATAGAAGACACTTTATCTAGTATTTTTGGTAAAAAGAAGAAAAAGCAATAAGTATCTATTTTTATTGATTTTTTAATTAAGAAAAGCCGGTGTAACTCACCGGCTTTTTTACTGGTTCACAACCGAAATGATCTGGTGAAAATTAAACAAATTGCATGACGAGCCAATCAGCAATCAGCGCAGGTTTATCCTGATTTTCAATGTCCACGCTCACTTCATAAGTGATTAAAATTTGTCCCGGTTTTTTTTCTTCTGCTGATTTAAGATTAAACCGGCCGCGTATACGAGCCCCGCTAGGTACTGGAGCAAGGAAACGCACTTTCTCAAATCCGTAATTTACGCCCATTTTTACCCCTTCAATCACCATGCCAGCACTCTCGGCAATTTTCGACAAAAGAGATAAAGTCAGAAATCCATGTGCGATGGTTCCGCCAAAGGGCGTCTGTTTAGCCGCTGCCTCATTGACGTGGATGAACTGATGATCTTCTGTAACATCAGCGAAAACATTTATGCGGTCCTGATCAATCATAATCCAGTCGCTTTGACCGACCTCGGTTCCAATCAGACTTTGTAAATTATCCTTTTTGACGATTACCATATTTCCTCCACCTGTATTGTAACTGTTTAACTCTCAAGCAATGCCTTTGCGCGCGCCATAAATTTAGGACCTTGCATCATACCATTGGTAAATTCTTGCATGTCCTTTTCATCTGAAATTTCATTAAAATGCTTTGCTATATTTTCTGCCGTTTGCTCGCCCTCAGGGAAATTTTTGCCTTGGGTCTCAAACACTTTCGTTACAGCGTAACCACCAGCACCCGCGCATAATATAATACGATTGGGGCCCTCATCACTTACGAGATAAACAAGGCCTTGAGAAACGCTATCCGGCTCTAACATGGCAAGGGCTTCCGGTGGAAGTAAACCCTCTGTCATACGGGTTGCCGCGACGGGCGCCAAAGCATTAACACGTATATCGTATTTTGCGCCTTCAATGCATAATGTCCGCATAAATCCAGACAAAGCAGCCTTAGCCGCACCGTAATTGGTTTGCCCAAAATTACCATACATGCCTGAGGAGGACGTTGTCATCGCAATGCGTCCATAACTGCGTTCTTTCATATGATTCCAGACTGCTTTTGTGCATATAGCGGAACCCATAACGTGAACATCCATCACGGTTCTAAAGTCGTCCATGCCCATTTTAGAAAATGATTTATCGCGCAAGATACCGGCATTATTGACGAGAATATCAATATGGCCGAAGGTGCTTAACGCCTGTTCGACCATCTCACTGACTTCATCCTCTTTGGTGACGTTAGCGCCGTTAGCAATAGCGTGCCCACCTCCGGCTTTGATTTCTGCGACAACTTTTTGTGCCATCGTTTCCGAGCCGCCTGTCCCGTCAACGGCCCCGCCAAGGTCATTGACAACGACCTTAACACCGCGCGCAGCTAAGGCCAAAGCATGGGTTCGCCCAAGTCCGCCGCCCGCACCCGTGACAATTGCGACCCGGTCTTTAAATTCGATTTCACTCATAGTTGAACCTTTTTAAGCAACCTCAAACAAACCGGCTGCCCCTATGCCGCCGCCTACACACATAGTAGAGACAACATATTTAGCCCCTCGACGCTTACCTTCTATCAAGGCATGTGCGACCATTCTCGCACCGCTCATTCCGTAAGGATGGCCTATAGAAATCGCGCCGCCATTTACATTCATATTTTCCATAGGAATACCTAATTTATCCCGGCAATAAACAACTTGTACTGCAAAGGCTTCGTTTAATTCCCACAGATCAATATCGTCCATTTTCAACCCCGTTGCTTTTAGCAGCTTCGGAATTGCAAATACCGGCCCGATGCCCATTTCTTCGGGCTCTAGTCCTGCCACGGCCATGCCGCGATAAATTCCTAACGGGTTTAATCCGCGTTTTGAGGACTCTTTTGCCTCCATCAAAACCGACACAGACGCCCCGTCTGAAAGTTGTGAGGCATTACCTGCCGTGATTACGGCTTCAGGCCCACGTACAGGCTTTAATCCAGCCAAACCGTCTAGCGTTGTGCCTGGGCGATTACCTTCATCTTTGGTCAAGGTTACCTCTTGCTGTGAGATTTCACCTGTCTCTTTATTTTTGACCGCCATGATCGATGGTAGCGGGACTATTTCGTCATCAAATTTACCCGCTTCTTGTGCCGCATGGGTGCGCTGTTGAGAGCTAAGCGCATAAGCATCCTGAACTTCTCGCGAAACACCATATCTTTCTGACACAATTTCAGCAGTGTCGATCATCTGAATATAAGCATTGGGATGTTTTTTAACGACATTCATATCGGGTGCGACACGCATTTCCGCCGTCTGCACCATAGAGATAGATTCTACCCCGCCGCCTATCGCAATTTGTTGGTTGTCAACGATAATTTGTTTTGCAGCGATGCCTATTGCCATCATGCCCGAAGAACATTGACGATCAACCGATTGGGCTGGCACGGTCACTGGTAAATTCGAGGCGAGGACAGAATTTCTGCCAATCGTAACCTGCACACCCTGCTGCATCGCAGATCCTATAATGACGTCATCAACCTCCGCGCCGTCAATTCCTGCGCGTTTAACGGCTTCGTCAATACAATGTCCGGCAAGTGTTGGAGATGGTGTGGTATTAAAAGCCCCACGATAAGCCCGCCCAATAGGGGTTCGGGCTGTTGATACAATGACAGCTTCACGCATAATAGAGTCCTCAGTTAGTAATTATTACCTATATAAGCTAGTGCACAATAATGGCAGTCTTTTGCAGAATGCAATTCAAATCTCGTCTTATAACCTCGAATTGATCGCCCTACTCTCTCATAGCTTCCAATTTAACCGGAATAGCATTCAATACGGCGTTTCCTGATAAATCATCAATCAAAGCCGGGTCTGTGAGGTCATTGATCGACACGCCGGGATTTTGTGCAGCTTTTGATAACTTCACCCCTTTACGACCATGTCCAAAACCGTGCGGAATAGAAATGACCCCGGGCATAATGTCTTCTGTAATTTCGGCAGCAATTTTCACTTCGCCTATATGATTAAAAACTCGTATTCGGTCGTGTTGTTTTACATTTAGCGCTTTGGCATCATCGGGATGTAACATGAGCGTGCAGCGGTCTGGCCCTTTTATCAAACGATGGGAATTATGCAGCCAGCTATTATTACTCCGTATATGACGCCGCCCGATGAGCAGGTAATCCGCCGACCCTTTATAAGCTATAAAGCACTCGCGAAACGCCTCGAGTTCATTGATTAGAATATCAGGGGCACAATGAATCCGCTTATCATCGGTTTTTAGCCTATCTGGCAGGCGCGGTTTTAACGGCCCCATATCATAACCATTGGGGCAAGCTTCAATCTCAGCCAGACTTATTTTCTGAGGAGAGGCCTTGAGAATTTGATCGAGAATTTCGCGAGGGCTCATTTTAACGCTTGGCGTGTTATCACCTCTGTATCTGCGTAACGCCTCGGCTAGCTCATGAACGATATCATAATCGGATTTGTCTTCCGGGCCTTTTTCTAACAGTGCGGGGGAATAATCCGCATAATTTCGAATAGCGAGCGGCGTAAAAAACAATGGATAATGATCGCGTTGCAACGGCCCGCAGGGTGGTAAAATATAGTGGGCATGACGGGACGTTTCCGTCACATACATGTCTAAACTTACCATAAGATCAAGGCTTGCAAGGGCCGAATCCAGTTGACGCCCGCCCGGAGCGGACAAAACGGGATTTCCAGCAACAACCATCAAAGCGCCTATTTGTCCCTCGCCCTCTGTGATGATTTCTGCGGCTAATTCCGCTGAGGGTAGTTCACCTAAAACCTCGGGTCGTCCGCTAAGACGCGTTTTATAACGACCAAACGAGCCGGAACCACTGCGCTCAACGGGGTCAATAATTGGTTCAGGGAACATAACGCCCCCTTCCCGGTCGACATTACCGGTCGCAAGGTTAAGCAATTGAATGAGCCAATGATTAAGCGTGCCATATTTAGTAACAGATACGCCCATGCGCCCGTAAACAATAGCGGGTTGTCCATTCCCGAGCTCAGATGCGATTTCCGTAATGACATCTAAATCTATGCCGCAATAATTAGATAATTTGATCGCGTCAAACTCCCGGACAGCCTCAAGGGCACGTTCCCAGCCCGATAATATTGGGCCCAACCTGCTGGGGTTAATCAAGTCTTGCGTATCGAGAGAGTTTAACAAGGCAAGAAAAAAGGCCGTGTCCGTTCCAGGTTTAATGAAGTGATGTTGATTGGCAAATTTAGCGGTTTCCGTGATTCGAGGATCAATAACGACAAATTTCCCGCCGCGTTGCTTTAATCGTTTAATACGCTCTTTGACATTAGGCACGGTCCATAATGAGCCGTTAGACGCTAAGGGGTTTCCTCCGACACAAAGCATATATTGCGTTCTATCAATATCTGGAACAGGGTATAAGGCATTATGTCCATAAACCCACTTCTGACAAATCATATGTGGTATCTGATCGAGAGTTGAGGCAGAATATATACCCTTAGCACCCCACGTCTTAATCAAAGTGCGATTGGCAAAAGCGCTGGCATAATTGTGTACGTTTGGATTACCTAGATAGACGGAGGCCACTTTCACGCCGCGCGTTATTTCGGCATGTTTTGCGGCTATTTCCTGATAGGCTTGCTCCCAACTTATTTCCTGCCACGTGGCCGTTTCGGCGGAACCGACGCGCTTTACAGGATGTCGCAATCTATCCGGATCATTTTGAATGTCCGGTATAGCTGTCGCCTTAGGGCATATATAACCTTCTGATAGAACATGATCGGGATTACCTTTAACAGACGTGACCACACCGTCCTCAACATGCATTAATACGCCGCAGTTTGCTTCGCATAAATGACAAGTGCGGGCGTGGACTGTTTTCACATTTAGCTCATTTTGATAAGATATTACCGTGCCACTGTCGCGTTTCCAGAGTGGCTTTGCAAGTGCGTTATATGAAGGGCGAACATGCATTTCCGCTTACCATGCCTTGTGCTTAAGCCTGTAAACAGCGCTGTAATTAACCCAAAACTAAGCTTTTTCTTTCATAAAATGCTTACTGAATTCAGGTTTTATAGGGATAATTATGGCTTTTAAACGTAGAACATCATTGGTCGCCAGCACGGCTGTCATATTCAGCTTTGTGGGCGCAGCGCTGTTTAGCTCGCAAATATCGCACGCCTTTGGTGTAGGTGTGCAACCTTCCACCGTTGAAATGACAGTAAAGCCAGGCGATCGCAAAACACAGATCGTGACAATCGGCAATGTCCATACCTCAAAGACTATATCGATGACGATGGGTTTGGCAGATTGGAGTCTAGACAAAAAAGGTAAGCTTGCTCTTAGCCCGCCGGGTGAATCTCCGCGCTCTGCTGCGGATTGGGTGCGCTTTTCTCCCGCTAAAGTAACGCTAAAACCCGGCACATCGAGAGACGTTAAAGTCGAGATTAGTACGCCGTATAAAATTAACCACAAAGGCGACCACCGTTTTGCTCTCCTTGCCAGTACGCTGCTACCCGAACTGGATGAGCGCGGTGAAGCGTCAGGTGTGTGGAACCGCTACCAGCTTGCCTCGCTATTTTATCTCACTTTTACGCCCTCTGAGAGTTTACCTGAGGTCACCAGTGTTGCGATAAATGATGCGGACCCTTCTTTGGTCACAATGCAGATAAAAAATGACGGCGACGCCCATGCGCGCTTGCAGGGCACGGCTTTTATCAAGGACGCCGGCGGTGAAGTTGTTATTGAAACACCTCTTAACGCGGTTGTCCTCAATGAAGGTGAACGCATTTATGATTTTAAAGTGGATAATTCCGGCGAACTTGAAGCCGGGCAATCCTACACGATTGATTTTTCACTTAAAAATACATTTACACCGCAAAACAAATTCCGGGCTCTATCCGTCCCCGTCGATACTATAACCTACGCAATGCCATGATATGAACCATCATAGTCTGACATATAGCAAACGTATTTTGGGCAGTTTAACTGCCCTTTTTGCGCTCTCTAGTCAGGCTTATGCAAGCTTTCTTGATACAGATTTTTTCTGTCGCAACTTTGGTTGTGTTGTTGTTGCTGACGGACGCAATGTCGACATATATGATAATTGGCGTTTCTCCAGCAATAGTTGTTGCGTAGCCTTTGGTGAGGCAATGATACCCTTTACGTTAAATGTTAACACGCTCAACACGACGGGCACGTTGGATAGCATTGCTGGAACAAATCCGACGGATATTGAAAGCTTTCAACTCGGTATTACCCAAGACGGCACAAACATTACGCAATCGGTTTTCGATGACGGAGACGGGTTTCTCGATGCCTCCGATAGCTTGGCCAAGTTCTCGCTAAACTCCGCAACAGACATAAAGCTCGATGGTTCCGGGCGTGAATATTCCCATAGCTTTTTTATCACCTCTAGAAATACGCGGTTTTCCTTACGTGCACGGGCTTCGCTTGCTCAGGCAACAGGTGATTTTGCCGGAAATCTAACTCTCGGCGATATAGGGCTAACGCCTTCCATACAATCTGCCGGAAATGACGGAGGATTTAATTTCGGAAGTCGCGCCGATACCAGTCAGGTAACCTTGATAAATGCTGTAGACGATCTTGGCGACCTTAGCGGTGCGTCAACGCAAATCATGGAATTTGGGAGAAATGCAGGTATTCGGCTTGGGAATGGTGATATCGATCAACAAACCATACGTTTGGACTTTCTCTATTCCATGCCAGATTATGATTTATCACTGGGCGTGGGATCTCTGGACATAGATGTCATATTTGATTTCCACCGCGAACCTTAGAAAACAAATCTAAACCATTATTATTAAACAAAAAAAAGCGGGCCAAAGCCCGCTTTAGTTATGGTGGCGCCGGATCACTCTGATCTGGCACACTGGTATTTTTTGATGATTTGTCAGGCGGATCGCTATTACCGGCGAGCTTAATCCTATCGCGCGGTACCAACGGAATTTTCACTCTAACCATCAGGTTATCCGATTGCCCCAACTCAACCTCAATGGGTTTACCGGGGATATATTGTGCTTTTTTGTTTTCGTTCACAGTAATCTTATAAGACTGGGCAGACAGATCATCGAAAGCGAATTGTCCAAAACTGGTAGTGTGTGCTTGGACGCTCTCGCCCCCTCCTGAGCTGGCTTCCAGATTTAACGTTACACCATCTACGCGCTCTTCACCTGTTGAAAACTCACCGTCTCCATTACTGTCTATGAATGTAAAGCCTCTGATCTGGCCACGTTGCACGATAGGGATCGAAATATCTGTAATCTGACCATCCACGATGGAAACACGTCCAACAAAATTATCCGGCATGGCAAAACCGAGCGGCAGGCTTTCATTATCGATCAGAAGCTCATGAACACCTTCTTTTATATTTTGAATCGTGAAGGCACCGCCCTTGGCACTGCGCAGCGCTAGTCCTGTTCCTCGAACCTGTACAAGTGCACGCGTAACGCCGGGCTCATCATCTTGTTTTTTCCCGTCGCGATTTTCATCCAAGAACACGCGCCCTTTTAGAATACCGCGCCCGTCTTCAGTGCGCTTATATTTTCGGCTTTCATTAAACTCGAAACGACCATCCAGTTGTAAGCCAATGCGTTGATTGCCGCTCAAATCGTTTCGATAAGCCAGTCCAAGCGACATATTACGACCCAAATTTACGCGACGCCCCAGCGTCATAGAGAGAAATTTGTCCGTTCTTGCGCCAAATGTACCACCTGTCGATTGCAAGACACCCAAGCTGGCCTGAAAATATGTTTTCTTGCCTAAAAACTCTCCTGAATTGAGGTTTGCTATGACCCCGCCTCGTACGCTTGTTCCGCTATCATTAAAATTAGCACTAGCCGAAGGCGTTACATTGACCCGCGCCCCTTTGGGAAGGGGTACATTAAAGCTACGGGCGACAACGGTAACGCTGGCATTATCTATTGCAGGCCCGTCTGCAAGCCTCGATTTTTCATATTGGGCTTGCACGCCAAAATGTTTAAATTCCCGCGAAGCCCGAATACCGTAACGCCAGCTAGTCTCAGAAAGACTATTGACCGCGTTATCATCAATAACCTCTCCGAGCGTTTCGCTTAGCACGTTTTCAGTCTCGACATTTTCGTCCGGTAAGGCTTGTGTCCCGACCGATGAACGTTGAGTGAGATGAGACTGTGAAGCGCTTAAGGACAAGTCTACGCCTGTATTTGTGATCGCTGCACTGAAATTTGCGCCGTAAGTGACAAGATCTTGCTCATTCTCCGTTCCGGTTAACAATCCGGAACGCCGTACTTGCGCGCGAGCTGACAAGGCGGGACGCTGCAAAAAGCCATAGTCCTTTCGCGGAGAAAACCGAACAGACGCACCTATGAGCGCTTCATCAGAGCCACGCTGACGTGTATCAGGTTCCAATTCGGCTTCAGCGATGATTTCATCGTCGTCAGATAATAGCGCTGTTGCGGCCTCGATTTGCTCTTCAACATCCAAATCAGATCGTAAAAATTCTGCGCCGACATATTCGACAACACCGTCCAGCGTCACATTTTCGCTCAGGTCGTAACGGGCATTACCAGAAAAGGCTATATCAAAGGCCTTTTCACGGGCCGGTCCATTAAACACACCAACATCACCGCGGGCATCCCACTGTAATTTCTTTTCGGATTTGCGCCCTAAACGCCCGCTAATCGCTGATAAAACCGCAACCTGATCGTCATTTAAGGTGTCGACATTAAATGATGCCCCTGCCTCCCAGCCTTTAACACTCGCAAAACGCGCGCCGCCAGCAATGCCGCCGTAATCCAGACGAGTCTGGTCATCCGAAATACGTCTTGCCCCGTTAACAGGAGACCCAATCGCGGCCGCCCAACGGCCTTTTTCTGTTTCTTTGACGGCTGATACACCCCTAATACGGCGAATGCCGACCCCGTCAAGTTCACGGAAGTCGGCAGAATAATCACCTATGGAACCCGTAATACCGTTAAGATGGGCAAAATCCACACTCAACCAACTGGGTTCCAGCTCCTTCGGGTTTGTGGGCAAGTCCGGTATTTCATATCGCAATCGCCCATTTATCTTGCCAGCTCTAAATCGGGCTTCAACCTGATTAAGGCTGTCAGGCCCCAAGTGAAAACTCACGCTTTCGGGGGTAAAGGGTGTATTGCCTGCAAGTTCTTCAACGTCAGCAAAGGGTTTGATAATATCTTTTAACCGGTGGTCTAAGCGAATATCTATCCGGTTGGAGCCTCCGCTCACTTCGACATGCGTGCCGGTTAAAGCTTCAAGGGCACTCACAGGTAGCAGCAAGTTGATTTCGTCAATATATGTGACATCTTTCGCTATCCCATATGGACGGTCGCGTAATTTGATTAATCCCGTATCCAGATTGAACGTAAAGACCGCACTATCTTGGGCGCGCCGCACTCTAATTTCATTGGTGCCGTCCAATACAGTAACATCATGCCCCAATTCTTCTGCGATCGGCAGTAAAGGCAAAAGCAAGACAGACCCGATGGATTTTGGCGCGGGGTTCAAATTTACCAAGGAAATGTCATTTACGAATATTTCAAATCCTGTCGCCACCCGTAAGCGCGGGTCCAATTCAAAATCAAATTGGTTTCGGTCACTATCGAACTTACCTGACGCTCCCGATAGAACAGCAATGGCATTAGGTGTCAGCAAAAACCGACCTTGGGTTACTTCGCCAAAATGCTTAAGCTTGCCCAAGGCTTTGCCATTCGCTTTAACAATACCAGTATCGGTATAAAGCTCCATGACCGCATTATCTTGAGACCGCCTTACAATCAAAGCCTTAAGCTCTGAATCATATTTAAAATCGTTATCGAGGGCATCGAAGATCGGAATAGCATTCACATAGAGCGCTCCGTCCTCGGACCGGTGCACTTCCGTGCTCTCAAGCGTCTCGCCGTCCAAGGTAACGGTTATGGTTGCATCTACCTCCGCTACCAGTGTGGTGTTGACTATAAGCTCCTCAACAGGTGGAATAGCGACGGATTTCTCTGTCTTTGTTACAGGCTCAGGCTTCACCGAATTTGGCGCTGAGGCTGTAACATTTGTAACCTTAGCGATTTTTGTAGGCTCCTGATCCCCTTCCACCTGAGGAGTCGCTTGCCTAGTCGTCTGCAAGGGTGCTTGCCGCCCTGATGGCGCAGAAAGATTAGTATCAGGCGCTGCCGCTACACGGTTCACCGCTATAGGGCCTTGGGTATCATCGGCCGCTGCAAAGGATGAGAATAAAGTTAGAAATACAAGGAAAAAACTTGCAATAACCAGTCTAAAGCTATGTAATTGCGTAGTTTTTTCTATTTTCGACTGATTGTAGCGCCCTAACACGTCTGCAACTCCATACGACGACGGCAGGACGCATCCAATTCACAGCTCTCAACGAACTCGACTTGAACTAACGACCAACCACCCCGTACGGAGTTGTATATTTCAACGGTTATCGGTGATGTCGCCATGTTAAATCGAAACTGCTGTTGCAGATCTATTTGGCGTGTACCGAGTTGAACCTTCTTTGAAAACACTTCGGAAGTAATTGTATTTATTTGGTTTTTTCCTTTGTCCGGGGCTTGCGTTTCTAGCGGCAATGCATGTTTGCACTCACCGGCGATCCACCAAGCTTCATAAGCCTCCCGATCAATCATAAAAGCCGTATCACCATTCACAACATCAAGGACAACTTTGTCGTCAAGCGAAGAGATAGGGCTTAGCGTTGATTGCGC
>CAZHPV010000029.1:0-28388 GCA_964534845.1 uncultured Caulobacterales bacterium
GGTCAAAGCTATGCCTGTGATGCCGCCCGTAATAATGGCCTGTTTTACCATGACGGCATCAAACCACCCGCACCGTCTTTGGCGCCCTGTAACTGTACCAAACTCATGGCCGCGCTCACCTAATCTATGGCCTATATCGTCAAATAATTCTGTTGGGAAAGGGCCTTCTCCAACGCGTGTGGTATAGGCTTTGGTAATGCCCAAAATGAAATTAAGAGACCCTGGACCCATACCTGACCCCGCAGCACCTTGTCCGGCAACTGTATTAGAACTGGTCACGAAGGGGTAGGTGCCGTGGTCTATGTCAAGCATGGCTCCTTGTGCGCCTTCAAACAATATGCGCTTGTCCCCACGGGAGGCTTCGTCAAGTACGTGCCAGACAGGGGCGACAAATGGCAAAATTTTAGGCGCAATATCTATCAGTTTTTGATAAAGGTCTTCCGCGTCAGTCTCGGGCTTTCCGAGGCCGCGTCGTAGGGCATTATGGTGATGTAGAAGGTTTTTGACGCGCGCGAGCAGATGGGTCTGGTCAGCCAGATCGCATACTCGTATAGCGCGGCGCGCCACTTTGTCTTCATAAGCCGGACCAATACCGCGCTTGGTTGTACCGATTTTTACGCCGTCCTCACGGTTTTCACGTATGCCGTCAAGTTCGGAATGTATAGGTAAAATCAGTGCTGCAGATTCTGAAATTTTCAAATTTTCAGGGGTAACCTTTACACCCTGTTCCTTTATGCGCTCGACCTCGGAAATAAAGGCCCATGGGTCCAGTACAACACCATTGCCAATAACGGAGAGCTTTTCCCCGCGCACAACACCGGAAGGCAGGAGGCTGAGCTTATAGGTTACACCGTCTATGACGAGCGTATGGCCGGCATTATGTCCCCCTTGAAAGCGGACAACGACGTCAGCTCGGCTTGACAACCAATCGACAATTTTACCTTTACCTTCGTCTCCCCACTGAGATCCGACGACGACCACATTTCCCATAATTCACACCATAAATAAGGCGCAAGGCATAAACCTTGCGCCTAAAGAATCTTATTCCTAGACTTTTTTAGTCTTTAACGGGGTTTGCAAAAAAATGCGAGTACATTTTACCAAGAATTATATTTGAACCGAATCGACGATTTTGACCTGCTCAATCTGGGCGATTTTTTCGCATACAGAATGTGATGGCTGATCATCAATTGAAACAAGACAGACCGCTTCGCCGCCTTGTTCCATCCGACCCATAGAAAAGGTAGCGATATTGATATTCGCATCGCCAAGGAGATTACCCAGCTTGCCAACAAATCCGGGACGGTCATCATTCCGGATGTACAGCATGTTCTCGGAAAACGCTGCATCCATGGGTACACCGAACAATCGCACAATGCGAGGCTCTGATCTGTAAATTGTACCTACAATTGCAAACTTACGTTCATTGGTTTCAACCGTTATCCGAATGAGACTTTCAGCGCGTTCGGCTTCTTCAATAAAGCTTTCAGTCAGGCCGATGCCACGTTCTTTGGCAATCACCGGGGCGGAGACCATATTGACTTCTGGCATGGCATTTTTAAGCAAGCCAGCCAGCGCTGCCGCGCTCATAGGTGTCGTATTGAGTTTTGTAATGGCGCCTTTATAGGTCAGCTCGATCTTTTTAACGGGATTGTGCAAGAGTTGGCCCATTAGGCGTCCCATCTTATCTGCCAAATCTACCCAAGGCTTCAAGCGGGGGGCTTCTTCGGCGGAAATGGAAGGCGTGTTAAGCGCATTGGATACTGCGCCAGTTAGTAGATAATCCGATATTTGTTCGGCGACCTGCACAGCTACATTTTCCTGCGCTTCCAAAGTAGAGGCCCCGAGGTGAGGCGTAGCAATAAAGTTTTTCACTCCAAATAGGGGGTTTTCTTTTGCGGGTTCAACCTCAAAAACATCCAGTGCTGCGGCTCTCACATGCCCGCTTTCCAGAGCATCTTTTAGGGCGTCCTCATCGACAAGTCCGCCGCGGGCGCAATTGATAATAATGATACCTTTTTTTGTGATTGCGAGCCTTTCGCGTGAGACTATTCCTTTTGTACTTTCGACAAGCGGGGTATGCAGCGTTATGGCATCAGCGCGCCGGAACAATGTCTCAAGCTCCACTTTTTCGACGCCGAGCTTTACCGCTCGTTCCTCTGTAAGATAGGGGTCAAATGCAATGACTTTCATTTTTAAACCAAGAGCCCGTTCGGCCACAAGTGAACCAATATTTCCGCAGCCGACTAATCCTAATGTCTTGTTGAAAAGTTCTGTGCCTTTAAAATCAGATTTGGGCCATTCCCCATTCTGTGTGCGTTGAGAGGCTGCTGGAATTTGACGTGCCGCGGATAATAACATCGCAATAGCGTGTTCTGCCGTTGTAATGGCATTGCCAAAGGGCGTATTCATAACCACAACACCCTGATCTGTAGCGGCGGCGATGTCGATATTATCCACGCCAATACCGGCGCGGCCTATAACTTTGAGATTTTTCGCGGATGCAATAATCTCGGCATCGGGACGGGTGGATGACCGCACGGCTAAACCGTCATATTCCGGTATTATCTTGATGAGCTCGTCTTTTGAAAGACCGGTAATCACGTCGACATCAACGCCGCGGGCTTTGAAAACTTCCGTTGCTGCGACGGACATTTTATCAGCTATCAACACTTTAGGCATGTTGAACTCCTATTGTAAAATTATGATGTGTATTCTGGGGGAGGGAGGCTAAAAGCTTATGTGAAGGTCTCAGAAGCAATCGTTTCAAAAGCCCAATCCAGCCAAGGCGTTAAGGCTTCGAGGTCCGACTTTTCGATCAGACCAGAAGCCCATACACGAAACCCTGCCGGAGCTGTCCGGTATGAGCCGAAATCCAAAGCGACATTCTCATCAGCTAATAGCGCGACAATGCGTTTTGCAAATTTACTTCGGGCGTCGGCATCTAGGGCTTTAAAACGGGGATCGACGATTTTCATACATACACCGGTATTGGAACGTTGTTCTTCTTTCGCTGCCAGATTTTCAATCCAGTCTGTTTTCGCCATCCAGTCCCATAAGACTTTAGCGTTAGCATCAGCGCGGTCATGCATAAATTGCAATCCGCCATTGGCTTTGACCCACTTTAGCGCATCAAGATGATCTTCTGCGGCGAGCAGAGAGGGCGTATTAATCGTCGAGCCTTCAAATAAAGCTTCATTGATTTTCCCTTTTTTGGTCATGATAAAGATTTTGGGAAGAGGCCAAGAGGGCGTGTAGCTCTCTAGCCTTTCTACCGCTCTGGGCGAAAGAATTATCATACCATGGGCAGCTTCTCCGCCCATATTTTTTTGCCATGAATAGGTCACGACATCCAGTTTAGGCCAGTCCATTTGCTGCGCAAATACGGCAGACGTAGCATCACAAATTGTCAAACCTTCGCGGTCCGCGGGAATAAAGTCCGCATTAGGCACGCGCACGCCTGCGGTTGTGCCGTTCCATGTAAAGACCAAATCACGATCGCCAGTATAGTTATGCAAGGGGGGAAGGTGACCATAATCGGCTTTTAATATGCGCAAATCTTTTAGGGGAAGCTGCGTTTCTGCATCCGTAATCCATGCATTACCGAAATTTTCCCAAGCGGCCACGTCAACGCCGCGCGGCCCGAGTAATGACCACATGGCCATCTCTACAGCGCCTGTGTCGGAGGCCGGCACAATGGCAATTCTGTAGTTATTGGGAACTTCGAGGACTTCGCGGGTTAGATCGATGACTTCTTTTAGCTTTGCTTTGCCAAGTGCCGATCTGTGCGAGCGACCAAGAGCGGCGTCCTTGAGCGCGTCAAGTGACCAGCCGGGACGTTTTTTGGTGGGTCCGGCGGAAAAGCGCGGATCAGCAGGTTTTTTTACCGGTTTGCTAGCCGGTTTCGAGGCTATTGCCATAATATAATCTCCGTTAACCGCGTTTTTGTACGGTCTTACAAAGTGCGCTCCAGTGGGGGAACGTGGCCCAGCGGTGCTATAATCGTATTTTGCGTATCAGGTCAAGGGTGATGTGATTTTGAACACAGGAAAATCGTAACGCCCTATAAAGAGGGTTTTTAGTGAAATTCTGCTGGGTTAGGCGGTAAATATCTGGGTTGGGTCTTTAAAGGATTTAAACTCTAGGGCATTGCCGGACGGGTCGGTAAAAAACATCGTGGCTTGCTCACCCGTTTGACCTTCAAAGCGTATATAGGGCTCTATGATGAAGTCGGTCTTAGCGGCTAGAAGACGATCCTTTAGATCATGCCAATCCTGCCACGGCAAAATGGCGCCAAAATGCCGAACGGGAACATTTTTTCCGTCTACAATATTTACGGGTTCTTCGGTTTGAAATGCTTCGGGTTTGGTATGGAAGCTGATTTGATGACCAAAAAAGTCAAAGTCAATCCAGTTATCGGCTTCCCGACCTTGTATGCATCCCATAACATCCCTGTAAAATTGGCGTGTCGTTTCCTTGTCTTTAACAGGATAGGCCAGATGGAACGCAATAGACGTGGGCATATTAGCCGCGTTTTATTTTAGGGCCATAAGCGTAATCCCCGCCGCGCTCGAGGGCTTTTAAATATGCGGGGCGCTTATGTATCTTATCGACATATTCATTACACGCATCATAGCCTTTTAAGCGTCCGCGCGCTTTTGCGGCCTCAAGCGGGAAAATCATTTGAATATCAGCGCCAGTTAAGGTGTCGCCTGCAAAATAATCGCGGCTGATAAGTGTATATTCGCAATAATCCAGAATGGCTCTTATTTCAGCTAAAATCATTGGCTGGAGAGGCGCTGCAGCCTCGCCCAAATATCCGGTATATAAAGCCAGTAATAAAGGCAGCATGGCAGACCCTTCGGCGAAATGCAGGAAGTGTACATAATTAATGTAATTTGGGGAGCCAAGTTCGGGCCGCAATTTGCCTTCACCGTATTTGTTCAGGATATAAACAATGATGGCGCCTGTTTCAGCGATGACTTCATCGCCGTCAGTAATGACAGGAGATTTTCCCAAAGGGTGGATGGCTTTTAGTTCGGCTGGCGCACGGTTAGTGTCAGGGTCGCGTTTATAATGTCGGATATCGTATTTGACGCCGAGTTCTTCAAGGAGCCAAAGGATACGTTGGGAGCGCGAATTATTGAGATGGTGTACAGTAAGCATAATCGCTTATCATCTGCTAAATAGTATTAGGCAAGTACCTTTTTTGGACCTTGAGCCTGTTTGAACTGTAAAGACTGTAACTTTTTCGAGAGCTGAATATCGACATTGTTGATAAGAGGGTCAGCGAGGTCCCGAAATAACTGACAGTCTATGATTAAGCCTTCGGGACGGTCTGTTAGCGAAACCTGCTGATATACATATATAGTTTGTCTATGCTGATCGGCACCGAGCAGTTCCAGTTCTATGGGGGTTTCGTTGATTTGAGAGAGATTGAAATTGTTTTGGACATAGAGCGCCAATCTTGCCTGCGTCTCCAATTCGGTAAGATCAGGATTTATAAGTCCATAGGTTTGGGAGAGCGCGATTTCAGCCTCATGTATATGAAAACTATGTGTGATTTCCATTGTGCCAGATCTGTCTGCGAGCGAGTATATTTTATCCTTTTGAGGTTTTGTCGGTACCCAGCGTATATCGGATAGGGTGAGTTTCTGGCGATGGGCATATGCAGGCGCAGCTAGGGTGGACGTTATTAACACGCTGACCGGTATAGCTAACCCGCTTTGCAGGGTTTTTATGATCTGACGCCGCGTTTGCATTACTTTCCTCGATTTAGGAACCGGTCGAGTGTTTTATCAATGATCGATTTTTCCTCGGTTTTTTGCGTCTTTGTTTTTGACTTTTCTTCAGCGGGCGCAATCGCCTTATTGGTTTTGCTTGGCTTTTTGCTCTGGTTCTGAATTTTGTCAGACGGCTTTTTCTTTTTGGCTTTCTCTTTCTTTTTATCGGCTTTCAAGTCTTTCTTTTTCATCTCTTTTGACTTTAACGGAATGTCCTTATCCGCTTCCCTCTTAAGGTCAACCTTATCCTCTTTTGCTGAATTTTTGAGTTCAACCAGCATATCAGCCATAAGATTTTTTCTTTTGGATTGGGATTTATAGAGTTCTAGGCGTGACGGCGTAATAATAGGCGGAAAGCTATTATTGTTATAGTCCGCATCGGCTGTCTGATGGTGCCGGTCCAGTTCTACTGACGCTATCGGAGAGTTACGTATAATCAGCTTTGTTACAGAGCGGCTATTGCGTCGCCAAATTTCAGCAGGAATCATAATGTCCTCTGTTTCCCCATTGGCATAATTCAGGGTGAGGGGAAGGGGGCTGATAAGACCGCCGTGATTAACAAAATCGATGAAATAGAGGCTTTGTCCGTCTTCTAAGGCCCGATCATAAGCCGTTCTTTCCCAAGGTTCTAGCCCTTCTAACATACTATCGAATTTATTGCGGTCCTTGTTTGTCGGGGTGAATTTGTCATTTTCATTATAGAAGTCTTCCAGATTTTCAAACTTATCAATACGGAGGGCGCGGCCTTCCTCCCGGTTGCGGAGTTGGGTAATACTTTCAGGATGTTTTTTAGCATTTTCTATGCGGTCTTTGGCAAGCTCCTCGTCTGGGTCCTGAGAAGAAATTTGATAGGCTCTGACATCAGAAATACCGATATCGACATGATCTGTGTCAAAGAACCATCCCCGCCAAAACCAGTCAAGGTCAACTGCTGATGCATCTTCCATTGTACGGAAAAAATCAGCGGGCGTGGGGCGTTTGAACTTCCAGCGTGTCGCATATTCACGAAAGGCAAAATCAAATAGCTCACGTCCCATGACGGTTTCGCGCAGAACCATAAGTGCTGCGGCGGGTTTGGAATAGGCATTGGGGCCAAATTGTAACACACTATCAGACTGTGTCATAATAGGTACCTGATTGGAGCTTTGCATATAGCGAGAAATGTCGTCTAGCGGATTAGGTTCACCCCAACGGCTTATCGGGAAATTTTCTTCCCACTCATATTCCGTCATATATTCCAGGAATGTGTTCAGGCCTTCATCCATCCACGTCCAGCGGCGCTCATCAGAATTAACGACCATAGGAAAATAAATATGCCCGATTTCGTGGATGATAACCCCTATCAAACCATATTTTATCCGCCGTGAGTAAACGGCTTTTTCGGTTTTTTCATCTATTGTCGGGCGGTAACCGTTAAAGGTGATCATGGGGTATTCCATACCGCCGCGTTCCCAGGCATTTACCGATTGTGCAGTGGGGTAGGGGTAATTGAAAGCAAAGCGGTTATAGACATCCATGGTGTGCACCACGGCCTGAGTGGAATATTGTGACCAGATCGGGTCCGCCTCGTTAGGAAAAAACGACATAGCCGTAACAACAGGCATATCGTCGTCGTCTTGTTCAAACAGCATGGCGTCCCAAATGTATTTTCGGGAACTTGACCACGCAAAATCGCGCACATTTTCAGCCTTAAACCGCCATGTTTTACTGTCTTTAGAGCGGCTCTTCTCATTTTCAAGGGCTTCGTCCGGCGTGATAATATAAATAGGTTTATTCGTGCCTGCTTTATCGAGGCGACTTCTGTGCTTTGCGCTTAAGACTTGTCTGGGGTTTTGCAGAACGCCAGTTGCGGAAACGACATGATCGGACGGGACGGTTATATTGACCTCGTAATCGCCAAATTCTAGCGCAAATTCCCCGCGTCCCAAAAACTGCTTATTTTGCCATCCCGTATAATCCGTATAGGCGGCCAATCGTGGAAACCATTGGGCGAGAGCATAAATATAGGTATCGGAATCTGGGAAATATTCATAACCTCCGCGCCCGCCCACAGTGACCTCATCTATAATATTGTGCTCCCATTTAATCGAAAAGCCTATAAGGGCATCAGGGTCTAGAGCGGTAGTCATATCAATGCGCATCATCGTGTCATTAATGACATAATCCAACGGCGTACCATCTGCATCCTTTACTGATAGGATTTCAAATCCATATTCTCGGTCTTCTAAATGTTGCTGGTAGCGCAGCGCTCTATAGCTAAAGCGGTCTTTATCTCCGCTTGCATGACCTCGACGCGACCCTACGCTAGAGGCGGTTGTGCTTGCACGGGCTAGGGAGCCGTCTTTGAAACGGTTTTGATCCAAGGCTATCCAAATGTACCGTAAAGGGTCAGGGGAATTATTTGTGTAACTTATCTGGGCCAGACCCGATATGCGCTTTTCATCTTCATCCAGCGAGACGTCGATGACATAATCAGCTTGTTGTTGCCAATAGGCCGGACCCGGCGCGCCCGAGGCGGTTCTAAAAATATTGGGCGTAGGCAGTTCTGTGCCTAATTGCCGGAATTTAGCCACTTGATCGGTAGGGCTTCCAGCTGGCCCTTCGGCATGGGCTAAGGCGCTAAGACATAAAACAAACAGGGCTGCACAGGCCGTAAGGGCACCAAGTTTTAAAGCTTTATATAGGGCTTTTGAGAAAGACTGCATAATGTACCTAGTTATTGGTAAGTTTCTTTTTGTTTATGGCTCGTATTACAACGAAACGATTATATTTACATATCACATTCAATTCACACGTGAATTTTCGAGCCATTATACATTCCCCTCTTTATATAATCTCGGGAATTCGGTTTGGCGTAAATCTATTTGTCTAACATCTCGTCCCGGAGTGCGCGAAATTCTGTGTCCTCATACCAATTGGGCCAATCCGGACTATTAGCGAGATCATTGCCCAGCTCAAAGAGAATTTCCGTTGTCTCCTTGATCCCGGATAAATCCCAGCTATTGTCATATTCATCCTCGGGCTTGTGATAGCGTTCTCTATTATATTCTTCCCTGAATTTTTCACCAAAACTCCGGCCATTAATAATGTGATCATTCCCCGTATTGGGATAAAGCATGGGGACGCCTTTTTTAGCCAGACTAATATGGTCTGAGCGGTAATAATAACCGGCCTCGGGCTCGGGGTCGGGTGCGATATACATATCACGCGCCTTAAGCACAGTGTCTAAACGATCTTCTAGCTGGGAGGCCCCGTAACCAATTACAATCATATCTTTCGTTTTGCCAATGGGCATCATGCCATCAATGTTGATTCCGGCGACCGTTTTCTCCAGCGCAATGAGCGGATCTTCGGCGTAGTAAGCCGAACCAAGTAATCCAGATTCTTCGGCCGTGAGCGCTAATATCAAAACCGATCGTTTCGGCGCGCCTTGCTCAGCAAAAGCCTCGCCAATTTCAAGGATAACGGATATTCCGGTTGCATTGTCTACAGCGCCGTTCCAGATATTATCGCCTTCAATCTTGGCATTTATGCCGAGATGGTCCCAATGGCCCATATAGAGAATATATTCGTCAGGATATTCGGTTCCGATAACCCCTCCGGCTACGTTATTCGATTTAACTGTCGTGATTCTTTGGTTTAGGGTGGCCGATAGGCTGAGCCCGGCCATAGGTTGAGGCTTGAAGCCTTGCGTTAAAGCCGCCGTTTTAGCGGTTTCGAAATTCATATCGGCTGCGGTAAAAATAGTCTGGGCGGCATCTTTCTGAAGCCAGCCTTCTAATTGGACGCGCGAGGCGCCTTTATCCGGACGGACCAGATCATATTGCGGGCCACTCCATGAGCCGGAAACCACCCCCCATCCATAGCTGGCAGGTTTGGTTTCATGCACAATGAGAGCAGCGGCCGCGCCTTGGCGTCCGGCTTCTTCAAACTTATATGTCCACCGCCCGTAATAGGTCATCGCACTGGCTTTGAACAAGCTCTCGTCCAGAGTCTCAAACCCGGGGTCATTTACAAGTATAATGACTGTCTTGCCTTTAACATCCAGCCCAGCATAATCATCCCAACCATATTCAGGCGCAACAATGCCGTAACCTACAAAAACCAGTTCACTGTCCTTAATTGAGATTGTTTCATTTAAACGTTTTGTCCAAAAGACAGAATTTGTGTTCTGGTCGGATTGAAGGACTGTGTCGTCCGCCGTTGAAATGGACAATGTAGACCCTGGTAAAACCGTGGCTTCTGTTAGTTCCACAGGTTGAAAATATGACCCGTTCTTTCCCATCGGAACCAGGCCCGCCATTTTCATTTCATCTGCAATAAATTGTGCGGCCTTTCGGCCGCCGTCAGTTCCGGGTTCGCGACCTTCAAATTCGTCAGAGGATAGGCGTTCTATGCGGCGACCAATATCGCCAGCGGAAGCGATAGGCGGTTTGACGATGTCAATCTTCCCGTCTTCAACTGTGTCGCAGCCTGTAATCCCTAAAGCTGTGAGGCATATTAGCAGGAGGAGGTAAAACAAGTTGATTTGAGCCTTTAAAATCATACGCATAAATTACTCCAAAAAACCTAACGCGCGAATGCCCATGCGGCTTCGTCATATTGACTGAAGTAAGCAGGGGCAGTGCTAAAATTTTGCGTGTTGAAAGTTTTTCCCTTTACATTTACGTCTATGAATATAGTTGCATAGATAACAATGAAACTCTATGGATTTATTTATGGCTCTCCCTGAAATTTTAAAAAATCTTGAACTGCCAGTTATTGCTGCGCCTTTGTTTATTGTCTCCGGACCAGAATTAGTCATTGCGCAATGTAAGGCGGGCGTCATTGGGTCATTTCCTGCGCTGAATGCCCGACCAGCAGAGGAGTTAGAAAAATGGATTATCCGGATAAAACTGGAACTTGAGCAATACCAAAAAGAGAACCCGGATAAAAAGGTTGCACCCTTTGCCGTTAATCAAATTTGTCACCCGTCAAATAATCGCCTCGAGCATGATATGCAGGTTTGCGTTAAACATGAGGTGCCGATAATTATTACAAGTCTGCAAGCCAATAAAATGGTTTACGATGCCGCACATAGTTATGGCGGTATTATATTGCATGATGTCACAAACTTACGGCATTCACGAAAGGCTCTATCAATGGGGGCTGACGGATTAATTGCCGTGTGTTCGGGAGCTGGTGGGCATGCTGGTACATTATCACCCTTTGCGCTTATCCCCGAACTTCGCGCGATGCATGACGGGCCTTTGCTTGTTTCCGGTTCTATTGCGACGGGCGGCTCGGTTGCCGCCGCTTTGGCGATGGGAGGCGATATGGCGTATATCGGCACGCGGTTTATTGCCTCGCAAGAAGCTAATGCGTCCAATGATTATAAAAACGAGATCGTTGATTCAACCGGAGAGGACATAGTCTATTCAAATCTGTTTACAGGTGTTCACGGCAATTACTTAAAAGGCTCTATCGAGAAGGCGGGCATGGATCCCAACAACTTACCCAAATCAGACAAAACCGCCATGAATTTTGGTTCGGGAGGGAATACGGATGCAAAAGCATGGAAGGATATTTGGGGCGCAGGCCAAGGCGTCGGAAGTGTCCATAGTGTTCCAACCGTCCAAGAGATTGTTGATTCGATGAAAGCGGAATATGAAGAGGCCATTCGTAAATTATCGCGTTAGGCTCTCTGCGCCTCTGAGGCTTAGCGCGGCCTAACACGTGTGCTGCCTTCGCTTTTAACACTTAATCGGGGAAGAAATTATCTGAAATAGGTTTAATTTCTCGTATTGGCTGCAATTGCTGCATTGCTATTGGAATTACTTTCCGTTAACACAAATCAATGTTGTCATAACGCATAGGGAGGGACGATATGGGAAGTCGTAAGTTTCTAGCACTATTAATATTGTTTTTAGTAGCACTAGTCTTATCTATCTTTGGTCCATGGAACGGTCAAAAACATACAAATCAAATGGGTGATGCTGTTAAAGCTGCGCTTAAAGCCGAAGGGTTGGATTCTTTTGCTAATGTTGATATGAGCGGGAATGTTGCAACCTTATCAGGTACAGCTCCCAATAAGGCCTTAGCGGACAGAGCGGTTGAAGTGGCTAAGGGCGCTAAGTGTGAAAAATGTAAAAACAAGAAGCGCTCATGGCATGGCGTGCGCAATGACTTTAAAGTCGTCGAGCTACCAACCGCATCGCCTTATGTGTTTAATGCCGTAAAGGATCAGTCTGGAAATGTTACAGTTTCGGGATATGTCGGATCCGAGGAGGCACGTAGTGCTGTTTTACAACGGGCCGAGGATTTATTTTCCGGCCGGGTGACAGATAATAAAGTCAAACTGGCTCTTGGAGCGCCAAATGGAGAGTGGCCAAATATCGTTATGGGCAATCTCCAGCAATTATCTAATTTGGAGCAAGGGCAATTCACTATGGATACGCTCGAGACTGTAATTACAGGTCGCGCCAGTGATGAAGCGACACGTAATGCTGCAAATAATTACATAAATAATTTGCCGAATAGTTACGGCGGAGCCGCAAATATTTCGGTTCCTAATGTCGCTGCAGTTAATGTTGGCGAGATTAAATCCAAATCTGTGTGTCAGAATCTGATCAATAATCTGAAGGCTGGCAATAAGATCAACTTTGCGTATGGCAAGGCGGAAATCCGCGGAGCCCAAAGCTTTGATTTACTTAACAACCTTGCGTCAGCCGCCGTACAATGTGCTGACTTCAAGATTGAAATTGGTGGACATACAGATGCTGATGGTAACGAAAATTATAATCAGCTCTTATCAGAGGCGCGTGCAAACAATGTTTTGGCCTATTTGGCCGATAATGGTGTTGAATTAGCGCGTATGACTGCGACGGGTTATGGTGAAGCCAGCCCAATAGCTAGCAATGATAATCCAGAAGGCATGGCACGAAATCGTCGGATCGAATTTGTTGTCAAGCAGTCAGAATAATCCGAGTAGGGAGATCTCAAAATGATTAGTAACTCAATATTATATATACTCTGTTTTTTAATCGTACCGCTTTTACTAATGGGGCTTTTGGGCCTGTTATTAGGTCGGTGGATTTGGAAAAGAGGCCACACAGGTGACCTCACAGCCGAAGGCGAAGGGGCTTTACGGGCAGAGGCCGATGCGTTGCGTGCCCGTGTTCAGGATTTGGAAGGCCGCGTGTCTACACGCGATACCGAAGTAACCGACCTGAAATCCAAGCTCGCAGCCGCCGCTACCGGGGCAGCCGCAGCAACGGCCGCAACAGCAGTTGCAGCAAAAGCAGCGCCAGCTGCAGATGATGATGAAAGCTATGCTCTAGAGTGGCGCAATCGTTATCTGGCCGCACGGGTTAAGTATCTTGAAGGCCGTTTGGCAGAGGCGCCAAAGGCTAAGAAGAAAGCCGCGCCTAAGACACGTGTCGTTGCCAAGAAAGCTGCGCCTAAGAAACGCGTTGTTGCGAAAGCCAAACCAAAGCCAAAGCCAAAGCCTAAGGCAAAAGCGAAGCCAAAGGTCAAAGTCCTTTATACGGACGGACCGACTGATGGTGCACCTGATGATTTGAAATTAATCAAAGGTATTGGACCGAAGTTTGAAAAAGACCTGCATTCAAAGGGTATTTACTACTTCCGTCAAATCGGTGCTTGGAAAGCGGCTGATGTAAAAATGGTCGAAGGTGTTATCGACTCTATTCCGGGGCGTATCCAGCGCGACGAATGGGTCAAGCAAGGTAAAGTTCTAGCCGGGGGTGGTGCTCCACGTGCGATGAAAGCTGCGCCGAATATTGCTAAGAAAAAATCGGCTTCTGCAAAAAGAACATCGACTAAAGCAAAATCGACGTCTGCTGCCAAGAAAACCTCTAAAGGTTCCGGTAAAGGTGCTGGGAATGCCAAATATTACGATAATGTTCGTAAATTTGATCGTTCCGCCAAAACTGACGTGATCGACAATATAGTTAAATATTGCGGTGTCGCTCTGCGGACGCGTGATGGATCGCTCGTTGCTTGTTCTGACGAAGCGGAAGTCAAGCGCGTTGCCGCCGGATTTGCTACCAAGAAATTGGGCTTGAAGTCTGGTCAATTGGATCTTGTTAAAGGCGTATGCCAAGACATGAAGAGTCAGCGTTTAAAGAACCGCGTGACCTTCTATTACCTTGCAGCGAAAAAAGCGGGTAAGCTTGGTATCTTTGGCGGCTAGTTAAGCCTTTCAAATAAAACTATAAAATTTCAACCCGCCTTTGGCGGGTTTTTTTATTAAATCCACGGTGTTTGTTAAGCGTTTAAACTCCGGGTATGTCGCTTTTACCTTCCTTTAGTTCACTCTCTGGCGTTCAAACCTTTTGGCAGAGTCAGAATTGGCCGCATTTTAGACCGGAAGAATTTGCTTGCCGACATTGCGGCGAAATCTATGTTTGGCCGGAGTTTTTAGACCGTCTTACGCAAGCGCGAAAACATATTGGCAGGCCTTTTCAAATTCTCTCGGGACACCGATGTTCACTGCATAACGCCAGAATAGGCGGAGCCCCGTTATCCCAACACCTTACACTTGCGGCAGATATTTCGTTATTCGAGCATGATAGGGGTCAGCTTTTCAAGGTGTGTAAGATGGTAGGGTTTACGGGGTTTGGATTTTATCAAACTTTTTTACATATCGATCTTGGTCGCCCACGCCACTGGTTTGGATCGAAAAATGCGAGGTCTCAATGGCAGATATACTTGGATTAGGATTGGATGCCGCGGCAGGCGGCCTGTTTGGTATTATTGGAACAGTATTAGGTCGGGTTTCGGGCTATTTTGAACGCAAACAGGAATTTAAACAGGCTCAGGCCCGCTGGTCGCATGAATATAAATTACACGAGTTGCAGATGTTGGCTAAGTCACAGGAAACCGAATTGGAACTCGCACTTGCTGCCCAAAAGGGGTCGTGGCAAGGCCTGACGGCCTCCATACAGGCCGACGCTATGACTGGCTCAGCGAGTTTGTGGGTGGTGAATTTGCTACGTCTTGTGCGACCTATACTCACATTATTGCTTTGGTTCATCACGGCATGGATTTTTTATATTACCAAAGAGGGGGCCGTTGTTGAGGCGGCTGTTTTTGCCGCAACCGCTGCAACATTATGGTGGTTTGGAGACCGTTCGCCCAAATATAGTCTCAACAAAACACAGCCCTCTAACCTGACAGATGGTCTTGCGAAATAGGCAGCCATGGAACTGTTAGAATGTTTAATTAGAGTAAGTATGAAACAAATTGCATAAGGGCTTGCCGTTTCCGGTAAGCTTGTTATGAAAGAGTATGTTAAAAGGAAAAAGTGTCGCCGTAACAGGCGCAGCGGGTGGAATAGGGCTGGCAATTGCCCAAATGTTCCTTAAGGAAGGGGCAAATGTCGCCATTAGCGACTTATCGGCTCCTGTGGATATCGCAAAAGGCATTGGTGCTTCGGCCTTTGCCTGTGACGTTTCTGATGAGACGGCTGTGCAGGATTTCATAAAGGGGGCTGAGGCTAAAAACGGGCCTATTGATATTTTTATTTCCAATGCCGGGGTTGGGTTTGGTGATCCCGCACATGCTGCTGATGCGACCAATGCCCAGTGGGAAATGAGCTGGCAGATAAATGTTATGTCCAGCGTTTATGCTGCAAGGGTCTTATTGCCCGGATGGATAGAACGCGGCTCTGGTCGGTTCGTGATAACGGCATCGGCTGCCGGATTATTAAACCAGATTGGAAGTGCTTCATATTCTACGACGAAACATGCTGCGGTAGGGTTTGCCGAGAGCTTGGCTATCCAACATAAGAGTGATGGAATTGCAGTACATTGTATTTGCCCACAATATGTCCGTACGAATATGACCAAAGGGCACAAATTTGCTGAGAATAATAAGGATGGCTTTCTTGAGCCTTCAGATGTCGCCAATGTGCTAAAAACGGCGATCGAAACAAATCAGTTTCTTGTTTTGTCTCACCCTATCGTAAAAGACTATTTCTATAATAAGGCGGCAGATTATCAGACATATATTGACGGCATGGCTTACCTTAAAAGCAAAGTAGCAAAGGAAGATTTGCCGCTCTAAACCAGTAAGGAGACATTTATGGCACGTTTTGATTTAACCGGAAAAGTAGCTTTAGTGGCTGGTGCCAGCCGGGGTATTGGGGAAGCTGTGGCCCATGCATTAGCGGAACATGGCGCTACGGTCATTTGTTCAAGTCGCAAACTGGAAGCCTGTGCAAAAGTTGCCGATGACATTAAGGCTAAAGGCCTGAAGGCCTCGGCGACCACCCTGCATTTGGGCGAGTTGGCCGACCATGACCGCGTTTTGGCAGAGATTGAAAAAAATCACGGGCGTTTGGATATTTTGATTAATAACGGGGCGACTAATCCCTATTTTGGACCTGCCCATGAGACACCGGAATCTGCTTATGACAAGACCATGGACGTCAATCTAAAGGGGCCGTTTTACTTAACTTCAAAAGCTATTCCTTTAATGCTGAAAGACGGCGGCGGCTCTGTCGTCAATGTCGCCTCAATTGACGGCATTCAACCCGGGGAAATGCGGGTTGTTTACGGCATGACCAAAGCGGCCCTTATAAATATGACAAAAGGTTTTGCAAAAGAGTATAGCCATTCTGGTGTGCGGGTGAACGCGCTTCTTCCGGGTTTTACGGATACAAAATTGGCGGCTGGCCTTAAAAATGTACCCGGTATGGAAGCTTTCCTGAACCAAAACTTAGCCATAAAACGTATGGCCCAACCCGAGGAGATGGTTGGAGCCGTCTTGTTCATGGTATCCGATGCTGCGAGTTACTTTACGGGACAAGGCATGGTGGTTGACGGGGGCGCAGTAATTTAATGACGGACCAAAACCCAACAGTATCTGTACGCAAAGGCGAAGAGTTAGATATAGCGGCTGTTGACGCGGTTCTTAAAGACGCGGTCGCAGGGTTAAAGGGCATGCCGAAGGTCACACAATATTCAAGCGGGGCCTCGAATTTGACCTATGCCGTGGATTACCCTGAACGTCGTTTGGTTTTACGGCGCCCCCCATTTGGCACAAAGCCCAAATCAGGCCATGATATGCACCGGGAATTTAAGGTCATGAGCGCGCTAAAGGGCGCTATTCCTGTTCCCGAAACACTTTTTTATACGGATGATCCTGCAATTATAGGGGCCGAATTTTACGTTATGGATCGTGTAGAGGGGCACCTCATTCACGATACCATTCCGCAAGAATGGGGGTGGGGAGCCGCAGAAGGGGCGCGTCTATGTGAGACCTTTTTTCAAACCTTGGTTGATTTGCACACGCTCGATTACAAGGCGGTCGGGCTCGAGAGTTTCGGTAAACCCGAAGGTTATGTAGAGCGCCAATTTGCGGGTTGGAACAAACGGTTTGAAAAGGCCTGGACGGAGGATGTCGATAAATTTGATGACGTCATGACATGGCTCATAGATAATATGCCTAAGGCCGAAATGGGAGCAGGGATTTTACACGGTGATTACCGAATTGATAATTGCATATTGAATTTGGACGACCCTACACAGATTGACGCTTTGCTGGATTGGGAGATTTCTGCCTTAGGCGACCCGATGATGGATTTGGGAAATACTTTGTCCTACTGGATAGATCCCGATGACCCTGAATTTATGAACCTCATGGTGCGTCAGCCTTCAAAAGCTCCCGGTATGATGCGTAGGCAAGATATTCTGGAGTTTTACGCCGCTCAAACCGGCGCAGATGTTTCGAATTTTCAGGTTTATTACATTTACGGGATTTGGCGCTTAGCTGTGATTATTCAACAAATTTATTACCGCTATTATCACGGCCAAACAGATAATCCTAAATTTAAACCTTATGGTCAAATGACTATGGCTCTAGGTGAATTAGCGCGTATGAAAATTAAAACCGGAACCCTGTAAAAATAAGAGATAGTGACAAAATATGACTGATTTAGAAAAGTTCACGCAAGAAACTCGTGCATGGCTCGAGGAGAATTGTCCAGCAGAGATGCGCGTGCCGATGACTGACGAGTCGGATACGTGCTGGGGAGGCCGGAATCCCGTTTTTCAAAGCGAAGCGCAGAAAGTCTGGATGGACAGAATGGGAGCGAAGGGCTGGACTACACCGACTTGGCCAAAAGAATATGGCGGCGGCGGTTTGTCAAAAGTGGAAGCCAAAATTCTGGCAAAGGAAATGCGCCGCATTAAAGCACGGTCTCCACTGTCCAGTTTTGGTATTTGGATGTTAGGACCCGCCTTGTTGAAATTCGGTTCTGAGGAACAAAAGCAGACATATCTTCCCCCTATCATACGCGGTGAAATTCGGTGGTGTCAGGGTTATTCCGAACCCGGAGCCGGGTCCGATCTAGCCTCTCTTGCGACGAAATGCGAGGATAAGGGTGATCATTATCTGGTCAATGGGCAAAAGGTTTGGACGTCATATGCCGATCAAGCTGACTGGATTTTCTGCCTTGTTAGAACGGATTTTGAAGCCAAAAAACATAACGGCATAAGTTTCATTTTATTTGATATGGAAACGCCGGGAGTTGAGGCGCGTCCGATTAAGCTGATTTCGGGCAAATCGCCCTTTTGCGAAACTTTTTTCGAGGATGTTAAAGTTCCAAAGGAAAATCTTGTAGGAGAGTTAAACAAGGGCTGGACGATTGCAAAATATTTACTCACCCATGAACGCGAAATGATTAGCGGGCAGGGCGCAGATATCATGCGCCCGATCTATGAAGTCGCGGCGGGTATGTTGGGCCTTGAGGACGGAAAATTACCAGAACCAATGCTGCGCGCAAAAATTGCTGAAGCAGAAATTGATAGCTGGGCCTTTGGGCAGACCTTGGCTCGAAAGCTGGGTGAGGCCAAAGCCGGTGCGAGTCTCGGTGCTGATTCCTCAATGCTGAAATATTACGGCACGGAATTAAACAAAAGGCGTTATGAATTAATGATGGATGCCGCGGGACATGAAGGCTTGGAATGGGAGGGCGAACGTTCTAATGACGGCAAGCTGGCTAGCCAATGGTTGCGTACAAAAGCCAATTCTATTGAGGGCGGCACTTCCGAAATCCAGCTTAATATTATTTCTAAGCATATTCTGAATTTACCGGGAGCGTAAACGTGGCTTTAGTTCTAAATGAAGATGAAAAGCTTTTAAAAGAAAGCGCTGAAGGGTTTTTCAAGGATAAAGCGCCTGTTTCGAGCTTGCGGGTTCTGCGCGACAAGCGTGATGAAACCGGTTTTGACAGGGACTTGTGGCAGGAAATGGCGGATATGGGTTTTGCCGGAATTCTGATAGATGAAGATCACGGCGGCGTGGATATGGGCTATATGGCGGCAGGTTTGGTCGCCGAGCAAATGGGGCGTAATCTTTCAGCCTCGCCCTTTTTATCGACCGCCGTTCTGGCCGTTACGGCACTTAATCAGGCAGGCTCTTTAGATCAGAAGAAAAACTGGTTGCCAAAGATAGCGTCTGGAAAAACGCTTATGGCGCTGGCGGTTGACGAAGGTCGAAAACATGCCCCTAGCAAGATTGAAATGCAGGCGGTGCGTTCAGGGAATGGCTTTAGGTTAAATGGCGCAAAAGCTATGGTGGTTGATGGTCATGTTGCAGACCAACTTATTGTCGCGGCCAAAACGTCCGAGGATAAGCTGACCCTGTTTCTGGTCGACCCAAAATCCAAAGGGGTTGATATCGAACGTACCATTATGGTGGACAGTCGCAATGCTGCGAGGATTGAATTTGATGATGTCGAGGTGACGTCCGATGCTGTTTTAGGCGAGGTCGACGGTGGGGACGCCGTTTTGGAGACAATTTTAAGCGCGGGACGGGCCGCTATTTCTGCCGAGCTTTACGGAGCAAGCGATGCCGCCTTTACAATCACAACGGATTATATTCGTGAACGTAAGCAATTCGGAACGGAGATTGGCCGTTTTCAGGCTCTGCAACATCGCTCTTCCCATCTCTATACTGAATTGGAAATCGCGAAATCCGCTGTATTGGCCGCTTTATCTGCCATGGATGCTGGAGATAACAAGGCGTCCCATTATGTCAATATGACCAAGGCTAAAGTAGGCCAAGTCGCGAAGCTGGCCGGACTTGAGGGTGTGCAAATGCATGGCGGTGTCGGTATGACAGATGAATATGATATTGGTCTTTATCTGAAACGTATTCGGGTCGCTCAGGAATTATTCGGGGATACAAATTTCCATATGGAAGAAATAGCGCAATCAGCAGGATTTTAAGAAGGCAGATATTATGACTATGGATCTTGGCATGTCAGAGCGGGTTAAACCGCTAGTCGAAAAAGTACGCAAAATGATGCAAGAAGAAATTATTGCAGCCGATGCGGAATATCATTCTGAAATTGGTAAAGCGGGCGATCGTTTTGCATTTACAAAACGCCAGACAGAAATCCGGGAGAGCCTGAAATCTAAGGCCAAAGCTCAAGGGTTGTGGAATTTCTGGTTAACAGACTCGCAGGAGGGATATGGCCTAACGACTGTTGAATATGCCTATCTGGCTGAAGAGATGGGGTATTGCATGCTCGGGCCAGAAGTTTTTAACTGTTCAGCGCCTGATACGGGGAATATGGAAGTCTTTGAGCGTTACGGAACGCCTGAACATAAAGAAAAATGGCTTAAGCCTTTGCTGGACGGCGAAATCCGGTCTGCATTTTTGATGACGGAACCTGATGTTGCCTCTTCTGATGCGACTAATCTGGAGTTTAGTGCCGTTAAGGACGGCGATGAGTGGATCTTTAACGGCGAGAAATATTGGTCTTCTGGGGCCGGTGATCCTCGTTGCAAAGTATATATATTAATGGCGCGCACAGCGCCGCGTGACAGCGACGTGCCACGGCATCAACAGCATTCCATGTTCGTGGTGCCCGCAGGATTGCCCGGTATTACGAAATTACGGGCTATGCAAGTCTTTGGCAATGATGATGCGCCGCATGGTCATTTACATATGCGTTTTGAAAATGTCCGCGTACCTGCTGACGCTTTGCTTATTGGGGAAGGGCGCGGATTTGAAGTCTCTCAGGGGCGTTTGGGACCGGGCCGTATTCACCATTGTATGCGCGCGGTGGGTCAGGCTGAGCGGGCTTTAAAGCTAATGTGCGAGCGCTCTTTATCCCGTCAGGCATTTGGACGCCCGCTTGCCAAGCTCGGCCAGAATTATGATATAATCGCGGAATGTCGTATCTCGATTGAACAATCCCGTTTGCTGTGCCTTAAAGCGGCTTGGATGATGGACCAAGGGGATGCGCGCGCGGCGGCCCCGTGGATATCAAAAATTAAGGTCGCTGCCCCTAACATGGCTCTAAAAGTTATTGATGAAGCCATGCAGATGTTTGGGGGAACGGGCGTATCTCAAGATACACCGCTCGCTGGTATGTACGCCGCTATGCGGACTTTACGCTTTGCTGACGGGCCAGATGCGGTACACCGCATGCAGGTCGCCAGAAAAGAATTAAAGTCTTACACAAATACGAAAGTTTAACCTTAGTTTTAAACCTTTGGCCTATGCCTTGTTTTAAGGGCGGGGCTTTACCTCTGTCTTTGAACGGGAGAGGTGAATGTCAGACCCAGAAACGGCACATTATTTAAATCAAGGAAAGTCCGTGCACCGGTCTGTACCACTGGCTTTGGTTATGGGTGTGTTTACGCTGTCGATTTTTCTAAGTGCTATGCTGTTATTCTCCGTACAGCCCATGTTTACGAAAATGACATTGCCTCTTTTAGGGGGAGCCTCAAATGTCTGGAATACGGCAATGGTGTTTTTTCAAGGCACACTTTTGGGCGGTTATCTTTATGCGCATCTGATCTCTAAACATTTCCAGCTCAAAGCCCAGATAATCATTCACAGCCTTATTTTATCTCTGGGTTTGTTCTTCTTACCTCTTGCTATCGCTTCGGGCTGGACGCCGCCTGAAGGCGGAGCGCAGGCGGTCTGGTTGATTGCTTTATTTGCGGTTTCAATTGGCGTGCCGTTTTTTGCGATATCGGCAAACGCTCCTCTGTTGCAGCGCTGGTTTAGCTACACACGCCATAAAGATGCGGGAGACCCTTATTTCTTATATGCAGCGAGTAATTTCGGCTCTTTGCTATCCTTGGCGCTCTATCCGGTTTATTTTGAACCTGTCATGCGTCTTGCTGAGCAGACGGGGCTTTGGGCTTGGGGTTACCGTGCTTTACTCATTATTATTCTCTTTGCGGGGATTTTTGCCTTTCTCGTGTCAAAGCCTAAAGACCAGATAGAGATTGTGGGACAAGAGGAAGGCCTTAACCGCGCAAAGCTTACAGTAGAGCGGCGCCTGTGGTGGGTGTTCCTTGCATTTATTCCTTCAAGCCTGATGTTGGGCGTTACGTCACATATGACCAATAATATCGGGTCTGTGCCGTTTTTATGGATCCTTCCATTGGCGCTTTATTTGATGACCTTCATCATTGTCTTTGCAAAAAAACCTCTCTTTAAAATTCATGCCATGCGGCATATCTATACGGCTTCAATTGTCTTGGCATTGTTTGTCTCGGTCTTTTTTCGTCTCAATATGGTGCTATCCATTAGTGTTGGCATTGTTACTTACTTTATCATTGCGCTCATGTGTCATGCCAGATTGGCCGCGGATAGGCCGGATGTTTCCCGCTTGACAGAATTTTATATATGGATGTCGGTCGGCGGCGTTGCAGGGGGCATTTTCAACGCCTTGATTTCTCCACTTATTTTTAATCAGGTCTATGAGTATATTCTTGTGCTAATGTTGGCTGGCATTGCCCATCCGCGATTTGATTTTTCTAAAACCGGAATGTTGAAACCTATCTTGACCGTCATTGGCGGGGCGAGTGGCGCTGTTTTGATTTACAGTTTTCTTGCAACACTATCCCTCGGCGCAAATATAAGTTTAATTTTGGGGCTGTCAGTGTTTTTACTGGCTTTGGGCTTTGCAAGGCATGCCGGAACCAAAGTGCTTATTGATATTGGTATAATGGCCTGCGTTGTGGTGACCTTAAGCAGGGTAGGGAGTCCTATGGTGTTTCAGGATCGGTCCTTTTTTAGTGTTGTGAAGGTTGAAGCGTTGGACCATGAGTTGGGACAGGTTTTTAGATTTGCGCATGGGGATACAATTCACAATTATCAGCTACGCAAGCCAGAGCTACAAACAATACCGCTGGCTTATTACGCGCGCGGCGGGACATTTGATAAAGCCTTACGCGCCAAGCGCTCAGAGGCCGTGAAACCCCTTAATGTTGCTATGGTTGGCCTGGGGGCCGGTGCGATGGCGTGCTATGAGCAAGACGGCGATGATTGGACCTATTTTGAGATTGATCCGGTGATTGTAGAAATGGCGCGCAATCCTGAAATTTTTAGTTATTTAGAGAATTGTTCTCGTGAAAAGGATGTTCGCATAGGGGATGCAAGGTTAAAGCTTACAGCCTTGGAACCAAACTCACAGGATATCATCATGATTGATGCTTTCTCGTCAGATTCTGTGCCCTCTCACCTTTTGACGCGTGAAGCTATGGCTCTTTATCAAAGCCGGCTTCAAGCGGATGGTTTATTGTTCTTCCATACGTCAAATCGTTTATCCGATATCACATCTGTTGTTGTAAGATTGGCTGAAAGTGCCGGGTTAAGCGCCCTCTATATAAAGGCTTTACCTGAAGAATTTTCCGATAAACCCTATCACCGTTTTATTACGCCCAGCTTAGGGGTCCTCGTTGGGCCGCATAAGCAATTGGCCGAAATTGCGCTGAAAGAAGAGAAATGGCAGACTTATAATCCAAGCCCGCGCGTGAAACTTTGGTCGGACGATTATACGCATGTAATCGCGCCGCTAATTTCAAATTATTACGGTGAGGGTCGTGCCGTGGATATTGATCGTTCTTCACGTCTGCAAACAGTCTCGACAGATTAAATCTTAGCGTATATTTAGGAGGCTTTGAAAAGGAGCCTACATCATGCCGTCATTTGATATCGTATCTGAAGTGGATATGTCCGAAGTGGATAATGCCGTTCAGAATGTCATGCGCGAAATTAGTGTGCGCTATGACTTCAAGGGCTCCAAGTCTTCTGTAGAGTTTTCTGACGGGGTTATTAAAGTTTTTGCTGACGACGATTTAAAGCTCAAACAAATGCATGAAGTTCTGCGCGGAAAATTACATAAGCGGGGCATTGAACCTGGCCAACTAGACTACCAGAAAGTCGAGCCAGCTGCCGGCCAATCCGTACGCCAAAATATTACCCTAAAAGCGGGTATTGATAAGGAGACGGCCAAAAAAATTGTGAAACAAATCAAAAGCGAAAAGCTAAAAGTTCAAGTAGCCATTCAAGGCGATAGTTTACGTGTCTCAGGTAAAAAACGCGACGATCTTCAAGCCGCCATTCAGTTCGTCAAAGGGTTGGGCTATGAGCAGCCCTTTCAGTTTAATAATTTCCGGGATTAATACTAGGTCTTTTTCCTACATAAAATGGCGTTTACGGTCACGACTGATCATTCAGGCGGATTACGCTCATAAGCAACCTTACCATCAACAATGGTGAGTTCCGTTTTGATGTTTAAGGTGTTTTGGGGGATAGGGTCAAAAATTTCGCTCGAAAACACGCTAAAATCCGCAGCCTTGCCAACTTCAATACTTCCAACTTTGTCCTCTTGAAAGGCGGCATGTGCGGCCCAGAGGGTAAACATTTTCAGTGCATTGGCTTTTGAGACTTTTTCTTCGGGGTACCAATCTGGATTACTATAGCCCTTTAGGTCTTTTCTGACCGTCGCGGCGTATAATTCTATACGCGGATCGCCCACTTCAACAGGGGCGTCCGAGCCGCCTGCGATAATGGCACCGCTATCGATCAGGCTTTGCCAAGCATATCCGCCTTCTAATCGGTCCGGGCCGATCCTATCTACGGCAAAGTGTAAGTCTCCAATGGCGTGAGAGGGTTGCATTGAAGGTATGACCCCAAGGGCTACGAAGGATTTAATATCATCAGGATGTATGATTTGGGCGTGCTCTATGCGCCAACGCGGATCAGCAACAGTACGCTCGGATGGTGGGACCTCATCAAAAGCTTGTTTATACCACTTTAGAACTGTTCTATTGGCTTTATCACCAATAGCATGTGTGTTGACCTGCGTGCCCGATCTCAAGGCGGCTTTCAATATAGGCAGGGCCATTTCTTCCTTTAGTGTCATTAATCCCGTATTATCAGGACTATCACTATAGGCACTTAAGAGAGCGGCCCCGCGAGACCCCAATGCCCCGTCAGCATAGAGTTTTATGGCCCGGGTCGTTATGAGGTTATGCTCGGCTGTAGCCACATCCTCCATATTGGGCATACCGCGTCCTTCCAGCAGATCTATTGAGTTATAGACCCGGATTTTAATATCGCCCGATTGGGCCAAGGCGTTGATCATATCAATATCGTCAGGATCAACAGACATGGAATGGATATTTGTCCAACCGCGCGATGCGTATAGTTCTGAAGCGGTTTTATAGGCCAGCTTTTTCTTTTCATCCGTGAGTTGAGGCAGAAATTCGTCCATGAGTTTCACGGCATTATCAACCAAAAGACCGCTTGGTTCTCCGTCATCCAATTTTCGGATATCACCGCCAAAAGGTGAGGGGGTATCAGCCGTGATATTGGCTTTCCGTAAGGCGTATGAATTGACAACAGCGGAGTGACCGTCAGAGCGTTCAAGTATAACAGGGTTGTTAGGTGAGACCTCATCCAGATCAAAGCGGTTTGGAAAACGTCTTTCCGGCCAATGTGTTTCAATCCACCCGCGCCCATAGATGGACTCGCCTTTAGGGGTTTTATCTACCACAGTTTTTAGAGCGTGTTTTAAGGCCTCAATCGAGTTGATATGATCGAGATTAAACTGCAATTCCCTTAACCCAATTGCTAGAAAATGCCCATGACCGTCTGTTAAACCCGGATAAAGTGTCTTGCCAGCAAGATTAAGAACACGTGGATTTCGTCCGGCATATTTATCGCACCAGTTCTCTTCTGCTTGGCCCTGTGCGACATAAGTTATGATACCGTCTGTAACGGCGATGGCGGCGGTTGAGGGATTATCATCATTAGCCGTGTAAAAAGTGCCACCTGATAAGCACCAATTCCGTGTTTCTATTGTACCGTCTGGTATAGCTGGTTTACAGGCTGTGGATAATAGAGTTAGGGCCAGTAGGCCTGTTATTTTCACGTTTTGCATTTGTCGCACCCCGAATGTATTTTCCTAGGGTACATTCAAAAACAATTTTACTCTAAAATCAATTCAAGAATAGATTAGGAGCTCTCAAAATTGGATAAATCCGATTCGTCTTCTCCCGATACGGCATCAAAAGCTGTAAGAATTGCGGTAAGTTTAACCGGTTTGGATAGTGCATAATCCATCCCGATATTTACGCAAAGCCTATGTTGTTGATATTGGGGATCGGCTGTTAAGGCAACGATTGGAACGCTTGCCCATTTTTGATTGCTGCTTCTAATCGCCAATGTGGCCTCTATGCCGTCCATGACGGGCATGTGAATATCCATCAGGACAACATCAATGTCTTGAATTTCGAGAATGTCCAAAGCCTCTCGGCCATTATTGGCAGTAAATATTTCACCAACAATCGTGCTTATAAGAGAATTGACGACGAGATGGTTTGTAGCATTATCATCAACAACCAATACGCGTAGATTTTCGTAGGCAGATCGTTCAGCTTTATCCTCGTCAATTATTTGTGTCACCAGATCCGTAGATGTTGTCAACTTGGGTTGCACAGCGGGCTTCGCATCCTCAATGGGTAAGCTGATAGCAAAGAGCGTCCCTTCGCCGAGTTTGGATTTTACCGAAATATGGCCGCCCATTGTTTTTATGATTTCTTGAGTGATTGTCATGCCAAGACCGGTGCCGCCAAAACGTCGGGAAATTGTATCATCAGCTTGTGTGTAGGCCTCGAAAATGCGGTTTTGTTGATCTTCGCTCATGCCAATACCTGTGTCTTTTACAACAAGTACAAGCTGGGGCAATTGGCCCTGTTTATGCAGGCGTGTTAAGATCACGCGCACATTTCCACCGCTCGAAAACTTGATCGCATTTGAAATGAGATTGTTCAAGCACTGCTCATAGCGGTAAGGGTCGAAATAAATCTCAGAGGGTACGCTTTCATCTATACGACATGAGAGCCTAACGTCATTTCTGAGAGCTTTTGTTTGCCATAGATCGCAAATATTTGTGACAATATCTGCAGGGCTGGCAGCGATTTTATCTAAGGTGATTTTATCTGCTTTTATTTTTGCATGATCTAGATTCTCATCAAGAATGCGTAAAATACTGTCCGCAGAATCCTCTATAAGCTTTAGTTTCGGATTTATTGCCGGATCATTATGAAGCTGGATAAGAGCGTCTGTTATCCCCGTCACCGCATTCATTGGCGTACGAATTTCATGGCTCATACGCGCATAGTGATCGATTAGATTTTGTGCCGATTTTTCAGCATCTTCTTTGGATTTACGCAACTCATCTTGAATACGCAAAATATGACTAACGTCTGTGAAAAAACATATTAGCCCAATGATATTGCCATCTTGAGAAAATTGAGGGCGCAAATAGAATTTTAGCCAGACCGTTTTATTGTCAGGTGTTATAAACCGGATCGTCATTTTTCGGCTTTGTCTCGAGGTTATGACGTGTTGCCAGTTTTTGTGAACTTCCTTGCGGTCGCTTTTATGAATGAACTTATATAGGTCTTCCAGAGACAAGTTTTCTACTTGTTCGGAGGTTAGGTTCTCTGTTAAAAATAGGCTTTCAAGTGTGAATTTTTCTGTTTTAAGGTTATAATGCCAATAGCCGGATGCAGCTGCGTGCAAGGCGGTTTCTAGTGTTTCTTTTTGCAGGGTTTCCGTCGTTACATCTTCAATGGCGATGTTAAGGCTATTATCTGAGTTTAAAACCTGGGTAATTTTTACTGATCGTCCATTGGGTGTCGTCATATCAAAAATGACGGGCTCTGATAGGCCTTTATCGCGGCGCAAAATCATATTTTGCAACAAAGCATCGGCAAGTAATTCAGGCTCTTCCGGCCCTAAACGTCCGTGATGCGCCAGATAAGTTATCGTTTTTTCATAGCTTATACCGGGTTTTACATGGGATGGATCAATACCCATAAATTTTGTGGCTTGTGCATTATAATCTACAAGTAACCAATTTGCATCATATTGAGCAAAGCCTACATTTAATAGCTTATCAAACGCGTCTGCAATAAAAGGTATTGGCCGGATTTCTGCGGAAGGGCTTGCCGGAAATGAAACCTCATCTTTAGGTAGATCATCTTGGATAATATCATCCTCGTCTTGGCCCCCTCGCGCTACCTCAGATTGAGTGTCGTCCCCATTAGGTTCAATGGTCGAAACAGGATTGTCCTCGCTGACTATAAAGTCGAAGACAAAATCGTTGGGCCGCATGTTTGCAGCCTCCAAGGCTTGGTGTGAACTCTCTTTTATGGGCATCGTATTGGTTCGATATTTTATGGGCGTTCTATTTGCAGTTTACGGTAAAAGTCCCAAGAGAGACTTAATGTTTTGATATTGAATAAATGATTTTAATTTTGCTAGTGGATATATAAG